>CALLQC010000001.1 GCA_938015255.1 uncultured Erythrobacter sp.
CGTGCCAGATGGGAAACGCAATGCCTGAGGCGCTGCAAGATGTTCGCCCGCCTCAGGAAGCTCAATAGCGTTACGATCTGATTTGAGCGTGTTTACCCTGACATCGAGCGGTGCCCGGCCAAGCATGGATGCTGCGACTTCTCCCGCTACTTCCGACTGCTCCAAAGCATCAGTCAGCCACGCCGGAGCAATTCCCGAAGTGGCCGCCTGTTCGCTTGCACTGACGGGCTCGGGCCCGTGGGTCGATCCATCGAAAAGCGGAAGCAGGTCAGGGTCAGCTTGCCCAAGCGCGATCATCGCGGCGCGCCCGCTCTTTGGTATTTCTCCGCAATAACGAATACCCTGATAGACGAGCTCGCGAACTGCGCGCCTGTCTTTTGATCCGGCATAGCGGCGCTGCTTGAAATATGCGGCAATCAGCCGATCAGCGGGCGCCCCTTCGCGCTTGGCAGCATCTATGATCTGGTCAAGCAGCTCGATTGCAGCCTGAACGCGTGCGGAGGGCGTCACTCAGAACTCTCGGCCCGGCGCGCATCTGACGCATCGCCCAGCTCCGAAAAGAGGTCTTCGAACTCTTTCGGCTTTGGAACGCGCTTGCAAAAAACGCGAAAGTTGGTCGCGCTCTCGTGCTCTCCGATAACACGTGCACGAACCACCTCTTCACCGGCTTTCAGGCACTCTGCTTCGCTCGCAAACAAAACAGGATGGCGAACCAGTTGAACATCGCTCGGATCGTCATCGGAAATTCCGAGCACCAAAAGCATGAATGGAACTAGCAATTCCATGGATCAACGCGTTGGGTAGTTCGGCGCTTCGCGCGTAATTGCGACATCATGCACGTGGCTTTCTGACAAGCCTGCATTCGTAATCCGGACAAATTTTCCGCGCTCGCGCAGATCAGGGATAGTCGCTGAACCGGTATAGCCCATTGCTGCCTTTACACCGCCGACGAGCTGGTGAATCACGTCCGCCGCAGGACCTTTGAACGGAACCTGGCCTTCAATTCCTTCTGGCACCAGTTTCATGGCCGAAACGTCCTGCTGAAAATACCGGTCGGCTGAACCGCGCGCCATTGCGCCAACGCTGCCCATACCGCGATATGCCTTGTAACTGCGTCCTTGATACAAAAACACCTCGCCGGGGCTTTCCGTTGTCCCTGCCAGCATGGACCCGACCATTACAGTGGATGCACCCGCTGCGAGTGCCTTTGCCGCGTCCCCGCTGGTGCGCAATCCGCCATCGGCAATTACCGGAACGCCCGACTTGGCTGCTTCGGCAGCGCTATCCATGATCGCGGTCAATTGCGGAACACCAACACCGGCAACAACGCGTGTGGTGCAGATCGACCCGGGACCGATACCGACCTTAACGGCATCCGCTCCTGCATCGACCAACGCCCGCGTCGCCTCTGCCGTCGCCACATTTCCAGCGACCACTTGCACATTGTTGGAAAGCTTCTTCACACGCTCAACCGCGCGGCCGACATCCTGGTTGTGGCCATGCGCGGTATCGATCACGATAACGTCAACTTCGGCATCCACAAGCGCTTCAGTGCGCTCAAAGCCCTTGTCACCGACCGTCGTTGCCGCAGCAACGCGCAGCCTGCCCGCGCCATCCTTGGTAGCGTTAGGATAGGTCACGGCCTTTTCGATATCCTTGACCGTAATCAGGCCAATGCATTTGTAGGCATCATCGACCACCAGCAGTTTCTCAATCCGGCGTTGATGCAGCAGACGGCGGGCATCTTCCTGTGACGTGCCAAGCGGTACGGTCGCAAGATTTTGTGTGGTCATCAGTTCGCGGACCGGCTGAGCCGGGTTCTCGGCAAAGCGAACATCCCGGTTTGTCAGTATGCCGAGCAACTTGCCGCCTGCATCGGTGACGGGAATACCGCTGATGCGGTGTTGATCCATCAATGCTTGCGCGTCGCCAAGTGAAGCCTCGGGACTAATGGTAATCGGGTTGACGACCATCCCGCTCTCATACCGTTTCACCGCGCGAACCGCCGCGCTTTGTTCTTCGATATCGAGATTGCGGTGCAGGACGCCAATACCGCCCAGCTGCGCCATAACAATCGCCATGTCCGCTTCCGTCACCGTATCCATCGCTGAAGAGAGCACGGGAATGTTGAGCGCAATATCCTTGGTCAACTGCGTGCTGGTATCCGCCATGCTGGGCAGCACATTGCTTTCCGCCGGACGCAGCAAAACGTCGTCAAATGTAAGACCGAGAGGAATGTCCATGAGCGCCACTTTCTGTGATCTGTCGCGAGATTCGTGGCGGCCCATTTAGGCGCGCTTTTACGGGAACGCTAGGGGCCTCAGCGCCCATATCACCCTTATTCTGCCGCAGGCGGCGAATATTGCGCTGTGTCGGCGAAACGACGAACCAGCTCTTCGTGCAGCAATAGATCGTCGATTGCGCCGCCCAGCACCACTGCCTCCACCTCGTCACCGGCTTTGTGGTAATCGGTCGAAAGGTACGGGCCGAGCACAATTTCGGAACTGAAAGCGGTCGATATGAAGACCGCAGGAACGCCGTCCTGTAGCAGCGCCCAGCCATCCTGACGCTGAACGAACTGCTCAGCAAAGTCTCGATCACCCAGCTCGCGCCCGGATTGCTGCATCACCTCAAGGATCAGCGGGTCGAGCGCGGTACGCCCCTCGCCAACGAACCCGACCTTACTGCCCGCAGGTGCAATCGCGACTGTATCGAAATTGAAAGCGGCCACAATGCTTTCCAGCGGGACGGGCGGCTGCTGGATAAAGGCCCGTGCTCCCAGAAGACCCTGCTCCTCGGCTGTCGTCGCAATCACATAGATATCGCGTTCAAACGGTCCACTTGCCGCCAACCGGCGCGTAAGCTCCAGCATCACGGCAATCCCGCTCGCATTATCGACCGCGCCATTGCAAACGCGATCTTCATCACTTTCGCGGCCGCATTCACCAAGATGGTCCCAATGCCCCATCAGCACGATCACGCCAGAGCCCGGCCTACTCCCCGGCAGGCGGCCCATGACGTTGTAGCTTGTAAATTCGCGCCGTTGCGACGTAGCCTCGATCTTGGCCGTTGCCTCCAGCGTCACCGGCGCAAAGTCTTCTTTTTCGGCCGCCTCAGTGAGGCGCGACCACGCGCGCTCGCCCATCGTCTTGGCCATCGCAGGAGCTGTGACGAACGCACTGAGTGAACCCTGCGCTTCGCTTTCAAGCAGGATGCGCTCTCGCCCAAACGCCCGGTTAAGCCTGGCAATGGCATCCGGCCCTTCGATGACAGTGATTATCGCAGCGGGCCGTTTTTCAAACAGGACCGCGCGCCTCCGGGGGCTGACACCTGGTTCGCCAAGCATGACCACAATCTTGCCCGCCACATCCTGAGCGGCGATATTCTCAGCCTCCTTGCCGACGAACACCAGCGGCTGGCCATCAACAAGTTCGCGCCGCCTCACTGTGAAAGCCACCGCTTCCTCAGCACCCAGTTCAAAGGTGCGGCGTCCGCTTCGGACGACAAGACTGCTCGTGAATGGCTGCGTGGTTACGAGCTGGACAGGCGCACGCCATGCACTGCCTGGATCGTTAGTTCCCGAGGTAAGCCCTGCCTTCATCAGCTCTTCCGTAATGAAGGCGACGGTTTTTTCTTCTCCAAGCGTCCCTGGTTTGCGACCGGCGAAATCATCGCTTGCGAGAATGCCGATATCCCTGCGCAGATTTTCCTCGATCGCATTGCGTTCTTCCGCAGGAACGCTCGCGATTGGCTTGCCGGCGCAGGCAGCCAACGCCAAAAGGGCGCCGATTACCAGCGCCTTCTTCGCCCCCTGAAAGATCATTCGGCGGTCCAGCCTCCGTCAATGCTCCAGTTCGCACCTGTCACATTGCCCGCTTCCTCGCGGCAGAGAAAAACCGCCAGCGCACCAACTTCATCTGGTTGCACAAACTTCTTGGTCGGCTGTTTCGCCAGCAACACATCATTGATGACCTCTTCACGCGACAGTCCGCGCGCTGCCATCGTATCCGGGATTTGCCCTTCGATCAAAGGGGTCCAGACGTAGCCGGGGCTGATGCAATTGGCGGTCACGCCGCTTTGCGCAAGTTCAAGCGCTATCGTCTTCGTAAATCCGGCAATTCCGTGCTTGCTGGCGTTGTAGGCGCTTTTGAACGGGGAGGCAGTGAGCGAGTGTGCGGAGGCTGTGTTGATAATGCGCCCCCATCCCGAATGCTTCATATGCGGAACCGCGAGCCGCGTAGTATGAAATGGCGCTGTCAGGTTTAACCCTATGATCGCGTTCCATTTATCGGCCGGAAAATCCTCGACCGGCGATACGTGCTGCATACCGGCATTGTTGACGAGGATATCAATCGGGCCAACCTTATGCATCATCGCTTCGATCGCGCCGGGATCGAGCAAGTCTGCACCGTTGAATTCGGCATTCAACTCATCCTGCAGTTCAGCAATTTCCTGCGGGTCTCCAAATCCGTTCAGGACCACTTGAGCACCTTCGGCATGCAGCGCACGCGCAATTGCGAGCCCAATCCCAGAGGTTGATCCGGTTACCAATGCCCGCTTGCCGCTCAGGAACATTACAAAATTCCGCTAGTTATTCAGTCTCACATCTGCTTTCGCGGCTTGCATTGACGCTGTCCAGAAATTTCGCATTGATGCGCGAGGGCATAGAAAGCCCAGATACAGGGAGAATACCAAGTGCGCCTGAACCCGTTCGACTCGTCGAAGATCAATGTCGGCACCACTGGTGGAGGCGGCGGGCGGAAGGCTGGCGGCGTCGGCTGCATAACTCTGGTGATTGCTGCGGCAGGGGCGATTTTCTTCGGTGTCGATCCGATGCAGACCATCGGCGTACTGGACGGTGTGCAGCAAACGACATCTTCGCAAGTGCCACAAAATGAAAACGAGGACGCGATCTGCTCGTCCAATGCCTATGCAAGCGAAACATGCGCAGCGCTCACTTCTTTGAACGAGACATGGGCAAGCACATTTGCGCAGCAAGGTGTGGAATTCCGGCAGCCCACACTGCGTTTTGCCACCGAGCAGCGCTTTACCACCGCGTGCGGCCCAGCATCGACCGGGATGGGCCCATTTTATTGCCCTGCCAACGAGACAATCTACATCGATATCGGCTTTTACGATCAGCTTGCCCGAATGGCAGGCGATCGCGGCGATTTCGCGCGGCTTTATGTTGTCGCACACGAATATGGCCATCACATTCAGGCTATCACAGGCATCGCCGGACAGATCCGAAGCGCGCAGAATGCGCGCCCCCGGCAGGCCAACCAATTGCAGGTTCTGATGGAGTTGCAGGCTGATTGCTATGCTGGCGTATGGGCTGGAAAGAACCGCAGCCGGCTCGATCAGGGCGATATGCAGGAAGGACTGCGAGCCGCTGCATCGATCGGTGATGATACCTTGCAGAGCCGCGCAGGTCAGCGCGTCAATCCGGAATCCTTTACTCATGGAACCAGTCGGCAACGCCAGGAGGCACTTGCCCTTGGCCTACGTGGAGATGATCGTGCCTGTGACGAAATTACGCAAGTTCGCTAAAATAAGTGCCATTGTGGGGGTGTTCGCAGCCTCCACGCCGCTGTCTGCGCAGCTGGTCAACCAAGAGCCAACTGTAGAGGATGTGGCGATGACGCCTTTGCAAGACCTCAACCTGGCAGGCGATGAGGTGCCGCCGGTTCTGGTAGATGCTGTGCGCGACCCATACGCATCTGAAAAACTGGCAACGTGCAATGATATCGTGATGGAGATCGCGCGCATCGATACAGTGCTGGGCAACGATTACGATCTGGCAGGTCAGGAAGAAACAGGCCTGACCGAAGGCAAGGTTGCCAAAGGCATCGTGGCCACCCTTATCCCGTTTCGCGGTGTGTTGCGCGAAGTCACAGGTGCGGCCGATGACACCCGCGAGATGAAGGCTGCCGTGACGGCGGGTATGGTGCGCCGGGGCTTTCTGAAAGGGCTTGGTCAGTCAAAAGGCTGCGAATACCCGGCGCGGCCACGTGCCGAGCCATTGGCTTCTGAGGAATAGCTGAAATTGGGGGCCAGAGCGGTATTTAGCCCCAGCCCCCAGTTCAGAAGAGAAGATCAGGCGGCCTCCGCAACCTCTTCATTGCCGGTTATGCGAACCTGCGCCCAATCAATGCTGCGAGTGGCGTACATAACCCCTGCGAGCGCCGCGAAGAGCATAAGGGAGCCGATCATGAGTGACCAGCTTTCGAGATTCAGCAACACGTACAATACTGCGTAAAGGCCTACGAGCAGCGCACCGATCACTCCGGCACGCTTCCAGCTGCCCAGAACAGCGGCGCTGTAACTTGTAAGCAATCCGATGATGGCTGAGCTGGCCGTCAGATATGCAAGCATAAATCCGATTACCTCGGCGAAAGCCAATAGCATTACGAAAAACAGGATCAGTCCTGCACCGGTCAGAAGGTATTCTGCCGAAGCCACCCGGGCACCGCCGACTACGTCAAACATGAGAAACGCGAGAAAGGTGAACCCGATGAACAGAAACCCGTATTTCAGTGAGCGAGAGACCCGCTTGTAAAGATCTACAGGCTCCATAAGACGGATCGTTGCAATCTCCTGCGCGCCGCTTTCGCCTTCGGCGCGGTAAAACACATCGTCCCCGCTGATCGAGACGTGCGGTAAAGCGCTTGCGCTTGTACTCACGAGAGATTGGCCAAGGGCAAGGTTGGAAATCGACCATTTCGCATTAAACCCTTCAGCATTGATCACACGGTCATTGTCGCTCGGCAAAAAATCCCCTGAAAAGCTGGGGTGAGGCCAACTGGACCGGACTTCGAAATTGGTCTCCTCTCCGCGCGGCACCATGCTGAACGCGTGGCTTCCGCGTAGTCCGTAATCAAACGACAAGGCGACATCATTGCCTTCCGACCAGTCCAGAAACGCGTGCACGCCGGTACCCTTTCCGGATCCGCCCAGGCCGGGGCGTAGCTCCATCTGCTCACCGTCGAGGTGCATGATGGCATTTGTCTGCAGCCCGCGCGGGTCGGAAATCGGCAGTTGGACAATCGCCTCGTCCAGCAGCAATTGCTCACGATTTACACCAAGCCGGTCCAAATCACCGGGCAGTGTAAATCGTGCTGTGCCCTGAATATCCGCGTCGTACACGACCGACTGATGGATCATCCCTCGCGCACGTATTTCCGGGTCAATGATCGTCTGGAGGTCCTGCTTTTCCGGCGCGATGTAGAGATACTTTCTGAACTCGGTTTTCCGGATAACGGGTTTCCCGTCGACCGTCTCCGTCGTCTCACTCACCGCAGTGTATGGCAGAACGACCTGAGGTCCAGCGACCACTTGCGCCCCGCCCCAGCCCTGTGTGATCGATTCCTGCGCGACGCGCGCCTGATGTTGGCGATCACTGACAAGCAAATAGACCATCAGCAGTGGGATGATGAGCACCCCGCCGACAAGGCCAGCCAACAACAATTTCACTCCGGGACTGCGTTCCTTACCCATCTCACCATCCTCCTATATTGAGACGAATGGTGCATTATGAGCGATGGAGTGAATTCGTTATGAACCGCATTCCGATCGAAAAGCGGGCGTCCGAACGAACGCCCGCTCCGGAAATATTGCAAGCTGCTCAGCCTGTCAGCTGTTCCGATCTTTCCAATTCGCAATCTGTTGATCGAGCTCGCGCAAGACTTCAGAACGCATTTCCGCGTCCATCTCATTGCTGCTTGCAATCGCCTTGCGCGCTTCCTTCAAGCCCTTGAGGGCATGTGCCATCACACGGCTCTGGCACAGGTAGACCTTGCGAAGCTGCCCCTCACCTTCCTCGACAGTCGCGACCTCGTCCGAATTGCCACGACACTCCATTTTAACGACAGTGCGCCCTTCCTGACCTTCCGCCATGTCGATTTCCAGCATCGCCTTTTCGATATCGCGTGATGCCTCGGCAAGTTCCCGGTCCATTTCGGCCAGCTCTGCGCGAAGTTCCGCCATTACGGCTTCCCGTTCTGCCTCATCCCACTTGTCACCCTTGTTGATGACGGTCATCTTGCGGGTCTTGGTCTTCTTCTGTCCGTCGCCGGTCTCGCCGACTTCCTTCCATACGAAGACATCCTCATCAGTCGTTTCAGTCACTTCCGCATCCGTTTCGGCGTCCACCAGGGTATCTGCGTCCACCTCTGCAATAGCTTGGAGAGCAACCGGTGCTGGCGGAGCCGGGGGCGCAGGCGGCGCTGGCGGCGCCAAGGCGACAGTTGGAGCGGACGGCGGCAGCGGTGCGTCCGGTGCCAGACTTTCGGCATAGGTAATCGATGCAGTCAGTGGGAGGGCAAGCACAGCAGCGCCCAGCACCAGACGACCAGCCAAACGGCGGCCCGACGACATATCGGTCATATTCAAACTCCTTAAACGGTGAATTATCGATTTGTCCCCCAGCACCGGGCAGGCCATCGGCGCAGCGAGTGCGACGTTCGGTCCTGCGGCGGCGCTGGCTATCACTTTGGCATAGGCACTGCGTTGTTCAGCGGGCTGGTCCGCGATCACGCGGGCATCGCATGCCGCCTCCTGATCGCGTCTCAGCGCCAGCCACCCATAACGGCCCAGCGGATTGAACCAGTGCAACGCAAATAGCGGCTGCACCAATATATTGATCAGCAGATCATTGGCATTGTGGTGCGCGAACTCGTGCGCGAGTGCCAGGTCTCTCGCTTTGCGATCCTCCTGCGCCATGAACCCCTGCGGCAAAGCAATAACGGGATCGGTGACGCCTAGCGCAAGAGGCGCGCGTGTTGCCGCTGTCTCAACCAATCTGATTTTGCCAGACTGCCCTACCTCGCATGCGTCTCTGAGCAAATCCGCCCTCAGCGCAAAGTAACTGTCAAACCTGCGCCACATGAAGATGGCAGCGCCAATCAGCCACACTGTGCATAAAATCTCTGCCCAGGGGGCAGCCTCTAGAAAATATGCCGGGGTAAACGGTGTGGACGGATCAGGCGCTGCCGCTCCCGCCTCGGGCACGGCACTCGCAAAGGTCGCAACTGGAGTGTCTGAGCTCTGGGGGAGAACTTCATTGTCGAACGCAGTCGGGATGCTGGCCTCTTTCGGAGCCATCCAGGCTGGTAAGGTGATTGGCGGTAATATCAGCCGAATGGCCGGAATAGCCCATAAGGCGTATGCGATCTGCGGACCGAACCAGCGCGCGACCGGACGTCTGATTATCAACACAATCGCGATCAGGGCCGCGGTCCATACGAGGGTATCGAAAAGCCACTGGGTCATTGCTTCAGCTCCTTCAAGAGAGCTTCAATTTCCGCGAGATCGTTTTCGCTCAAAGCTTCGCTTTCCGCGAGATGGGCAACAAGCGACGCCGCCTTGCCTCCAAACAACCGATCGACAAGGCGCTTTGACTCACCTCCCACGTAATCGGCACGGGCCATGATTGGACTGTAGAGAAAACGCCTGCCATCGGGCCGTGTTTCAATCGCGCGCTTTTGCACGAGGCGAGAAAGCAGCGTCTTGACGGTTGGCAGGCTCCATCCGCGTTTCCCGCAGACTTCTTCGCACACCTCTGACGCCGTCAGCGTCCCGCGATCCCACAGCACCTCCATAACGGCATGCTCGGCATCGCTTATGCGTTCACGTGGATTTTCACTAGACTTATTCAAGACAGCCTCCCACCGGCTTGATTACACCTGTAGTCATCGCGACTACGCCTGTAAACATGAAGCCTGTATGAACATTTCAGCTTGCCCCTTGTTCTTCTGCAGGCGGTCGATAACATCGGACAAATGACATTTAAAAACGCCTCTCTTGCCGTGCTGACCGGGCTTGCTTCATTGATTTCGGCCCCGATTGCTGCCGAAGAATTCCTGCCTGAGACAACGCCGATTGAAATCGACACCTCCAATGCCGATGCAAAAGAAGTCGGCGGCTTGATCTATCTCGGCGGGGTTGAGGTTAGTCCGGGCGAGGTTGAAATCGGCGGAATTTCTGGTCTCGAATGGTCTGATGGCAGGTTGTACG
>CALLQC010000002.1 GCA_938015255.1 uncultured Erythrobacter sp.
CAGAGCCAGAGCCAGAGCCAGAGCCAGAGCCAGAGCCAGAGCCAGAGCCAGAGCCAGAGCCAGAGCCAGAGCCAGAGCCAGAGCCAGAGCCAGAGCCAGAGCCAGAGCCAGAGCCAGAATGGGAGCCCGGCGGGCGATACACCAGCGCTGCCCAACTCGATGCCGGGTCCGAAGAAGAAGGGCCCAAACCCGTCGATGAAAGCCGCTACAAACCATCGCTCGGGACATCGAGCGATGTCGCAGGCTTTCAGCGCGATACGCTTGATGGAGTGGCCAAGCGCTATTCGCCTGGAAAGCCGGGGTGCTGGTGGTTTGGCGGCATTTTCGCGCTCGCTGTGTTCTTCAATGTGTTCGATGAGGATGATCCCCCGCCGCGCCCCGAATATCCGGTGGTCGAAAGCAGCGACGTCGCGCTCGCTCCCGTTACCGCCGGGCAAGCTGAATTGACCGAGCAGGTTGAAGCGGTTGTTCGCCGTCTTTTCGGCAACACTGTGGACGCGCGGCAAGTGGTGGAAGCGGATCCCAATTTCGCGGCCGAATTGTTCACAAGAGCTGCAGACGAGGTGGACGGTTCCGATGAAGCGCAGGCATTCCTGCGCTCGCAAATTCTTGCCGCGCGCGCCGGAGCCTCGCGGGAAGAAGCGCTTGCGATTGCCGAATTGCATCTAGCATGGCTGCAGACCGCTGAGGCTGATGGCAATGGTGATTGCCGCGAGGTAACCAGCGGTCTGTTCTTCGACGGTACACCGGCGATGCGCGGTGACTGGGTTGCATTCGAGCAGAGCGTGGCGCTGCGCCTGTTGCAATCGGGCGGCCTGAGCCGTTCGGCGCAGGGCTTTGGCGCAAATGATGTGCCCGCCTGGGCCTATCAGGCCGCAGCCGCGCGGACTGGTCTGTCAGAGGCAGACTTGCGCCGCGCAATGCGCGAATATGCCGATCCCGCGCGCTGTCAGACCGAGATTGCCCTGCTGCAATCGCTGCTGGAGCGCCGCCCAGCGATTACTGGCGCGGTGCTGGCAGGGATTTGATCCCTTTGCTGGCTGGATCGCCAAACAATGATGGGGCATAAGCAGCCTGTCTTTTGAAAGGATCGCCATTATGAAACGCCTGGTACTTGCCGCTGTGTCGGCCACCGCTCTCACCTTGAGCTCCGCGCCCGCGCTTGGGCAGGAAAATGATCCGACCGGCGATGAACTGGCACAAGTGGCAGAAATGTTCGGCGGCATGTTCACCGCAGACGAATTGACCGAAGAACAGCAAACCCGCCTGCCGCAGGCCGAGGCGCTGATGGCAGTCATGATGCCCGAAGGCTTTTACGCCGAGATGATGAGCGAGATGATGGGAACCACGCTCGAGCCGATGATGACGATGATTTCCGGGGAGGGCGGGGCCAACCTGTTGCTCGGCTCGCGCATCAATGCCGATCCGGAAGATTATGCAGGTCTTTCGGGGGCAGAAAAGGTTGAAGTCGCACGTCTGCTCGATCCGGGATTTGCCGAGCGTGGGCGGGTGATGCAGGAATTCATGGCGAACATAATGGTCGACGTTGCCACCGATATCGAACCCGGCTTTCGCGCGGGGATGGCAAAGGCGTATGCAGTCCGCTTCGATGCGGCCCAGCTTGCCGATATCGCAGCCTTTTTCGCGACCCCGACCGGACAATTATACGCCACGGAAAACATGAAGCTGATGGCTGATCCGCAGGTCATGTCTGCAACCATGGAAGCGATGCCGCAGATGATGCAGCGTATCGGTTCGCTTGAGGGCGAAATGAGAGCGGCAATGGAAGCAGTCCCTGCCGAGCGCGGAGTGGACGAGATGAGTGCGCAAGAGCGCGCGCGGCTTGCTGAACTGCTCGGCGTCGACGAAAGCGATCTCGGCGATCTGGTCTCCGCGCCTGCAGGCGATGATGGCGATCTCTACCAGGACACCGACGAGGCGGCGGAGGATGCGGCCGAGGACGCCACGTAAGCCTCACACTTGCGAGAATGCGGGTGACGCGCCACATTATGGTATGTGACGATCCCGCCCATTCCTCCTGAAATCCAAGGCTGGTTCGATGCGCGCGGATGGCGCGTGCGCCGGCACCAGCTCGATATGCTTGCCAAGTCGCGCGAGGGGCGGCACGCGCTGCTGGTCGCTGATACCGGTGCGGGCAAAACACTCGCGGGGTTTCTGCCGACATTGTGCGATTTTGCGCCGTCGACCGGCGAGCCGGTGCATGACGGGCTGCACACGCTCTATGTCTCGCCGCTGAAGGCGCTGGCGCATGATGTGAAGCGCAACCTGCTGACGCCGATCGAGGAGATTGGTCTGCCGATCACGGTCGAGACGCGCAGCGGCGATACGTCTTCGGATCGCAAAAAACGCCAGCGGACCAAACCGCCCAATGTCATGCTGACTACGCCGGAGAGCCTGTCGCTTCTGCTGTCCTATCCTGAAAGCCTCGATCTGTTTCGCAGCCTGAAGCGCGTGGTGATCGATGAGGTGCATGCCTTTGCGACAGGAAAGCGCGGGGATCTGCTCGCGCTCGCGCTCTCGCGGCTCCAGAAACTCGCGCCCGATATGCAGCGCGCCGCGCTGTCGGCAACGCTCGCCAATGCGCTGAGTTTTCAGGAATGGCTCGCGCCCCAGCCGGTTAATGAGACGGGCGAGATCCATGCCGCAGATCTGGTGCTTGGCGAAAAGGGTGCTGAGCCTGAGGTCGAAATCTTGCTTCCCATCGAAGAGCGCGTGCCGTGGGGCGGGCATGCCGGGCGCTGGGCAGTGGATCAGCTTTACGAGGCGATTAAGGCCAACCGCACCACGCTGGTCTTCACCAACACGCGTTTCCTAGCCGAATTCATCTTCCAGTGCCTGTGGGATGTGAACGAGGACAACCTGCCGATCGGTGTGCACCACGGCAGCCTTTCCAAAGAGGCGCGGCGCAAGGTCGAGGATGCGATGGCGGCGGGCGAGTTGCGCGCCTTGGTCTGCACCGCGAGCCTCGATCTGGGCGTCGACTGGGGCGACATCGACCTCGTCGTCCAAATGGGCGCGCCCAAGGGATCATCGCGCCTGCTGCAGAGGATCGGGCGCGCAGGCCACCGGCTCGATACCCCTAGCCGCGCGGTTCTTGTCCCCGGCAATCGGTTCGAATTCCTTGAAGCGATGGCGGCGAAGGACGCGGTTGATGAAGGGCAGCGCGACGGTGAGGATTTTCGTGCGGGCGGGCTCGATGTGCTTGCGCAGCACGTGATGGCCTGCGCCTGTGCCGCGCCATTCCACGAGGAGGAATTGCTCGCCGAAATCCGCTCAAGCGTCGCCTATGCCTGGCTCGATATGGAGCAGTTCCAGCGCGTGCTGTCCTTTGTGGAGAGCGGCGGATATGCCTTGCGCGCCTATGACAAATTCAAGCGGATCGTGCGCGCGAAAGACGGCGTATGGCGGCTCGCCCACCCCAATCAGGCGCAGCGCCACCGGATGAATGCGGGCATTATCGTCGATAGTGAAATGCTGATGGTCCGCTTCAAGAATGGCCGCCAGCTGGGCAAGGTCGAAGAACGCTTTGCCGCGCAGCTTTCGACCGGCGACACGTTCTTCTTTGCAGGCATGAGCCTTGAGGTCGATAGCGTGAAGGACATGGATGTGATTGTGCGCGCCGCGAAGACCAGCGCAACGATCCCCTCCTATGGCGGGCTGCGCCTGCCGCTCACCACGCATCTGGCGTCCCGCGTGCAGGAAATGCTCGATGACCGTGCGGGCTGGGGCCGTTTCCCCGACGACGTGCGCGAATGGCTGGAGGTGCAGGATTATCGCAGTCGTTTGCCCAAGCCGGGCGAGCTGCTGATCGAAAGCTTCCCGCACGCGAAGAAGCATTACACGACCTATTATACGTTCGAAGGGTGGAATGCGAACCAGTCGCTCGGCATGCTGATCACCCGCCGGATGGAGGATCGCGGGCTCATGCCGGCGGGTTTCGTCGCCAATGATTATTGTCTGGCGGTGTGGGGGTTGAAGCCGGTCACCGACCCGAAGCCGCTGCTCTCACCCGATATTCTGACCCATGAATTCACCGAGTGGGTGACCGAATCGCACCTGCTGCGCCGGGCCTTCCGCGAAGTCGCGGTCATCAGCGGCCTGGTCGAGCGCCAGCATCCCGGCAAGAGGAAGACGGGCAAACAGGTCACCTTCTCGACCGACCTCATTTACGACGTGCTCAAGAAATACGAGCCCGACCACGTGCTGCTCGAAGCCGCATGGGCCGATGCCCGCGCGCGGATGACCGATGTGGGCAGGCTCGCCGACCTGCTTGAGCGATCGCAGCACGAACTGGTCCATGTCGAACTTGAGCGCGTCTCACCTCTCGCCGTGCCGGTCATGACGATGATCGGCCGCGAAGCTGTGCCGCAGGGTGCGGTCGACGACGAGTTGCTGCTGGAGGCGGAGAGCCTTGCGGGCGAGGCGATGCGGATTGGCCCGGAGGATGGGGTCGATATCGAAGAGGGCTAGTTTGCAGGCTGCCCTTCAGCAGGCAGCTTTTCGTTACCAACAAATCCGAAGTTCGTGACGCCCGTTTCCTTCATCAATCGCAGGACGTCAGCTGAAAGCTCGTAGCTCGCTTCGACGTGTGGTTCGAAACGCAGTGTCGGCTCTGGTTCCAATGCCGCACTCTCTTCCAAGACGGGCTTGAGCTGATCTAGCGCGATTGGCTCGCCATTCCAGAGGATCGTGTCATCTCCGCCGATCGCGACGACATTGCTTGTCGGATTGATCAGGAGCACGTTGCGACTCGTTGTTGAATTGCAAGAGGAAAGAGCAACAAGCAGCGAGGCGGCTAGTGCGCGGCGGAAAGGAACGGACGCGTTCATTTATATCCGGTAGCGCGACGCTCAGCCTTGCTCAAGTGTCGATCTATCACCGCCCGAATTCGCGATATTTCGCGTTGCCAACAAAAGCGAAGCTCTTTGCGCCTGCTCCTTTGATCAGCGCGATTGTGCGGGCTGAGCGGTCATAGCTTGCCTGCGCGTCGGGCTCGAAGTGGAGCTGGGCTTCGGGGAGGGTCCTGCTGGCGCGGGTGATCAGGGTGCTGAGTTGTTCGGGCGTGACAGTGGTGCCGTTCCACAGAAGCCGGTCATGCGCGGTGATTGCGACAGTGTTGGTAACGGGGCTGAGCACGCAATCCAGGCACTCGGTGCTTGGCAGGTCGACCGTGGTTTCGTGCACTTTGATCGGGACCGCCATGATCAGCATGATGAGGAGCACCAGCAGCACGTCGATAAAGGGCGTGACGTTCATCTCGCCCATCGGGCGGCGGCGCTTGACGCGCGCCTGCGATGCGTGGCGGCGGGCATTGGCGCTGCCTGAAAAGCGGCTGCGCGGTGTGTTGGCAATGGCTGACATGTCTCTCTCCCTTTGTTGTGACCGAGGATGCAGGGGGAGGCATCGTCGGTCACTATGAGAGATTGTATATCATAACTAATAAGTTGCCTAATGCGTATGGGTATGCAGCATGCAACCCGTTGTATTCGCACGCCGTTCGACTCCCAACGAAAAAGGGCGGCCCGTTGCCGGGCCGCCCTCCTCGTGTCTTGTTAGACCGGCTTACTTGCTGAACACGCGATACTTTTCGTTGCCGACAAAGCCGAACTTGGTGACGCCTGACCCTTTGATGATCTGCAGCACTTTGGCTGCCAGGTCATAGCTGGCCTGCGCTTCCGGCTCGAACTGCAGCTCAGGCTCGACCGCCATGCGGGTCGATTCCTGCAGCAGCGTAACGAGCTGGCCTTGGCTGATTGTCTCGCCGTTCCAGAGAATCTGGTCTGCGCTGGACAGCACCAGTTTGTTCTTCACCGGATCAATGTCAGGCGGCGGCGTGTTTGAGTTATCCTGCGGCAGGTCGATATCGACCGAGTGCGTTGCCACAGGGATTGTGATGATGAACATGATCAGCAGAACGAGCAAGACGTCGATCAGCGGTGTCATGTTCATATCGATCATCGGTTCGCCGTCGAGTTTACCTCCGGACATACCCATGGGTTGTTACTCCTTAATCTATGTACCGGATCAGCCGTTCGGATCGACCGGGTTCGAAATGAACCCGACGGTCGGATAACCGGCGGCCTGCACGTTGTAGATCGCACCCGCGACACAGCGCCACGGAGCGTTCTTGTCAGCGCGGATATGAACCTGCGGAATGCGTTCCGGGTCTTCCATAATCGCTTCCACACCGCCAGCAGCCTGAACGATGTTGTCGAGGCGGGTGAATGCCTGGTCGTACAGTTCTTCAGACGTCACCGGTGTGGTGTTGTTGAAGTAGATACGGCATTCGCCCGTCCGACTTGCACCCTGGAAGCCGCTGCGGATTGTGCCCGCAGTGTTTCCATTCGCATCGGTCGTGCTGATGGTGAGGAGAAGGTTCTCGTTCTTGTTCTTCGATTCAACTGATTCGAAGATCGGAATTTCGAGCCTCTCGATAGTCTGGATCGCAACCGGAACCGCGATGAGGAAGATGATCAGAAGCACGAGCATCACGTCCACCAGCGGGGTGGTGTTGATGTCGGACATCGGCGTCTCGCCGCCGCCTCCCATCGAAATTGCCATTGCCTAATTCCTATCCCTAAAATTCGTATTCATCTGGGGTGGATCCGCCGGGCGACCGGTGATGGCCGGCCCGGCGTGTTCCTCAGATAATCAGGCCTTCTTAGCCGGTGCCGGCTTGGCAGCGGTTTTCGCAGCCGGTGCAGCGGTTACGGCCGGCTTAATCGCGCCGTTCGAACCGATGTAAGCCACGATGTCGTTCGAGAAATCGACCATAAGAGCGGCGATCTTGCGGTTGCGCGACTGCAGCCAGTTAAACGCAAGCACAGCAGGCACAGCCACGAGCAGACCAATCGCGGTCATGATCAGAGCTTCACCAACCGGGCCTGCAACCTTGTCGATCGAGGCCGAACCTTCGATGCCGATGTTGATCAGGGCGCGGTAAATACCGATCACCGTACCGAGCAGACCGATAAACGGCGCGGTAGCACCAACCGATGCGAGGAACGAGAGGCCGCCCGAAAGCGCAGCATTGATCGTTTCCTGCGAATGCGCGAGCTCTTCTTCAACGAAGTGGATCTCGTCACCGGCGCCATCCATCTTGCCATGGTGATCCTGAGCGGTGACAGCATCGTCGGCAAGCTGACGCCATGCGCTGTTCTTTTCCAGCTTGGCAGCGCCCTCTTTCAGCGTGGCAGCGCGCCAGTAGGAGTTTTTCACGCCCTTGTACTGGTTCATCACCTTGTTCTGCTCGAACAGCTTGGTGAAGAGGATGTAGAACGAGCCGACCGACATGATGACCATGACGGCAAGGATCGACCAGGCGACCGGGCCGCCTTCTTCCATAGCTTTCCAGAAGCCGAATTCATTGACCGGCGCATCAGTCGCAGCAGCCGTGAGAGTGTAAAGGTTCATTGCGAGTAGTCCTCTTAAAAAATTGTCCCTGCGGGAGCCGCCCTTCCAGTGCGGCAGCGCCCGAATTCCTTATCAGTTCAGGCGGTATGTGATCCGCGTGGCGTAGCTGCCTGTCGTAGGGTTACCGGCGTCATTGAGTGCCGGATTGAAACGGGCGTACCGTTCCATCCCTTTACAGGCCGCGTCATCGAGGATGCTTGATCCGCTCGACGCGGTCACTCGGCAACCGGTTGCCCGGCCCTCAGGAGTAACCGTTACAGCTACACCCACAGTGCCCTCGATCTCCTCACGCAAAGCACGGGAGGGATAGTTTTCCTGGATCCGGGCCGCCCAACGGCGTTCGCCGCGGGTGGATGCACCACGTGCCTGAGAAGGCGGGGGTGGCGGTGCCGGGGGCGCGACCGGAGCAGGCGGCGGAATAACCAGCGCCGGCGGAGCGGGCGGCGGTATTGTCGGCTGCGTCTGAATCGGCGGCGGTGCCGGTGCGATATTGATCGGAGGCGGCGGAGCCACAGGCGGAGGCGGCGCAACTTCTTGCGGCTGCTCGGGCGGTGGTTCATCCGGCTCTTCAGGGGGCGGGGGCTCCTCAATGTCGACCGTGGTAACGCGCTCTACGACCTCTTTAACGGCCGAAATGGCCAGGCCGGAGATGAGCAGATACCCGATCAGCACATGGATCAACGCCACGATGATAATGGAAGTAACCTTACTTCCACTCATTTGTTGGTCAGCGTAGGCCATCCAGTCGCTTTCTCTCCATTCAAAGCCGGCGGACATATCCGGCACAATTCTCGCGCCAGGCCCGAATCAGAACACACCGAATCGGACCGCACAGACGCGAATCCCAGAATTTAAACCTCACTGGTCGGGAGTTGGTTCCTCTTCAGAGGCCTCTCCCCGCCCGTGAGACACCCCGCTCGCAACCCGAGAGGCGTGTTCCAGCTTGTGTGAACGATGTCCCCATTTGTCGCACAAGCTCCGACGGCTTTAACGGTCAACCCCTAGGCAATCAAACGCTTTATCGGTTCAGGGACGATTCACTGCACTGGCATTCGAATGCACAAGTGTGCGAAGAATGCCGCATAACACCCGCAGGACTCCTGAACGATGACGACCATTAACCAGATTTTAACTAATAAATTCAGATCACTAACTGCTCTGGCGGTTGCCGCTGCGGCATGCGGGTTGCCATCGACGGGGGTCGGTGCGCAGGAATCTCGCGCAGCGCCGCCTTCTGCTGCAGAACGCGCGACTTACGTCGATATCGTCACTTTGGCCGAGCGCAGCGAGCTTGTGATCCATGCCAAGATTCGCCGTCAGACGCAGGTTTCCGCTGAGCGTGCGCCTGGCCTCGCGCCGGGATTCGCGCGCCTTTATATAGAGGCGGATACGCGCGCGCTAATCGCAGGCAACACATCCATCGGGGAATCGCTGGTCTATCTGGTTGACGTGCCGCTGACCGCAAAGGGTAAGGCGCCCAAGCTGAAAAAGCGCGAATTCGTTCTCTTTGCCGACACTGTTCCGGGGAGGAGGAGCGAGCGCGGGGCCGAAATCCAGCTCACCGCGAAAAACGCCCAGCTCGATTATTCGCCGGAATTCGTCGCGCGACTGCGCCCGGTTCTCACCTCGCTTGCGGGAGCCGACGTGCCCCCGCGTATTGACGGGATCAGTGATGCGCTTGCAGTGCCGGGCACGCTTGCAGGCGAATCCGAAACACAGGTGTTCCTGTCTACAAAAGACCGCTCGCCCGTATCGCTGACCGTGTTGCGCCGTCCGGGCCTTGCGCCTGTTTGGGGGGTTTCGTGGGGCGAGATCATCGATTCTGCAGCCCGCGCTCCGCAGCGCGGGACTTTGCGTTGGTATCGTCTCGCCTGTTCGCTCCCGCGGGATCTACCCAGCAATGCCAATCTTGCCCGCGATCCTGCAGCACGGCGTCTGGCTGCGGATGATTATGCATTCGTAATCGCGCAGCTCGGTCCATGCGACAGGGAAATTACCGAGCCGGTCTGAGGCCAAGCCCAGCTAGGGCGGGGCCAAAGACAATTTGCTTTTCGCATTTGCAACAAAGCGTCTAGAGCGCCTGTTTCCAAGGGGAACAGGACAGGGACCGAATGACCGTGGCAGATCAAGCCAAAACAGCGCCTTTACGTATTGCGATTGCCGGGCTGGGCACGGTTGGCGCTGGTGTTATCCGCCTGCTCAACACCAACCGCGATTTGATCGCCGCACGCGCCGGGCGCGCGATTGAAGTGATTGCGGTGAGTGCGCGCGACAGGACGCTTGATCGCGGGGTCGACCTTTCCGGATATGACTGGGAAGACGACATGACCGAGCTCGCTTCGCGCGGGGATGTTGACGTCCTGGTTGAGCTGGTCGGCGGGTCTGACGGACCAGCGCTTGCCGCGTCTCGCGCGGCCCTTTCAGCGGGCAAAGGGCTGGTGACGGCAAACAAGGCGATGATCGCGCACCATGGTCTTTCGCTTGCCGAAAAGGCGGAGGAAGGCGGTGTTCCGCTCAAATTCGAAGCGGCGGTCGCTGGCGGCATTCCGGTGGTCAAAGGGCTGCGCGAGGGCACGTCCGCCAATGCGCTTACGACCGTTTATGGCATTCTCAACGGCACCTGCAATTACATCCTTTCCGAAATGGAAGAAACCGGAGCAGATTTTTCCGAAACGCTCGCCGAGGCGCAAAAGCTGGGTTATGCAGAGGCCGATCCCACCTTCGACATCGAAGGCGTAGACGCTGCCCATAAGCTCGCAATCCTTGCCGCCATCGGGTTCGGTTCTAAGGTCGATTTCAAGTCGGTCCGCGTGAGCGGCATCACACAAATTCGCGCTGCCGATATAGCGCAGGCCGACGCGCTCGGCTTCGTAATTCGCCTCATCGCGCAGGCCGATGTGGAGGGCGAAGGGAAGGACGCGCGGCTGTTGCAGCGCGTTCGCCCCTGTCTTGTGGCAAAAGATCACCCGCTCGCATCGGTTGATGGCCCTACCAACGCGGTGGTGGCCGAGGGGAATTTCTCAGGCCGTCTGCTGTTTCAGGGCGCAGGTGCCGGTGACGGGCCAACCGCAAGTGCTGTGGTCGCCGATCTGATCGATATCGCCCGCAGCGAGGTTGGTGCACCGTTCTCCATGCCGGTCGCCCAGCTTCAGGCTTTCCCTCCCGTTGAACCGGGGCACAGGCTGGAGCGGACCTATCTGCGCTTTACTGTCAACGATCGCCCCGGCGTGCTGGCAGAGATCACGGCGGCTATGCGCGATGCGGATGTCTCGATCGAAAGCCTGATCCAACAGGGCCGCGCAAATGAGGGCGGAGAAGTGCTTGTCGCGATGGTCACCCATGAGGGGCAGGAACGCTGCGTGCGTCAGGCGCTTGCGCTGCTCGAAGGTTCGGATAGCCTTACGGGCGAACCGCTGGTTCTGCCAATCCTGCGAAATTAGCCATCGGGCTGGCTGGCCTCGCCGGGTCCGCTCCACTCCGGACGCGGCGGCAGGCCCAACTCCTCCTCGCTAAAATCCTCGCCGCGCTTTCCGCCTTCGCCATCTTCACCCCGCGGCGCTAGCCCTTGTGCGATCCGCTCCGCATCGCTCCCCTCGGGCGCTGGCGGGAGTGCTTCGATGTCGATCAACAGCGGATGCGGGCCGGGACAGGGAGGAATGAAGCAGCCGACGAGAACAATCGTCGCTCCCGAGCCGGCGAAGGGGTGGTGCGTGTTGTCGACATCGGGCGCCTGCGGATCGTTCACATAGGCGGTGTCGCGGGCGTAATCATCCGCCCAGCGCTGGCGGTTCCACAAACCGTCGGTGGTGCCGCGATTGAGGCCCCTGCAGACAATGATCTCACCTGTTATTGCCGCGCCATCGCGCTCCTCTTCGCATTGCTGCTGCGCGAGCGGATCGGCTCCGCCATCAGCGGGCGTCACAAGGATATCGATTGTTTCCGGCGGTGAAGCGGCCTGACGTTCGCCTTCGATAGCGGTTTGCGCCAATACCGGCTGGCCAAGCACACAACCTGCCGCAACGCAAAACAAGGTCGCCGGCGTCCGCACCTATTCCGGTTCACCGGGAATCGGGGGCGCTTCCAGCCCAAGTTTGCGGCGCCGTTCGGCTATTTCTTCAGGCGTCGGTTCCGGATCTTTGCCAAGCGGCGGAAGCCCGCGTGCGATCCGGTCCGCATCCGATCCGGCGGGCGCCTGCGGCAAGGCCTCGACATCGATCAGCAAAGCCGGCGGCGGCGGACGGCCAAAGCCGATAGGATTGCCGTGATTGGGAATGCCGAAGGTGTTGGGAGTGCTGCCGCCCTTGGTCCGTTCGGCATAGTTTTTCTCCCATGCGTCCTTGTTCCACGAGCCGTCGCTGGCTTCCCCCAATTGGCGGCAAACCACGATCTCGCCCGCGATGCGCCCGGCATCGGCCTCTTCCTCGCAATCCTGCTGAAGCAATTCATCCGATTCGTCGCGCGGCACGGTTACGGAAAGGTCGATCCCGCTATACTGGCGCCGCGGCGCTGTGACCGGAGCTGGCGCGTTATCGCCCTCTTCATCCGCCGCATCGCTGGCAGACTGCGTGGCGCCGCCATCATCCTGAGCGGCCACAGGGCTCTGGACCGCGAAACATGTAACAATCAGGAACGCACGCCAACAAAATCGCGGAGCGGGTGCAGCTATGCTCGACAATCCCGTCTCCTTTGGCTTAAGCGGATCGCGCATTGGGATGCACGCCTCATGACATAGTATGAGCGGCGTGTGAAAGAACATAGGGACTGAATTTCATATGAATACCCCGGTTAATACAGACGTACTCGCGGAAAAAGAACAGCAGACCGAAAGCGCGCTGGACCGCGTTTTGGTGCTCGAAATGGTCCGCGTGACCGAGGCTGCGGCGGTAGCGGCGGCGCAGCTGGTGGGCCGCGGGGATGAAAAAGCGGCGGATGCCGCAGCGGTTGAGGCAATGCGCCGCGCGTTTGATGATCTGTACATGGACGGGACTGTCGTCATCGGCGAAGGCGAGCGCGATGAAGCCCCGATGCTCTATATCGGGGAAAAGGTTGGCGGAGCGCCAGGCAAGGGGCCGAAGATCGATATCGCGCTCGACCCGCTTGAGGGCACCACTATCACCGCCAAAGCAGGGCCAAACTCGCTCGCGGTTCTTGCGGCTGCAGAAGAAGGCAATCTTCTCAACGCGCCCGATGTCTATATGGACAAGCTTGCGGTCGGTCCGGGTCTTCCCAAAGACGTGATAGACCTCGCAAAATCGCCCACAGAGAACGTCAAGGCGGTCGCGGCGGCCAAGGATGTTGAGCCTTCGCAGATCAATGTCTGCGTGCTGGACAGGCCGCGTCATGCCGATCTGATCGCGGAACTGCGCGCGCTGGGCTGCGGCGTGTTCCTTATCGGCGATGGCGATGTGGCAGGTGTTATCGCTGTTACCGATCAGGACACAACAATTGATATGTATATGGGCCAGGGCGGTGCACCCGAAGGCGTGCTTGCCGCCGCAGCGCTGCGCTGCGTCGGCGGACAATTCAATGGACGTCTGGTGTTCCGGAACGACGATGAACGTGCGCGTGCGAAGAAATGGGGGATCGAAGATCTCGATCATATCTACAAGCTTGAAGAACTGGCCAAGGGCGACTGTATCTTCGCCGCTACCGGCGTGACCGACGGATCGCTGCTCGACGGCGTGAAGAAACGCCGCAAATCCACCGGTGCGACGATCATGACGACCGACAGCGTGGTTATGCGTGCAAGCTCGGGCACTGTACGCTGGATCCGCGGCGAACACCGGATCGCACCGCACAAGGAGTGAGCCCGCGCGGGAGTCCTTGTTGCGGCCCTGGTTGCGACCGGCACATAAGCTGACGCCGCTAGTCCATACCCGCTTGTTATAACTGGTACGCAAGCCATGATTGCAGGCGTGGACACTGCGATGATTTCGCTTTGCAAACATACGACTAAGGCGGATATACGTCTCCCGTGAGGGGAGCGTGAAATGAGTCTTGAGTTCTGGCTTTTGGATCAGCCAATCGGCAGCGCTGTCGGTTATCCGGCGAGTCTTACGCTTGCGAATGGCAACTTCATGGTGGTGTGGTCGCAGAATGGGGTGCAAGGCGCCCAATATGCGATCTTTGATCCGTTCGGTGAGCGGGTATCGTCAGGTACGATCAATCCGGACGCGGGCGATGCGCAATTCATCTACACGCTGATCCCGTCCGAGGATGACGGCTTCACACTTCTCTATGCGGAAAACGGCACCTCGGCGACGGGGCTCTATATCCAGCATTTCAACGCTTCGGTCGAGCCGCTCGGTGCGGCGATCCAGGTTGATGAAGATATCGGCCTGTCGACCAATCGGCCCGCTCAGATGGTAGAATTGCCGGGCGGCGGCTACGCGGTCGTCTACAGCACGTTCAGCAGCACGACCTTCTTCGATGTCGAATTGCGCATCATTGGCAGTGATGGGACGGTGGGTGATCCCCTTCCGGTGGTGACCAGCGCTGACGGTCAGCAATACGATCCCCGCATCGCCAGCAATGGCGACAATCTCTTCGTCACGTGGTGGGACAACGCTACCAACTCGGTGCGCGGGCAGATGCTCGACCTCGATGGCTCTGCGCTGGGCGGCGAGTTTCTCGTCCAATCGAGCACAAGCGGCGAGCACGGACGCCCGCAGATCGCCGTTTTTGCGAGCGGCAATTACATTGTCGTGTGGGAGGCGGTCGGTGCGCCCGGAGCAGACAGCGATCAGGGATCGGCGCGGGCGCGGCTTTTCGATGCGAGCGGGGCTCCTGTAGGCGATGAATTCGTCCTCAATGAAACAACCGGCGGTTTCCAGGGCGCGCCAAACGTCTCGGTCCTTCCCGATGACAGTTTCATGGTGTCGTTCTTCGGGCCGGGCGGAGGTTTTCGCTGGTTCGAATCCGACGGGGCGCCTCGGACCGACACACTGGAGTCTTTCCTACCACTGTCGCAAACATCGCTGGTGACACTGGGCGATGGCCGGATCGCGGCTTTCGGTATCGATTCCGGGCTTTCATTCGCGATCATCGACGGGCGCATGGGTCAGCTCGATGGCGATGATGGTGACAATATTCTTCTTTCAACCCGGACCGGCGATTCGACCATCAACGGTTTTGGCGGGAATGATATATTCTATGGCAATGATGATAACGACACCTTCTTTGGTGGAGCCGGGAACGACGTGTTTCGCGGAAGGCTCGGGCAGGACATGCTCCATGGCGGGCCGGGAGACGACGTCTACTACTTCACCGCCTTCAGCAACTTTGGCGACAATCTGACGACCGTGATCGAGAATGCCGGCGAAGGCTTCGATACGATCTACAGCTGGGGCTTTCACGAGCTGCCCGCCAATGTCGAGGCTGGCATCTTGTTCGAGGATGCGGGAACATCGTCGCTGACCGGCAACGCGCTGGACAACGTGCTGACCGGCAATTCGGCGGACAACGAACTGGTTGGAGGCGCAGGTTCGGACACGCTTTGGGGCGGTGCCGGCAACGACGATTTGAGCGGAGGCGACGGTGTAGACCTGCTGATCGGCGGAGCCGGCGAAGACAATATCGTCGGCGGATCGAACGTCGATACGGTCGTGATCTTGGGCAACAGCGCCGATTATGAAGTCATCCAGTTGAATACGGGAGTGTTCCAGGTCTTTGCGGGCGTGATCGGGCCGGACACGCGTGACCTTGGCGGAATTCTGTTCGAGGTCGA
This sequence comes from uncultured Erythrobacter sp., assembly GCA_938015255.1. Classification (GTDB taxonomy): domain Bacteria; phylum Pseudomonadota; class Alphaproteobacteria; order Sphingomonadales; family Sphingomonadaceae; genus Erythrobacter. The sequence goes on from CALLQC010000002.1 coordinate 15,161, forward strand.
ATATCTCCAGTTCGATGACGAGACGCTGCGCCTGCTTCCAGGCACGGGCGTTTCCGTCAATTTCAACACCGCCGATCCGGGCGTTTACGCTGCGGCGATGAACAACATTCGCGACTTCGATGGCAATGCGCTGGGCGGCGAGGGTGGCTGGCTGCGCATTGGCGAGGCGGATGTGAACGGTGACGGTGATGTGGACCAGATCCTCGTCAACGATGCGATCGGGCGCTTTGCGACTGTGGGCACTGCACCCGATGGTCTGGTCTATTTCGACGATCACGGCTGGGCGGGCGAAACGCGGGTTGCGGGCATCTATATCGATCCGCTGGTGGCGAGCGGTGATGTGGTTGCAGGCAGCGATAGCGACAGCCAGCGCCGCTTCCAGAACGATCTCGAGATCGAGAACATCAACCGCGTGCTGGGCGCGGACGATTATGATGGTGACGGCATTCAGGAGGTGTTTTTCGCGCTCACCGATGGCACCGCCTATCTGCGCGCGCTGATGCATGACGATGGCAATATCCGCTATGCCAACTACCAGTCAGAGCAGCAGGTGATCGATTACCTCACCGCCAACGGCTATGACGAAAGCAC
>CALLQC010000003.1 GCA_938015255.1 uncultured Erythrobacter sp.
GCGCCGATGACCGCTGCATCCATCACCTTGTCATGCGTCACCAGAAGATTCTCTATCTCTTGCGGGTAAATGTTCACACCGCCCGAGATAATCATGTGGCTCTTGCGATCAGTCAGATAAAGAAAGCCGTCTTCATCGACATGGCCAATATCGCCAAGGGTCATCCAACCCTTTGAATGCATCGCCTCTTTCGTCTTATCGGGATCGTTGTGATAGGTAGGCAGCAGCGCATTCTCGAAATAGATCAAGCCGTCCTGACCGGCCGGCACCTCCTCGCCATCAGGGCCGCAAACATGAAGGGTCCCGTAGATCGCCCTGCCAACCGTTCCGGGATGAGAAAGCCAGTCTTGTGACTTTACCATCGTCATGCCGATACTTTCGCTGCCTGCGTAGTATTCATTCACAATCGGCCCCCACCATTCGATCATCTCACGCTTGATCGGCACGGGGCAAGGCGCGGCGGCGTGGAGCGCACGCTGGTGACTGGACAGGTCATATCCCGCGCGGGCCTCTTCATCCAGTTTTAGGAAGCGCACAAAATGGGTCGGGACCCACTGGCTATCTGTGACCTTGTAAGTCTCAATCGCCTTGAGCGCTGCTTCGGGCTCGAACTTTTCCATCACCACAACCGTGCCGCCCAAACGGTGCGCGGTGGAGGCCCAGCCGATGGGTGCGGCGTGATAAAGCGGAGCGGGCGAAAGATAGACCATCGATCCGTCTGCGGGCATCCCGGCGCCCATCATCGCCAGCGCCATCAGCGGATTGGGCGCCTGCGGATCGGGATCTTCTGGCGGCGCAGGCTGAATGCCCTTGGGCCGCCCGGTCGTGCCCGAAGAATACAGCATCACCAGCCCGGCGGCCTGATCCCCAATCGGATCCGCCGATTGCGCAGCCAGGGCGGCGGCGAAATCCTCTTCGCCTTCGCCATCCATCACCATTACGCAAAGGTCCGGGCATTCGGCACGGACGCCGTGCATCACATCGTCAAAAGCTCGCGATGTGATCAGGAACTTCGCTTCGCTGTCACGGATAATATAGGCGATTTCCGGAGCGGTCAGGCGGGTTGAGATCGGCACCAGCATCGTGCCAGCGCGCTGTGACCCCCAAATCAGAGTGAAGAATTCAAGCCGGTTTTCAAGCAATACAGCAAAGGCATCGCCGGCACCCAGCCCGCGCGCGCGAAGCAACTGCGCAAAACGGTTCGATTCTGCATCCATTTCGCCAAAGGTCATCCGCGCCCCGCTTCCGGCCATGATGACAGCGGGGTGATCTGGGCGGTTTGCGGCATGCGCAATCGGGTGAAGGCTCATCTCTTGTCTCTCCATTACGCCCGGCTGGGCGCGTATTTCACTCTCGAAATGAAACCTAACGGGGAGACCGCCGCACTCAAGCGAAATCGGCGAACACGCCTACGAGTGCTGCACATAAAAAAGGCGGCGGGTAAACCCGCCGCCTATACTCGGACACCCTCTCCAATGTCCGACCCGCTTCCAGGCGGGTAAACTGTTGCTTGGGGCTTACTCGCCGCCAGTGCCGTTCAGATCGCTTCCATCAGAAAGGGCGAGCTGGGCTTGCGTTTCCACCATATAGGGAATCGGATCGACTGCAACCCCGTCAACGCGCACCTCGTAATGATGGTGCGGGCCGGTCGAGCGGCCTGTGGAACCGACATAGCCAATGACATCGCCCTTTTTGACGCTTTCACCGGCTGATACCGCAAGCTTCGACATGTGAGCGTAGCGTGTTTCAAGATCAGCGCCGTGGTCAATGCTGATGTAGAGGCCGTAACTGGAAAACCAGTCGGCACGCTCAATGATACCGTCAGCCGTTGCATAAATCGGGGTCCCTGTCGGCGCTGCGAGATCAACACCTTTATGGCGCGCACGCTTACGCAGAACAGGGTGATTGCGCATGCCATAAGAACTGGTGAGGCGCGCGCCGGCAAGCGGCATCAGCGAAGGAACAGAAACAACCGACTTTTCGACCGGAGCGCCTGGTCCTGATTCATCAAGCGCGGCCCAGCTCGCAAACAGCTGGCGAAAACGCGGATCGCCTGTTGTCAGGCTTTCCTGCTGCGCTTCTTCAACAGGAGCGGTAACATCCGCCGCTGTTGTCGCCGTATTTGCCGCAGTGTTCGCCGCGACCGGCGAGGCTGCAATCAAAGAGGTGGCAGCAATCACTGCGCCTGCCGTCTTCGAAAATTGACGCTTTACCAGCGTGAACATAACTGACCCGTCCTTTGTGCGGTTTTTTCCCGCTTTAAGAGGCGGTTGACCCGAAAAAATTTTCGAAACTCCGGGAACATCCCTATTCCCCGATCATTCAACCTGTATGCCGGAAAACAATTGTCATCCGGCGTGCACAGGTTGTTATCTAACGTAAATCTTAAAGAGCAACTTCCGCGTAGAATTCCCGCGATAAACCGGCTGCAAGACGCGCTGAGTCGTTAAATGGCGGCTTTATGACGCCTCTGAAGTGGGTTTTGACGAGTGCTTGCCACAGCGATTCTGGCCGATTTCCGCGCTTTTCTGCACAAATCTTAAAGTACTTGGCACCGAATCCGACATGCCGGATTTCGTCGTCAAGAATGCGCGATAGAATTTTGCCGCCATTTTCGTCTCCCGCCGATCTGACCCGCTCAAGGGTAGCGGGGGTGACGTCAAGACCCCGCGCCTCGAGCACCATCGGAACAATCGCCAGGCGCGCGGCCACATCGTGCCGCGTCGAATGCGCCGCCTCCCACAGACCGGCATGGGCTGGCAGCGCCCCATAATGGCTACCCAGCGATTCGAGCTTTCGCGCAAGCAATGCAAAATGCATTGCTTCATCCGCAGCCACGTACAGAAAGTCGGAGACAAACTGCTCGCCCATCTGCTCGCCAAAACGGCCTGCCATGTCGAGCGCCAGATCGATCGCGACAAACTCTATATGCGCCAGCGAATGCCACAGCGCGATGCGCGCGCGCTGTGAACCGAACTTGCCACGCTTTGGCATCTTGTTGGGGGGTAACAGCTCCGGTTTGTGAGGCCAGGCGGGCTGATCGGGCATTGTGACGTCAAAGCGCCAGTCCAGATCACCCCGCTTCCATCGCCGCGCGACATCGCGGGTGGCAAAGCATTTCGCACGCGGCTCTGCGGTCATTAGAGCTGCGTGTATAGCGGCGGCGACAGACGACATTTGGCTATAGTCCTTTGGCTGCGGCCAGCACGTCTTCCGCGTGGCCTTTGACCTTCACCTTGTTCCAGACCTGCGCAATCACTCCAGCGTCATCGACGAGATATGTTGTGCGAACCATGCCCATATAGGTCTTCCCGTACATCTGCTTCTGGGTCCAGATACCCAGAGCGTCAGACAATCCGTCTTCTTCCGCATCGGTCGCGAGCGGGGTTGTGAGTTCGTGTTTGGCGATGAAGTTTTGATGTTTCTTCGCGCTGTCCTTTGACACGCCGAGGAGTTCAACACCGGCCTTTTCGAATTCGCCCTTGAGCGCGGAAAAATCCTTTGCCTCTGTGGTGCACCCAGGTGTGTTGTCCTTGGGGTAAAAGAAGATCACCAGCTTCTTGCCCTTGAAGTCAGAAGGCTTGACCGTGCCGCCTTCGGGCGTGTCCATTTCGATGTCGGGCATAGCATCGCCCACTTCAGGAAAATCGCTCATAGTCGTACTCCATTTCTAGTCTGTTGCGCCATTTCTCGGGCCTAGGATTGAATTCCAGATGATCCGAACGCCCTGCCGCGCATTGGCAAACTGGTGCAAGAGGTCTTCGTAATTTTCGGCTCCGCACGCCTTGGCCAGAGCCTTTGCAGCTGATGCAGGCGGCTCTGCCCCGCCCGGCGCCAACAGCCGTCCTGCAACAAGCATCCGCGTCATCAGATTATGCGCCTCGGCAATTGCACCGGGCATCAATCCGGCTTCCGCCAGTCCCGCAAGAGCATGGGCAAGGTCGGGATGAAGCGCTTGAGGGTGCGCGGAGGCGAGTTTTGCGCCTCCGCGCAATTGCAGAAAGTGAATGACGAATTCGAGATCGACCAGTCCGCCCGGCAACAGTTTGACATCAAGCGGCCCGCCAGGATGCTTATGCTTTTCCATTTCCGCACGCATCGTTGTGACCGCTTTGCGCAGCTCGTCTTCATCGCGGTTCTCTGCCACGACATCTCGGACAATCCGCGAGAGCGTTTCGCGAGCCGATGGCGAACCTGCAAGCACGCGCGAGCGGGCGAGGGCCATATGCTCCCATGTCCAGGCCGCTTCGCGCTGATATTTTTCGAATGCCTCGCAGCTTACCGCGAGCGGCCCCTGCGCGCCCTGCGGCCTCAGCCGCGTATCAACTTCGTAAAGCGCACCTTGCGCCGTCGGTACGGACAAGGCTGCACTCACACGGCTTGCCAAACGGTTGAAGTAATGTGTTGCTCCGAGCGGCCGCGTCCCATCCGATTGCGCGGCAAAGTCGCCGGTAAACAGATAGACGATATCGAGATCTGAGGCATGGGTCAGCGTGCCGCCGCCGAGCCTGCCCAAACCCAGCACCAGCAATTCGCCTCCTTCGATGCGGCCATGCACCCGCGCAAATTCGGCTTCAGTCTCCCGCACGGCAATCTGCAGTGCGGCTTCTGCGGTGCGCGATAAAGCGGCGCCGATGTCGAGAGGGTCAGACATTCCCTCGATCAGTTGGACGCCAAGTACGAAGCGAATTTCTCCGGTCACAACCCGAATTGAATCCAGCATCGCTTCGTAATCGGGGCGGGCTGCCGCTGTCTCGATCCGGTCGATAATCTGGTCCACGCTGCCGGGCAGCTCGAGCGCTTGCCGGTCTAACAGCGTATCGAGCAGGTCGGGGCGCCGTCCGATTTCATCAGACAATCGCGGCGTAAGCGTGAGGGCAGCCACAAGCCGATCGAGAAGGTTTGGCCGCGCGTCGAGCAGTCGAAACAGGGTGATGGCCGAGGGCGCTTGCTCAAGAATGCCTTCCCACCGCGTCAGCGCCTTCTCCGGATCATCACTAGCCGCAAATGCAGATAGAAGCGCGGGCAACAGCCTGTTGAAAGCAGTTATCGCCTGTTCGGACCGCAGCGATTGAAACCGGCCATCGCGCCAGCCGTCTATGCGTGCGGCAAGTTTTTCGGGTTCGGCAAACCCCTTTACCGTCAGATCACGCGCAAGCTCGCTGGGCTCGGACAGCGCAACGGGGGCGGGTTTCGCCTGGCCGACCAGTGTTTCGTAAATCGCCCCCACAGCTTCCGTAACCTCGGCCAGATCTGCTAGCAGCGCTGCGCCATCAGCCAGTCCATCAAGCTGCGCAACAGCATCCAGCGCGGCCCCATCGGGGAGGGTATGGGTCTGGCGGTCATTTACCATCTGCAGACGGTGCTCGACGGTTCGCAAACGTTCATAGGATTCACAAAGCACGCTCGCATTCTCAGGCTCGATCCGCCCGGCCTGGGCAAGCGCGTTCAGAGCTGCGCGTGTGTCCCTCACTCGCAAAGACGGGTCACGTCCGCCGTGGATCAACTGGTGTGTCTGGGCGTAGAATTCGACTTCACGAATGCCTCCCCGCCCTCGCTTGACGTCAAAGCCAGGTCCGGGCGCAACTGGCCCCTGATAGGTCTCGCGTATGCGGCGCGTTAGATCGCGAATTTCCTCAATCGCCCCAAAATCGAGCGCGCTGCGCCAGATGAACGGGCGGATAGCGGACAGAAACCGTTCACCCGCCGCGACATCTCCCGCCGCGCTGCGGGCCCGCGTAAACGCCGCGCGTTCCCATGCCAGCGCTTCGCCCTGATAATGCGCGATGGCCGTGGCGTAGAGGACCGCCATCGGGCTGATCTCGCTGGCAGGGCGCAGGCGCAGATCGACGCGCAAAACATAGCCCTCAGCCGTCGTCTCGCTCAGCAACTTTACGATGCGGCGTGCGTAGCGCTGTGCAACCTCGCCCGGATCATCGCCGTCCCGTCTGCGCAACGATTCAGGATCATAAAGCAGAATGGGGTCGATATCGGACGAGTAGTTAAGCTCGCCTGCGCCTTGTTTGCCCAGCGCCAGCGCAATCAGGCCATCAGGCGTGCCCGGCCCGGCCCGCTCATCGATTGCAGCCACAATTGCACGGTGCAGCGCACGATCGGCAAAATCGCTAAGCGCGTCTGTGACATCGGCGAGTGAATAAGATCCAGAAAGGTCGGCAATCGCAACGCTTGTTGCCAGCGCCAAACGTTCGCGCCTCAGACCGACGCCCGTGTCGTCATCCTGGCCACGGTCGCGCGACCATTCGAGCGCACTCTCAATGTCGCCGGCCAGCAGAATCTCGCGCAGTTCTCTTTGCTTGCGCAGCGCGCGGGCAAGGAACGGCGCATGGGCTTCGGCACGCTCAATCGCGCCACTCCAATCGCCATTTGTCCTGCTCTCCATCCCAGCCTCTCTTGCAGCGCCCTCCCCGCTCTGCAAGAGAGATGCAAATCGAATTCTTGGATGAGAGGACACTTCCGATGATTAAACGCGCACTGGCCTTTGGCGGCCTCGTCGCAGGAGCGCTCGCGCTCACTGCATGCGATGGCATGATGCCGGGCGGGGAAATGGAGCCTTCGCTCGATATACCCGAGGTCGAAGCAGGCGAACTTTCAGAAGCGACCATGATTGACATCACGCGTGAGCTTTCCAGCGACGAATTTGAAGGTCGTATGCCGGGTACGAAAGGCGAGGAGCTGACCGTCGCTCTGCTCACCGAGCGTTTCGAAGCCGCCGGCCTGCAGCCGGGCAATGGCGATAGCTGGGTTCAGGAAGTTCCGTTGGTCGAGATTACCGGCAAGAATTTCGCTCCTCTGACAATCACCAATGGCGAGACAGATCTTGTCTACGATTTCGGCAGCGAATGGGTTGGCGTGACCTATAAGGAAGAGGAGCGTGTTCAGCTTGCCAATAGCGATATGGTTTTCGTCGGCTACGGGATCAATGCCCCTGAGCGCGGCTGGAACGATTACGAAGGGGTCGATGTAACGGGCAAAACGGTTGTTATCCTCGTGAACGATCCCGATTACGAGACCGAAGGCCTTGACGGCACCTTCAACGGCAAGGCGATGACGTTTTACGGTCGCTGGACCTACAAGTACGAAGAAGCCGCCCGGCAAGGTGCAGCAGCAGCAATCATCGTTCACGACACAGCGCCGGCAAGTTATGGCTGGAATGTCGTTGAAAGCTCGTGGTCGGGACCACAAGCCTATGCTGCGCGCGGAGACAATCCACCGCCGCTGACCACTATGAATGGTTGGGTCCAGAAAGAGGTCGCCCGCGAAATTCTGGCTGCAGCCGGACAGGATCTGGACACGCTGACAGCTGCGGCAAAGCAAGAAGGTTTTCAAGCGGTTGAGCTGGGCATGACCGCATCGACCAGCTTCGAAAACGATATGCGCACATTCGCCTCCCAGAATGTGATCGGTATTCTTCCGGGCAGCGAGGCACCCGACGAATACATTCTCCACACCGCGCACTGGGATCATCTGGGGCGCTGCAAGGCGGCGGATGATGGCGACGATATCTGCAACGGTGCAGTCGACAACGCCACCGGCACAGCCGCGCTTGTCGCACTTGCCGAGGCGCATGCTAAAGCGGGCGCGCCGCGTCGCAGCCTGGTATTCCTTGCGGTGACGGCCGAAGAATCGGGGCTTCTCGGCGCGTATTATTACGCCTCCAACCCGATCTTCCCGTTGGATCAGACCGTGGGCGGCATCAATATGGACGCATTCCAGGTCGCTGGACCGGCGAAGGACGTGACCGTCGTTGGTCCGGGTAAATCGCAGCTCGATATGTTCATGAACGCAGCGTTGGAAGCCGACGGCCGCGTGGCGACGCCGAACCCGAAACCTGAGGCCGGCTATTACTACCGGTCAGACCACTTTGCCTTTGCAAAGCAGGGCGTACCGATGCTCTATATCGATGGCGGTGAAGACCTGGTCGATGGCGGTACCGAAGCCGGCGCAGCCGTGGCAGCGGACTACACCGAAAACCGCTATCACGGGCCGAAGGATGAGTTCAACGAAGAGTGGGACTGGTCCGGCGTGATGGGCGATCTTCAGTTGTTTTACCGCATCGGCCGGATGATGGCGATGAGCACGAGCTGGCCGAACTGGAATGAGGGCGACGAATTCCGCGCCACTCGTGACGAAAGCTGCGCCAGCTCGGAGGCCGGTTGCTAAGCTGCATTGAAGGCAGCCTAAAAGCAGCTAAGAGCGACACAGACCGATCCATGCCAGTCCTGATGCCACCAGAATGGGCGCCGCAAGACTGGCTGTGGATCGGCTTCCCCCATCTGGCCGAGGAATGGCCCGGTTTCCTTGAACCAGCCCAGAAACAGATCGCCGATTTCGCCAGCGCTGTTGCGGAGAGTGGTCAGCAGGTTCGACTGCTGGTCCGCGATGAGTCCAATGAAGCGCGCGCCCGCTCGCTTGTCAGTGACAAGGTCGTGTTGGAACGGCGGGCTTACGGCGATATCTGGTTGCGAGACACTGGGCCGCTTATTGTCTCCGGCACTTCGGGCCGCGAAGCGCGGCGTTTCGCCTTCAACGGGTGGGGCGGCAAATACGAAATGCCAGGCGATGAAACCATCGGCGCCGCGCTGGCGCGGGATGCCGGTTTGCCACTCGAGACATCGCCAATGACACTCGAGGGCGGGGCGATTGACGGAGACGGAACCGGTCTTGTCGCCACCACCGAACAATGCCTGCTCAATCCCAACCGCAACCCGGATATGGATCGCGACCGGATCGAAGCAGACCTTCATGCGCAGCTCGGCTTTGACAGGTTCCTGTGGCTTGGTGACGGATTGATAAACGATCACACAGATGGCCATGTCGATAATCTGGCCCGGTTTGCGGCGCCAAACCGATTGGTCCTGCCCGAGGCGACGGGTCGTGATGATCCCAACGCCGCGATTTACGCCGATGCCGCCGCGCGCGCGCATTCATTTGGTGTTGACGTGGTCCGCATTCCGTCCCCCGGACGGATAGAGCGCGGCGGAAGCATAGAGCCGGCAAGCTACGTCAATTTTGCGATTACGACGCATCTTGTCGTGGTGCCGACCTTTGCTTCGCCCCATGACGCTGCCGGAGTGGCCGCAATTGCCGCCCTGTTTCCCGATCGCGAAACCATCGGCCTGCCCGCAAATGCCGTGCTTGCAGGCGGCGGCGGGTTTCACTGCGCGAGCCAGCAAATGCCCGCCGCCCCTGACAAGCCTTAACGCCTCGTTAGCATTTTGCCGCGAGAATAGCGGGTATGACAAAGGCATTGGCCCTCTCAAAATCCGCACTCAACGCTGCGCGTATGCGCCGGTTGGAGATTGCGCGCGGTGTGATCGTGTTGGGCTGCGGCGCGGCACTTATCCTCGCGGGGCAGCCCCTGCCGCTGTAACTGCCTGATCGAAGCAGTCGTAACTTTCCAAAAGCAGGTGACGAACATCTCATCAAGCCGAAGGTTTGAAAGAGGTTCACCATGCGCACCGCGATATACTCCCTGGCAGTGATGGCCGCGAGCATTGCGGCCGTATTGGCCGCTTTGCCAAGCTTTGGACGCGCGCAGATCGACCGGACCCCGCATACCGGCGAACCGGTCCTCATCGAACTTTTCACCAGTCAGGGTTGCTCCTCATGCCCCCCTGCTGATCGGCTGGCGCAGCGACTCTCCAAGGAACCCGGCCTTGTCGTTATCTCAAGGCCGGTTGATTACTGGGACAGGCTCGGCTGGAAAGACACCCTCGCCAGCCCCGAAAACACCGCGCTCCAACGGGCTTATGCTGCACGCGGACTTGCCGGTTACAACGGGGTCTACACACCGCAATCTGTCGTAGCCGGGCGCTTTGGTGAAGTGGGATCGGATGAAAGAAAAATTCGCCAGTTCGTGAAACGCTCCGCTGCTGAGAATGATGCCGTATTGCGGATCCGAGGGTCAGCAGAGCGCGGCTACGGAGCGGGTATCAGCGGAACGATATCCGGCACTGCGCAGCTGATCCTTGTGGGCGTCTCCAGCCGCGAGAATATTGATATCAGACGCGGAGAAAATCGCGGGCGGCAAATCTCTTATACCAATGTGCTTGTCGGCGAGCGTAAGCTTACGACGTGGCGCGGCAGCACCCAGGGTGAAGGTATCCGGCTGTCACAGCTCGATATGGAAGGGGCAGACAAATACGCGCTGATCCTGCGCCGGTCATCTGGCGGGGAGGTTCTGGCTGCAACCTGGATTGATTGAGGCGCCTAAAGCAGCTTCGCCAATGCTCCCAAAGCCGCAGCTCCCAATACGCTCGCCGTTGCAACCTGCCACTGCATCGCGGTGACCCGGCCGAATGCGCGGTGGCCGAACCAGTCACCAATCAATACGAACGGGAACAGGGCAAGCGCCAGAGCCGCTTCGCGCCAGCTGCCCACACCCAGCGTGATAAAGAACAGCGCCGATAGCGGTGTGACGATCACAAAAATTGCCATCATCGAAGCACGCGCCGCCTTCGGTTCCAATTTCCCGCGCAGATAGAACGGCGCCATACCCGGCCCCGGCATTCCGGCAAATCCGCCGAAAAAGCCGGTCGCGAATCCCGAAACCATCAGCGCAGGCCGGCGCGAAAGCGTGACTTTGCCCAGCGGTACGACCACCAGAACAAACGCTCCCAAGGAAACCAGCGCGATCAGAATTCGCGCCCAGTCAACGGGCAGCGCGACCAAAGCCCACAGGCCCAGCGGCATGCATAACAGCGCGATTGCGGTCAAAGGCATAACACTCTTGTCTGCATCGCGCCGGATGCGACCGATATCAGTCAGCCCGATCAGAAACAGCGATACAATACCCACCAAAACCGCGGCCGCCGGTTCGATTGCCAACTGGAGCACTGGAACCAGCACAACCGAGAGGCCAAAACCCGCAAGCCCGCGGACAAAACCGGCTGCCAAAGCCGTGAGTGCAGCGATCAGAACCGCTTCGATTGCGAACCCGAAGATGGCGGAGACCTTTTCAAATCAAAAGATCGGGCGGAGTTGCCGCCTTGATCAACATCGCCATCGCCTCGTCGAGGGTGAGGACCTGCTGATCCTTTTCACCCAGCGTTCGCATAGTGACTTTGCCTTCTTCCGCCTCGCGTTTCCCGACCACCAGAATATGCGGAACCTTGGCCAGCGAATGCTCGCGGACTTTGTAGTTGATCTTCTCGTTGCGCAGGTCGGCATTCACGCGGATGCCGGCAGCCTCCAGTTTCGCTCTCACTTCTTCGGCATAGCCATCAATGTCGGACACGATCGGCGCCACAACAGCCTGAACCGGTGCGAGCCAGACCGGCACCTTGCCCGCGAAGTGCTCGATAAGGATGCCGATGAAGCGCTCATAGGAACCAAAGATCGCACGGTGCAGCATGACCGGGCGATGTTTGTCGCCATCCTCGCCGATATAGGTCGCATCGAGCCGTTCGGGCAGCACCCGGTCGGACTGGATCGTGCCCACCTGCCAGGTACGGCCGATTGCGTCGGTCAGATGCCATTCGAGCTTGGGCGCATAAAACGCGCCCTCGCCCGGCAGCTCTTCCCAGCCGAATTCTTCGGTGGCCATGCCAGCCTCGACCACGGCATCACGCAGTTCCTGTTCCGCCTTGTCCCAATCCTCGTCAGAGCCAAAACGTTGCTCTGGACGGGTCGCCAGCTTGATTTCGTATTTGAAGCCGAAATCCTTGTAGACGCCGTCGGCCAGCTCGCAGAATTTGCGCACTTCCTCGACCACCTGCGCCTCGGTACAGAATATGTGCGCATCGTCTTGCGTGAACTGGCGCACGCGCATCAGACCGTGCAGCGCGCCATGCGGTTCGTTGCGGTGGCAGCAGCCCATCTCGCCCAGCCGGATCGGCAGATCGCGATAGGATGTGATGCCCTGTTTGAAGACGAGGACATGCGCGGGGCAGTTCATCGGCTTCAACGCCATCCAGTCCGCTTCGCCGCTGATGACAGGGCCGTCATCTTCGGTATTGGGAACCTCGTCCGGGATCACGAACATGTTCTCGCGGTATTTGCCCCAGTGTCCCGATTGCTCCCACTGGCGCGCATCCATGACCTGCGGCGTCTTGATCTCGCGGTATCCGCCGCCGTCCATCTTGCGGCGCATGTAGCTCTCGAGTTCACGCCAGATCCGGTAGCCCTTGGGATGCCAGAACACGCTGCCATGCGCGACATCGGAAAGGTGGAACAGGTCCATCTCCCGGCCAAGCTTGCGGTGATCGCGCTTGGCAGCTTCCTCCAGATTATGCAGATGCTGCTTCAGCTGTTTCTTGTTAAGCCACCCAGTGCCGTAAATGCGGGTCAGCTGGGCGTTGCGTTGATCGCCGCGCCAGTACGCACCGGCGACGCGCATCAGTTTGAACGCATCGGGATCAAGCTTTCCGGTTGAGGCAAGGTGCGGACCGCGGCACATATCGAGCCAGTCATCGCCGGACCAATAAACCGTCAGCTCCTCGTTTTCAGGCAATTCCTTGGCCCATTCGGCCTTGAACGTTTCGCCTTCGGATTCCCACTTGTCGATCAATTGCTGGCGGGACCAGACCTCGCGGCGCAGCGGTTTGTCCGCCTTGATGATCTCACGCATCTTCGCCTCGATATCAGGCAGGTCTTCGCTGCTGAACGGTTCGCGGCTGGCCGGTGCCATCACGTCGTAGTAAAATCCATCACCGGTCGCCGGGCCAAAGGTGATCTGCGTGCCTGGATAAAGCGCCTGAACCGCTTCGGCGAGAACGTGCGCGTAGTCATGCCGGGCGAGTTCGAGCGCGTCTGCCTCGTCTCTTGAAGTGATCAGGGCAAGCTCGGCGTCGCCTTCGAACGGGCGATTGAGGTCGCGCACTTCGCCATCCACCCGCGCTGCGAGCGCGGCCTTGGCAAGGCCCGGCCCAATCGCGGCGGCGATATCGGCCGGGGTAGAACCCGCCTCCACTTCGCGGACTGAGCCATCGGGCAGGCTGATCTTGAGCAGTTCGGTCATTATTTCGTTCCAAATCTCATATGCCGCGCGCCCTGCCACAAGCGGGCGCGCACCGAAAGAGCGGTGTGTCGTTTTGCCGATTTCAGGAGGCCACCGCGCCGCCCGAAACCGGGCGGCACTGGCTGCGATTAAACCGCGACCAACCGCCCCCGGACATCCGAGGTGGTAGTTGTCGCCGTCATCGTGATCAGCAGCTTGGCCATGGGCAGCAAATAGGACGACACACGCAGTTTGTCACCCGACAAGTGCCAATAGGAAAGCGTGCGCTCCATTATGGAAAGCCTACTTGACAATTGCGCGAGTCAATGACAAGTATCCTTTCCATAGTTGAAAGGGAGCTTTCCTTATGAGCAAGAATTTCCAAGCCCTTCTGTGGGCCAGCATTATCATCACCGCCGCCATCATCATGAATCTGCAAGGGGTTAGCGACAATGCCAGCATAGGCGTCGTCCTGGGTCTCAGCGGAGCCGCCTGGGGGTCGCTGCAAACCGATGCCGGATGCGGGCGCGGGTGCCTGTCATGACCGTGCGGCCTTTTAATCCGGACAAACTGGCGCTTTCACTCGCCGGTTCATCCGTTCTGAGCGCGCTGGGCGTGATGTTCCTGTGGAAGTCCGGCGCATTTGAAACCGAGCCCGCCTATCTGCTGACGCTGCTTCCGGTGGCGCTGGTCGTCACCTCCATAGCGACGAGCTTCCGCAAGCGCGAAAAGCCCGCCTCCGCCTCGCACCGTTATTTGGGCCGCATGGCGATTGTGATGGCGTTCTATCTCGTCACATTGTTTCTGGCCGAGCACTGGATCGACAATGAAGGGCTGACCGGGCCGCTCGCAGTTATCCTCGCGCTGCTGCCCGGCCTGTCTTTTGCGGGCGTGGTCTGGATATTCGGCGGGCTGATCGTCGAGGAGAAGGACGAGTTTTACCGCATGCTGTTTGTCCGGCAGGGCCTGATCGCCACTGCCATTTCCTTCACGCTCGCCGCGGTCTGGGGCTTTCTGGAAACCTACGGCCAGGTCGATCCCGTCGCCGCGTTCTGGTGGCCTACGATCTGGTGCTTCGGCCTCGGCATCGGTGCGGTTTTCAACAAGGTTAAATTCGGCACCTACGGAGAGATCAGATGAGCATGGCCCCGTACATGAAGAGCTATACCAAACGGCTCGCATTTTTCATGTTTGCCTATGTTGTGATCCTGATCGGCGGTTTGAGTTACCACCGCGCGAGCGAACCGCCCGAATTAGTCTCAACCGGCCTGGCGCTTCTCACTGCTCTCCCGATCTGCGGGGTATTCTGGACGATCTATCGTTTGCTGATCGAGTGCGATGACGAATATCAGCGCATGCTTTTCGTGAAGCAGGTGATAGGCGCCACCGGAGCCACCTTGGTGATAACGACGGTGTGGAGCTTTCTCAAAACCTATGACGTGCTGGCATTCGGTCCTCAATGGGTGGCTGTGATTTGGTTCGCGATGCTTGGCTTTGCTGGGCCGATTGTGCGGTGGCGCGCATGAACAATCGCCTTAAAGTGCTGCGTGCCGAGCGTGACTGGTCACAGCAAGACCTGGCTGAACGGCTTGAAGTGAGCCGCCAGAGCGTGAATGCCATCGAAAAAGGGCGGTATGATCCCTCACTTCCGCTGGCTTTCAAGATCGCCGATGTCTTCGAGCTGACCATCGAGGAGATTTTCAGCCGCAGGTGAAAGCGATTGGCACACGTGAAAACGGGGCTGGCGCATCATTGTGCACCAGCCCCGTATTGTCACAATTCAGTCGCGCCTTAGGCAGTTGCTGGCTGCGGAACGCTTGCCACCGGTGCCGTTTCCGGATTGGTCGGTTCGGGTTGGCTGTCATCCTTCTTGTCGAGGTATTTCTTCGCCAGATAGCCGCCTGCGCCAATCGCCAGCATGGCTGGCAGGCTGATGCGGCTCAAAACAAACGGGGCGGCTGCACCGAGCATCGCGCCGGTTGTACCGCCAACCGATTTGGTTTGTTGCGCGATCTTTCCGCCGAGTGCGGCTCCAATAATTTTACCAAGCATTTCAATCTCCTTTTGCCTAACCAACGCAGGAGAAGGGCCTGAGGTTCCGAGATTTCACCGGACTCACGGCCCGGCCTGCCGCGCGGATCACACCTCTAGCGCACCCGATTTTGCATCGCTCGATACCCGCTTCGTGGAGGCAAGCGTGGTTGATCGCCGCTTGATCGATTGGACAAACCTGTATTCGGTCGTTGCGCGCGCCGGGGTCAGCTCAACAGCCATATAGCCGCGCTGCGAGGTGTCGGCCCATTTCAGCTGACGGTTCGCCGCGACCGCAGAGCGGGCAAAATCGGCCGGAGGGATGGCAGAAAGCGAAAATTCAAGACCGGGTGACGAAACGCCCGGAACTCCAAATTCCACCCCCGCTTTTGCCCCGCCATAATCAAGCTCGAATGCCCAGCCATTATGGGTATCGCCGGTCAGCACCAACAGGTTCGCATCCGCTTCCAGAACATGGCTCAACAATCGCTCGCGCGCTGCAGGATAACCATCCCACGCATCCATGTTGGCAGGCAGACCAGCGTGCCCGGCCAGCCCTGCAGCCTGCAATCTGCGGCGGAGCCAGGCAGGCATATCGTCTGTGAGCGCATCGAGCACACTTGCAGGCGTCATCAACTCGCCCATCAGCACCTGTTGTACCAGCACCTGCCACGTTGTCCCGCGCGCGGTCGAGGCGGCAAGAGCCGCCGCGAGCCACTGTTCCTGCGCCTCGCCCAGCAATTGCCGGTCCGGGTCCGCCCATTCGCCATTTTTGAAAGCCTGCAAAGCGGCAAGCGCCGAGGCAGGATCAGTCTTGCCCTCCAGCACGCGCCCGAGGTCAAATTGTTCTTCTCGCCCCTCCAGCCTTGTGTCGAGCCGGAAGAGTGTGGCCAAATCGCCAACCTGATAGGCAGCATAGGGCTCGTCCGACACTGGCATCCATTCGCGGTATGCGCGTTTGGCCGCTGTCTTTCGTACATTCCAATCGCCTTCGGTTTCGCTCTGGTGGTTTTGGGCGCCTCCTTCCCAACTGTCATTTGTGCTTTCGTGATCGTCCCATACAGCGATCATCGGCAGCACCTGATGCAGGCGCCTCAAATCGGGGTCGGAGCGGTAGGTTGCGTAACGCAGCCGGTAATCTGCGAGCGCAACAATCTCGCTTTCGGGGCTAAGCACACGGTCGGGGTTCGCATCGTCAGGCCCGGGATAGGTTCCAGCGCCATACTCGTAAATGTAATCGCCCAGATGCACGGCGAGATCGCAATCGTTTACCTCTGCAGCGTGGCTATAGGCGTTGAAATAACCAAAGCCGAAATTGGAGCAGGAGAAAACCGCGAGCTTGAAGTGTTGCGCTGGCCCCTTTGGCAATGTGCGTGTGCGACCGATGTCGGAGACCGAGCCATCGGGTGCGACAAAACGGAAGTAATACCAGCTGTCAGGAGCAAGAGTGCTGGCAGTCGCCTTCACGCACCAATCCCGGTCTGGCGAGGCTATGGCTGTGCCTTCCGCGACCACGCGCGAAAAATCGCTGTCTTCGCTGATCTGCCATTCGATCGGCGTTTCGGCATCTGCGACAAACCGGGTCCACAGCAGCACGCTGTCCGCGTGCGGCTCGCCGCTCGCGACCCCGTGGGTGAAACCACCGCCAAAACCGCGCGCTATCGCAGGGCTGGCTGCGAGCGCTGCCGATGCTCCTGCAAGACTGAATAGACCTCGGCGCGAGATAGCCGCTTTCGGTTTGACGGGCGGCGCAGCCGGTTCATTCTTCATCATCACATTCTCTCCAAGCCAAACCCCGATCTGCGATGTGACAAGACTTGCCTCATTGCGCAAGAAGCGGGCACAATGCCTTGCATGACTGCATTGCAATTTCACGAAATGGCTGATGGCCGCCGCATCGCGTTTCGCTGCGCACAGGGCACCGGGCCCACGCTGGTATTCCTGCCCGGCTACATGTCCGACATGGCTGGGGGAAAAGCGACAGCACTGCTTGCCGAGGCCAAGGCACAGGGGCGCGCATGTCTGCTGATGGATTATTCAGGCTGCGGCGAAAGCTCGGGCGACTTTGCGGATGGCACTCTTTCACGTTGGCGTGACGAGGCGCTCGCGCTGATTGATGCCTATACCGATGGACCGGTGCTCATTGTCGGATCATCAATGGGCGGCTGGCTGATGCTGCTCGTTGCAGAGAAACTCGGCCCCCGCCTGACCGGAATGATAGGCATTGCCTCTGCACCCGACTTTACCGAATGGGGGCGCTCATCAGAAGACAAGCAGAGGCTCTATGCCGGCGAAATTGTGCTGGACGACAATCCTTACGGACCTGAACCTACACCGATGCACCCGGGATTTTTCGCCGATGGGCAAAGCCTGCTGCGGCTTGATGGAGACATCGCAATTGAATGCCCGGTCCACCTCCTGCACGGCCAGCGCGATGCCGATGTTCCATGGGAAATCAGCATGCGCCTTGCGCGCGCGCTGCGTTCGGACGCGGTACAGGTGACGCTGGTAAAGGACGGCGATCACCGCTTGTCGCGAGAGCCGGATATCGCTCTGCTGAAGCGAACTGTCGCCAGCTTTTATTGACGGAAAGACCAAACGTGTCCCTCATCCTTTCGCTTTTCCTGCTGCAAGTCGGCCCCAATTCGGCGGCGGACACCTCGCTTCGTCTCCCTGAAGAACTCGTCAACCGGCCAGAGCGCCCTGGAGGCACAAACAATCCGGCGAGCGAATGGTTCGAGACATGTCTGGATCAGCTGCAATCCGATGCTGCGCGCGCGCACTCGCAGGCGCAGATCCGCTTGCTTGAGGTCAGCGGGCCAGAGCGCATCATCACCAATCATTGCCTCGGCCTTGCCGCGACGGAGCTGGGCCTGTGGGACGACGCCCGCGCTGCCTTTATCGAAGCGCGCGATGAAACACCCGAAACGGAGCCCCGCACCCGTGCCCGCTTTGGCCTGATGGCAGGCAATGCCGCCTTGATCGGCGGCGATCCCGCAACCGCGATCGACTTGCTAGCGGCGGCACGAGTCGAGGCCCAGACAGCAGCCTCTGCCACGCTGGAGGCGCTCGCAGCTATGGATAGCGCCCGCGCCCTTGTTTTGCTGGACCGCCCGAATGAGGCGATCACGGCGCTGGCGACGGCCACACGGCTTGAACCGGAAAAAGCCGAAGGCTGGCTGCTGACCGCCACGCTGTTTCGCCGGCTCGAAAGGCTGGACGATGCACAGCAGGCGATTGAGCAAGCTGCCCGCCTTTC
Organism: uncultured Erythrobacter sp.; assembly: GCA_938015255.1. Lineage (GTDB taxonomy): Bacteria > Pseudomonadota > Alphaproteobacteria > Sphingomonadales > Sphingomonadaceae > Erythrobacter. The sequence continues at coordinate 18,249 of CALLQC010000003.1, forward strand.
GCCAACAGAGGCTCAGATCGGTCTTGAAGCCGGTGTCATCGCCGTGCTTTCGGGCCGGGATGACGCGGCCCGGCAAAGCTGGGAATCGGTGATCTCAACCCAGCCTGACAGTCTCGCTGCGCAAACAGCTCGGGGCTATCTCGATCAGCTGGGACCGGCAGCGGAGGACACACCCTGATGCGGTTTTCGGTCCTTGATCTGGTGCCTGTGCGTGAGGAAGGAACGCTGAGCGAAGCCTTCGCCGCAAGCGTCGAGCTCGCGAAGGCGGCAGAGCGGCTTGGATGCAAACGCTTCTGGGTTGCGGAACATCACGCGATGGAGGGTATCGCCGGAGGCGCTGCGTCGGTTGTGCTGGCGCATATCGGCAATGCAACCAGCACGATACGCATCGGCTCAGGCGGGATCATGCTGCCCAACCACACCCCGTTCCAGATCGCCGAGCAATTCGGCACACTGGATGCGTTGTTCCCCGGCCGGATCGATCTTGGCCTTGGCCGCGCACCGGGTGCGGGCCCCGAATTGCAGCGGGCGCTGCGCAAGAACTTGCACCAGGCATCGGAGTACTTCCCTCAGGATGTGGTGGAACTTCGCGCATTGCTCACAGGCGATGTCGATCTGCCGATCCAGGCGACGCCGGGCCTGGGTGCCAAGGTCGATCTGTGGATGCTGGGATCGAGCCTTTTTGGTGCACAGCTCGCGGCAAAGCTCGGCATGCCCTATGCTTTTGCCGCGCATTTTGCCCCCGATCATCTCGACGCCGCGCTGGAGCTGTATCGCCGCGATTTCCAGCCGTCTGAGGCGCTTGAGAGGCCGTATGTTGCGGTCGCCATGAATGTGTTCGCTGCGCAAAGTGATGCGGAGGCACAAACACTGGCATCCAGTCAGCAGCAAGCCTTTGTCGCGCTGCGCACCGGCACACCGGGCAAACTTCAGCGTCCTGTCGAAGGTTACACCGAAGCTCTTCCCGCACCCCAGCGTGCAATGCTCGATCACCTCGGTCAGGCAGCGGCGGTCGGCGCACCTGTTACGGTTCGTGCAGCGATTGAAGCTTTTGCGCGCAGGACTGGCGCAGACGAGATCATTCTTTGCGGATCGACATATGATCCCGAGGCCCGCATCCGCTCGCTGGAACTGACAATCGAGGCCGCAAACAACCTAGCGGCGACGTAAGGGAAAAATAGTCCTTTCGGAGGCTACAATCCTGCTTGCGCCGCTCCTGAAAGAGCGGGTATGGACGGCACGATAAATATATGCCGGCATAATAATATTACCCGGAGCAGGAACATGGCCGAAAAGGCAAGATCAAAGGCGGGGGCGAAGCCGCAGTCCAGGCAGACATCGGCGCTCCATAAATCCCTGGAAAAACGTCTTAAGGCAGCGATCCTGCCCGGCGAGGAGCCACTGGAGGGTGACGCGCTTTCTGATACCGCTGCTTTCCTGCTGGAGGCGGCATCATCGCGCGATGTCGCCCGCTCTGCGCTAAAGTTGGAATCCGCCACCGGACAGCGGCGCAAATTGCGTATTGCCATCGTCAATGACGACATGCCGTTTCTGGTCGATTCGATCGCTGCGACGGTCGCCGCTCAGGGCTTGAGCATCGACAGGCTTGTCCATCCCGTCATTGGCGTTGAGCGCGATGAGGGTGGTGCGCTGGTGCGGTTTACAGACGCAGCCGCCGCTGCAAGCGAATCGATGATTTATATCGAGACACCGCGCGTTGATGCCCGTCAGCGCCGCGAACTCGTGAGCCAGTTGCGCATCACTTTGGGAGATGTGCGTGCCGCAGTGAATGACTGGCCCAAGATCCGGAAAGCCTGCCGCAGCGATGCAGATGCGATCCGCAGCACCGATGGCGAAGGGGCTGCGCTGCTCGATTGGCTCAATTCAGGGATGCTGACTCAGCTTGGCCATGTGACCCGTCACCGCGATGGACGCGAGACCGCCATACTTGGTGTTTGTCGCAAGAGCGCGCGCACGGTTTTGGCCGAAGCGTCCTATGAACGCGCCTTCGCCTGGTTTGACGAGACCGGCGGCGACCTTCTGGTCATGAAATCCAACCGGATTTCAACCGTGCACAGGCGTGTCCCGCTCGACCTTTTTGTGGTTCCGGTGCGTGATGATAGAGGCAGTGTTGCGGCCCTTTCGGTCCATGCAGGAGTATGGACAAGCGCCGCGCTCGCATCACCGCCAGCCGATGTGCCGGTGCTGCGCGCAGCGCTTAAGTCGATCAATGAAGAGTTCGGCTTTGATCCTTCCGGCCATGCCGGCAAGGCATTGGTCCACGCATTCACGGCCCTGCCGCACGATTTGCTGGTTGCATTCAGTCCGGAAGACATTCGCCGTTTGTCGACCGCGATGATGAGCCTGGTTGACCGGCCACGCCCCAAACTGGTGCACATCCAATCGCCGCTTAAGCGCCATGTCTTTGCGTTTGTCTGGCTGCCCCGCGATATGCTCTCAACCGATGTGCGCCTCCAGATCCAGTCGCTTCACACCACAGTGCCCGGTACCGAAGTGCTCGACTGGACACTCGAAGTGGAAGGCGGGGCACTGGCCATGCTGCAATATCTGCTCGATGTCCGCAGCGCCGATGCATTTCCCGACGCAGCCGCGATCGAAGCACGCCTCGAAGATTTGCTGCGAGGCTGGAACGAGGCGGTCGAAACCCGCCTCTCCGATATCGACGATGCCTCCCGTTCGGCCGCGATTGCTGCGCGATATGCCGGGGCGTTTCCGCCCGCTTATCGCACCCAGTACGGCCCGGGCGAAGCAGCAATGGACATAGTGCGCCTGCGTGCCTTGAGCGATGAAACCCGCGATGCGCGCCTCTACCGCCTGCCTGCCGATGCACCGGACAAGCTGCGTCTTAAAGTCTATCACACGCACGGCGAGCTTGCCCTGTCAGACACCGTTCCCGCGCTTGAGAACTTCGGATTCCGGGTCATCGGGGAAACTGCGACCCGGCTCGAAGGGGGCGCGCTAGGCACGATTCACGATTTCACACTGGGCCTTCAAACGGGTGACGATGCGGACGCCATCATCGCCAGGTCCGAAGCGATCGAGACAGCCATCGCCGAAGTTCTGAACGGCGGCGCGGAAGACGACGCGTTCAACCGGCTCGTTGTTGGCACCGGCTTGGCGGCGCAGGAAACCAATTGGCTGCGTGCGATCTATCGCTATCTGCGCCAGACCGGCATGGGTTTTACGATTTACACTGTCGTCGATGCACTGGGGCGCGCGCCGAGTGTAACGCGCGCGATGATCGATCTGTTTGTCGCACGCCATCACCCGGGCTTCGATGGCAACCGCGCAGAGGCGGTCAATGGAGCTCTCGGCGCTTTCAGCCGCGGCCTTGCGAAGGTTTCAGCGATCAATGACGACCGTCTGCTGCGCCTTTACCGTGCGGTGATCGATGCGGTTCTGCGCACCAATGCTTTTGCTCCGGCAGCTGCAGAGGCGCTGGCGTTCAAGATCGATTCCAGCCTCGTTCCGAATCTGCCAAAGCCGGTGCCATGGCGCGAGATCTTCGTCTATTCGCGCCGGGTCGAAGGCATCCACTTGCGCTCAGGCGCTGTGGCGCGCGGAGGCCTTCGCTGGTCTGATCGGCGTGATGACTTCCGCACGGAAATTCTTGGCCTGATGAAAGCACAAAAGGTCAAGAACGCGGTGATTGTACCCAGCGGCGCGAAAGGCGGATTCTACCCCAAGCAGCTGCCCTCGCCAGCGCTCGACCGCGAAGGCTGGGCGGCAGAAGGGCAGGCTAGCTACGAAGTGTTCATTCGCACCCTGCTTTCGGTGACTGACAACATCGTCGATGGGGATGTCATTCATCCGCAGGGCGTCACGATCCATGACGGGGAAGACCCGTATTTTGTGGTCGCCGCGGACAAAGGCACTGCGCGGTTTTCCGATGTTGCGAACGCAATCGCGGAAAGCCGCGATTTCTGGCTGGACGATGCGTTCGCCAGCGGCGGCTCGAACGGGTACGACCACAAGGCGATGGGCATCACCGCGCGCGGCGCGTGGGTCAGCGTGCAGCGCCACTTCCTTGAAATGGGCGTAGACGTACAGAAGGATAGCGTGCGGGTCGCGGGCTGCGGTGACATGTCAGGCGACGTGTTCGGCAACGGAATGCTGCTGTCGAAAGCGATAAAGCTGGTCGCAGCATTCGATCACCGTCATATCTTTATCGACCCGGATCCCGATCCCGCCGCCAGCTGGAAGGAGCGCAAGCGGATATTCGATCTCCCCCGCTCAAGCTGGGAGGATTACAATCCGGCCCTCATATCCAAGGGCGGCGGTGTCTACGGCCGCGACCTCAAACGCATCAAGCTTTCAAAAAAGGCGCGAACGATGCTCGGCATTGAGGATAAGGAGATTGAGCCCGATGCGCTGATCTCGGCAATCCTCAAGGCGGATCTCGACCTGCTTTGGTTCGGCGGGATCGGAACCTACATCAAGGCCGAACAGGAAAGCCATCTCGCCGTGGGCGACCCAGGCAACGATGCGCTGCGCGTAGACGCGCGCGAAGTCGGCGCCAAGGTAATCGGCGAGGGTGCAAATCTTGGCATCACACAGGCGGGACGCATTGCGTTTTCGCTGAATGGCGGCCGCATCAACACCGATTTCATCGACAATTCGGCAGGCGTCGATTGTTCGGACAATGAGGTCAACATCAAGATCGCATTGGCCGCTGCATTGCGAGAAGGCGCGCTGACCGAGAAAAAGCGCAACAATCTGCTTGCCAAAATGACGGACGAAGTCGCCGAAATCGTGCTTGAGGATAACCGGTTGCAGGCTCTCGCGCTTTCCATTGCCGAGGCCGCCGGACCGGAAGCGACTGCGTCTTATGCTAGGCTGATCGAACAGCTCGAACATTCGGGCGATCTGGATCGCCGGACCGAAGGCCTGGCTGACAGCGATAGCTTCACGCGGCGGGCGGCAGACGGGCGCGGCCTGACACGGCCTGAACTCGCAGTGCTGCTGTCTTCGGCCAAGCTTGCCCTCCAGGATGCGATCGAAGCGAGCGGACTTCCTGATGATCCGATGCTGGAGGATTCGCTCGTCGAGCTTTTCCCGGAACCGATGCGCAGGCCGTATCTCAAACAAATCACCGAGCATCGCCTGCGCCGCGAGCTGATCGCAACCGACCTATCAAACCGTATCGTCAACCGGCTGGGGCTGGTGCACGCATTCGAACTGGCGGAAGAAGAGGGCGTTGGCCTGTCCGATGTCGCTGCCGCTTTCGTAGTCGTGGAACGCCTGTTCGACCTTGGCGCCCTGTGGAACGATCTCGACACGGCCAGAATGCCGGAGACGGCAAGGCTAGCCCTGTTTGACAGGCTCGGTGCGGCGGTGGGCAACCTGATGTCCGACGTCCTGCGCACAGCCGCTGGACAGGTGGAAGCCGGCGCACTGGTCGGGACACTTCAAGCCAATGTTGCAACTCTCAGCGGCAGCCGTGATGAGCTGGTATCCGGCGAGATACGTGATCGCTCCACAGCACTGCGAGCGCATTTCACCGAACTTGGCGCGCCTGACGCATTGGGCGACCGGGTCGCGCGTCTGTTTGACTTTGACGGCTCTGTTGGTCTCGCGCAGCTGGCGCTCAAAACCGAGATTGATCCAAAGCAGCTTACCCATGCCTTTACCGACATCGGCGAACGCATCGGGCTCGACTGGGCACAAAGCACTGCTGCACACATGTCTCCGTCTGACATATGGGAGCGGCTGCTTGTCGATGGCCTCGCGCGCGATTTCCAGCATATGCGGCTTGAATTTCTGCGCAGGCTCATGCGCCGGAAAACCGGCAAGGATGATCCGAAGCGCGCTATCGCTGAATGGGCTGAGAAAAACGCCGCCGCAGTGGCGCAGTTCCGCGCCATGGTTGCCCGTGCACAGTCTCGCCCACCCGTGGCACCAGCGGTTCTGGCACAAATCGCCAGTCAGGCACGCAATCTGCTTGAACGCTGACGGCTTGACCTGACAGCATTTTGCGGCGACCCAGACCCTCTATGGAGCGACACACAATCACCCCAAAACACGCTGACGTCGTTATAGTCGGTACGGGTCATGGCGGCGCGCAGGCAGCAATCGCACTGCGCCAGCAGGGCCACGAAGAATCGATCCTGATGATCGGGCGTGACAGCGCGCCGCCTTATGAAAGACCGCCGCTGTCCAAGGAATATCTGGCCGGTGACAAGGGGTTTGAACGGATCATGATCCGTCCTGAAAAGTTCTGGGCGGACAAAAACATCGATCTCAAGCTCGGCAGTGCTGTGACAGACATTGACTGGATGGCGCACACCGTAACGCTCTCCGATGGCAGCACTGTTGGCTACCGTAAGCTGATTTGGTCGGGCGGAGGCGATCCGCGTCGGCTGAGCTGTCCGGGGGCCAATCAGAAAGGCGTATTCTGCGTCCGTGACAAGCGCGATGCCGATGCAATGATGGCAGCGCTTGAGGGAGGCGCCAAGCGCGCAGTGGTGATTGGCGGCGGCTATATCGGGCTTGAAGCGGCCGCAGTGCTGCGCAAGCTGGGGTGCGAAGTCACGCTTCTGGAAATGCTCGACCGCGTTCTCGCGCGCGTCGCAGGTGAGGCGCTGTCCCGCTTTTACGAGGATGAACACCGTCGCCAGGGTGTTGATGTGAGGCTCGGCACAGGGGTCGAGGCGATTCTGGGCGATGGGGCGAATGTTACCGGCGTAAAGCTCGATAGCGGTGAAGAATTGCCTTGCGATATGGTCGTGGTCGGGATTGGGATTGTCCCTGCCGTCGGCCCGCTGATCGCAGCCGGCGCTGCCGGATCCAACGGCGTTGACGTAGATTTCTGCTGCCGCACAACTCTCGATGATATCTTCGCGATCGGTGACTGCGCGGCGCATGCCAACCCCTATGCTGACAATGCCGTAATCCGCCTGGAATCGGTCCAGAACGCGCATGATATGGCGAACACAGTGGCAAAGGCGATCATGGGCGACAAACCGCCCTATCACGCGCTGCCGTGGTTCTGGTCAAACCAGTATGACCTCAAATTACAGACCGCCGGACTGAGTCTGGATTTTGATGAAACTGTCGTGCGCGGGGATCCTGATACGCGCAAATTCACAGTCGTTTATCTTAAGGAAGGCAAACCAATCGCGTTCGATTGCGTGGGGACGATGAAGGATTACGTGCAGGGCCGTAAAATGCTCGAAGCCGGTCCGGAAAAGGTGGACCGTGACTTGCTAAGCGATCCGGAAGTGCCGATCAAAGAGCTGCTTTGAGGCGCTCAGCCGCCCATTGCGCTGCATCGGCTACAACCGGGTCAGGATCGCTGCTCAGGCCAACGCATTGCGCGTGCAGAGAGGGATCACCGCTATTGCCGGCGGCATAAAGGCAGTTTCGCACAAATCGGTCGCGCCCGATCCTTTTGATGGGCGACCCTGAAAAGAACGACCGAAATCCTGCATCATCAAGAGCGAGCAGTTCCGAAAGGCGCGGCGCGGCAAGCTCTGCGCGCGGCAGGAACTCGCGCATCGCGTGCGCGCTTTGGGCAAACTTGTTCCACGGACAGACAGCCAAGCAATCATCGCAACCATAAATACGGTTGCCCAGCGCTTCGCGGACTTCCTCCGCCACCGCTCCCTTGTGCTCAATCGTCAGGTACGAAATGCAGCGCCGGGCATCAATTTGATAAGGGGCGGGGAAAGCCTCGGTAGGGCACGCATCAAGACAAGCGCGGCACGATCCGCACTGGTCGCGGTGCGGCGTACTGAGCGGCAGATCCAGCGTGGTATAAATCGCACCGAGAAACAGCCAGCTGCCATGCTCGTCGCTCACGAGATTGGTGTGCTTGCCCTGCCAGCCAAGGCCTGCCGCTTCGCCCAGCGGCTTTTCCATAACCGGCGCGGTATCGACAAACACCTTTACCTCAGCGTCCGGCTCTTGCGCGACCAGCCACCGGGCGAGCGCTTTCAGGCGTTTTTTGACGACATCGTGGTAATCCTTGCCCTGCGCGTAGACTGAAATCCGGGCGCGGTCCGGATGCTCTTCCAGCGCAAGCGGATCGACGGCGGGCGCGTAGCTCATGCCGAGCGCAATCACCCGCTGTGCCCGTGGCCACAATCCCTGGGGTGAACGGCGATGATGAAGCCTGGTCTCCATCCATTCCATGCTGCCGTGATGGCCTTCACCCAGCCACTGCTCGAGCCGCTCGGCGCGCAACACATCCCCACCCGCGCTGGCCACCCCGAACGCAGCAAACCCAAGCGCACGCGCTTCGCTTTCAAGCCTCTGGGTGAGGTTAAGCGTTTCTGCACCGTTAACCACGCTTGGGGTTGCTCCCGTTCAGTTTCGCGCGTTAATCCCCGCGCTCATGCATATGCAGGTAGGCGAACACATGAGCGCGGGCAACGCCGCTTCTATTCATAAAGACATCGAGGGACGCGGGCGTCCGCTCGCAATCGAAGCGCGCGGCCTTGTTAAGAGCTTCGACGGTACGATGGCGGTGAAGGGCGTGGATATCTCCGTGCCCGAGGGCGCCATTTACGGTATTCTTGGCCCGAACGGTGCGGGCAAGACCACGACCCTCAGGATGCTGCTCGGCATTATTGACCCCGACGAAGGCGTGCGCCGGGTGTTCGGACATGACCGCCCGCATGATATCGGCCGCCTGATCGGCTATCTACCCGAAGAACGCGGACTTTATCCCGCGATGAAAGCGATCGAGGCCATTGCCTTTATGGGGGCGCTTCGCGGCCTGCCACTTGCCGAAGGGCGCACGCGCGGTCTGGAATTGCTGGAACGGCACAGCCTCGCGCACGCAGCCGAGCGGCAGATTCGCCAACTGTCGAAAGGCATGGCACAGACGGTCCAGCTGCTCGGCACGCTGGTGCACCGACCCAAGCTTGTCGTGCTTGACGAGCCGTTTTCCGGTCTCGACGCGATCAATCAGGGCAAGCTCGAAGGGATGATCCGAAACCTCGCTGAAGAGGGCGTAACAGTAATCTTCTCGACCCACGTGATCCACCACGCCGAGCGCCTTTGCGAAGGGGTTGCGATCATTGCCGGGGGCAAGGTGCCGTACGCAGGAAGCGTCGAGGCGGCGCGCGACCGTATCCCCGCGCAAGTGCGCCTTGAGACGCGAGCCCGCGAGGGTGCCTGGACAGCTGCGCTGCCGGAAGACACGCGGCGCGAAGGCGATTTTTTCTATTTCCCACTGCCCGAAAGCGGCGTCGAACCACTGCTGAAACAGTTGATTGACGGCGAGGCAGGTATCCTCTCGCTGTCCATTGAGCGCGCCGGCCTGCACGATGCGTTCGTGGCGATTGCAGGGGAAGCTGCTGCCAAACAGCTCGAAGCGGATCAGGTCGGAGGCGCAGCATGAGCGAACTTGATGTAAAACCGCGGCTGTCGCGGCTCGAAGCAGCATGGGTCATCGCACGGCGCGATTTCATCGCTGTTCTGTTCAGCCGTGCCTTTCTGTTCTTTCTGATCGGTCCGCTTTTCCCGGTGCTTGTCGGCGGTCTCGCCGGGAGCATAGGTGGAGAGGTGTCCCGCGCCGCTGTCAGTACGGAAATCGGCCTCGCGATGAGCGCCAGCGATAATGCGGCGATGAAAGCCGCATCCGAGAAGCTCCGGCCGCAACTGCGCGGTGTCGTGCCTGAGTTCGCGGAAATAGCTGAAGCACGCGCCAATCCGGACTTTAATGCGAGAACCTTCCTGGAAGAGAAGAAGGGCAACTATGCGGTGATCCTCTCAGGCTCGCTTGCTGCGCCTAAAGTTGTCGGGACACGGGGGCAGATCGACCGCTGGCAAGGGCCGGTAGAACTTATTGCGGCGACCGCCATGGGCGCTTCTCCAACCGCTTTTCCCGAAAGCTCCAGCTCTGTCGTCGCCTCAAGTGCGGCGTCCGAACGCTCCAATCGGGTGCGCACCGCTCAGGCTGCGCAGATGGTACTGTTCCTATTGACAATGCTGCTTGCGGGCATGGTTCTCTCCAATCTTGCAGAGGAGAAGGGCAACAAGATTATCGAGATCCTCGCCGCCGCTTTGCCAATGGACGCCGTATTCATGGGAAAGCTTTTTGCGATGCTTGGCGTATCCTTTGTCGGAATTGCCGTGTGGGGAACAGTCGGTTGGGGATTCTGGGCAATTGCCGAGGACGCAATCGTAACCGTGACGCAAACCGATTATCGCAACCTGCCCGGTCCGGCTGTGGGCTGGCCCATGTTTATTGCACTGGGCGTTATCTATTTCTCGATGGCCTATCTGCTGCTCGGATCACTGTTTTTGACCATCGGAGCGATGGCCAACACAGTGCGCGAAGTTCAGACCATGTCGATGCCGGTCACGATGATGCAGCTGATGGTCTTCTTCCTCGCCGCCTACACCATCACCATGCCCGGATCGAACCTTGAGACGTTCGCTATCGTCTTCCCGCTTTCCTCGCCGTTTGCGATGCTGGCTCGGGCTGCGCTGGAAGAGACGATGTGGATCCACGCAGTCGCGCTGGTTTGGCAGACGATCTCGGTCGCACTGCTTGTCAAAGGCGGGTCAATCCTCTTCCGCAAGCGCGTGATGAAATCGGGCAGCGCCGGGCGGGTGAAAAGAAAGCGCGCATGGTTCGCCGGTCGGAAAGCTGCGGATGCGCTGGTGGAACCGGCAGAATAGGTCGCAAAACGCAACCGACTATTGACACCTGTGTCAGTTAGGGCAGGATGCGACTCGACAGAGCAGCGACCGAAGAGAGTTGTTGCCTGACGGGAGAGAGACATGGCTACCACCGCCCCCCCGGCACGTCCGCAAGTGCGCACTTCGCCGACCGCTTATGAAGCGCTAAAGGCGCATTACGACGAGCATCCAGAGGAACGTCCGGCGCACCCGCACAAATGGGATGTCAGCCGGTCTGACATATACTTTGAGGACAGGTGGCAGCCGATCTTTGCCGAGATGCAGGAGGCTGGCCCGCTGCATTACATCCCGGAAAGCCCATACGGTCCCTATTGGGCAGTGGTAGGCCACAAGGCGATCCAGCATATCGAGGCCCAGCCCGAACTGTTTTCGTCAAGCTGGGAATATGGCGGCATCACCATTCTTGAGCGGCGCGAAAACGAGCAGGTGGGTGAAACCGGTGCCGCACGCGAATTGCCAATGTTCATCGCCATGGACCGGCCGCAGCATACCGGCCAGCGCCGCACGGTCGCACCAAAGTTCACGCCGTCAGCGATGGCCGACATGGAAACCGAAATCCGCGCGCGCACAGGGGAGTTGCTTGATACGCTCCCTCGCGGCGAGGTGTTCGACTGGGTCGATACCGTGTCGATTGAACTTACAACCGGCATGCTTGCGATCCTGTTCGGTTTCCCGTGGGAGGACCGCCGTCATCTCACCTTCTGGTCAGACTGGTCAGGCGATACCGAGCTCGCTGGTGTGCCCGAGCTAGACGATATGCGCTGGGGATTCCTTCATGAAATGGCGGCCTATTTCCAGTCGATCTGGATTGAGCGCACGCATGACAAAGAGCCCGGCAATGATCTCATCTCGATGATGGTTCATTCCGAAGCGATGAACCAGATGCGCCCGGAGGAGTTCATCGGCAATCTCGTTCTTCTGATCGTGGGCGGCAACGATACGACCCGCAACTCGATGAGCGGCTTTGTCCATGCGCTCGACAAATTCCCCGACCAGCGCAAGCTGTTCGAAGAAAATCCTGATGTTATCCCGAATGCCGTCCAGGAAATGCTGCGCGTGCAGACCCCGCTTGCGCACATGCGCCGCACCTGCACCGAAGACACGGAGGTGTTCGGTCAGACGATCAAGAAGGGCGACAAGGTGGTGCTGTGGTATCTCGCGGCGAACCACGAAGAGAGCGTCTTTCCCGACCCGCACAAGCTTGATTTGCAGCGCGACAATGCCCGCCGCCACATTGCCTTTGGCTACGGCATCCACCGCTGTGTCGGCGCTCGTCTGGCCGAGCTGCAATTGCGCATCCTGCTCGAAGAGATGCACAAGCGCCGGATGCGCGTGCATGTCGCAGGGGATGTGGAGCGTGTGCGCGCCAATTTCGTTCATGGTTTCCGCAAGCTGGAAGTCGAAATAACCGAGTTTTGATTGAAACCTTTCGCACTTTTCCAGCGTAAACAGATATGAGAACCCAGTTTTCGCGGAGGAAAATGTGAAGCAACTTTTGAAGCCAACCCGCCGCAGCTTTGTTGCCGCAGCGCTTGCGGCTGCATCGCTGCCCATGCTTGCGGCTTGCGGGTCAGCACCGGCAAGCGCCAAAGGCAATTTCAGAATCCGCAAAACCGAAGCGCAGTGGCGGCGTGAATTAACCCGCGGTCAATTCCAGATCCTGCGCGAAGCCGGTACCGAGCGGGCGTTCTCCCATCCCCTCAACAAAGAAAAGCGCAAGGGCGTGTACTCTTGTGCGGGCTGCAGCAACCGATTGTATTCCTCGGCCCATAAATATGAGAGCGGAACCGGCTGGCCCGCATTCTACAAGGCAATCGATTCAGGTGCCGTGGGAACGTCAGTCGATTATAAGATCGGTTATCCCCGTACCGAAGTCCACTGTGCCGATTGCGGCGGGCATTTGGGCCATATCTTCGGCGATGGTCCCAAACCGACTGGCAAACGTCACTGCATCAATGGATTGGCGATGGACTTTACGCCTGCCTGAAAAAGATCAGAGCGGCGATTGAGTGATCAGTCGTTCAGCAGAAGCGGGCATTGAAGCTGGGCGGCCAGACGCGCGAACTCACCCAGGGTCATTGTATCGTCAAATACGACGCCGCAATGGCGATCTCTCCGCCAGCGAACCTTGGCGCGGATCTCTCCCAACGCATCGCCGCAGTTCAATGTGACGGTCTGATTGATCGCAAACAGGCCATCGGATTCGATCCGGGCACCCTGCTGTGAGAGGTTTTCAATCACCCCGTCCACGCGTTCTGTCAGCGTATTGACTGTTACCGGCAGATGTATGCCAAGGCGCAAGCCGCGCTTGGGATACTCGCCTGCCTCATTGATCAGCTGGGCGACATCGACCGGTTGCGTAAATTCAAAACCCGCCTCGTTGTTGCGCTCCCAAACAGGTTTCAGCTCATACACAGAGCCGCAGGGCATATGGAGTTCAATCGGGTCCCCTTTGGGAAGGCGATGAAACAGGCGGACGCTAACACCGGTGTCAGAAACATCGCGTACCACGCATACGAACTCGCCTTCGTGAGCGACGATGCTCGCGGCACGGATGAGCAAAGTGAAACGCGGTGCAGCCCGCATTTCCTCGTTTTCATCTGTACCAGTGCCCCCGAGCACAGCAGCCATCAGATTGTCCATAAACCCGCCTTTTTACCCCGACTCCCATGGAAGAGCGCGAGGCATTCTATGTGTATCCGAATCTTGATGCTCTGCTTTATGCTGTGCGGGTTAAGAGTGGGATAACGGCCAGGTATCGCAAACATACGGTCGGATGCGGCGAGCTTTGAGCCGATTTCATGGTGCGGGTGGTGGGACTCGAACCCACACGATCTATAGGATCAGGGGATTTTAAGTCCCCGGCGTCTACCATTCCGCCACACCCGCCGCGCGCGCCGCTTCCAATACGGAAACCGTGCTGCTCATTGACGCGCGATAGCCAGCGACATCCATTCGGGCAACACCGCACAACGCCGCGCTTGTCAGAAAGCTTGCCAACGCCCATTTGTGGACATTGGAATACGAAGCGGGGTGGACAATGGCGGGCGAAGTGCATGATGCGCATTCGGTGGTTGCGACTATCCAGCCAGCGATTACGCTGCTCGGACTGGGCATAGGCGCGGCTCTTGTCTCGCGGGCATGCCGGCTGAACCCTATCGTCGGCTATCTGGGTCTTGGCCTTGCGATCGGTACCCTTGGCTATGCTGACGATTTCAGCGGCCCAGTCGTTGCGGCGCTCGCCGAAGCTGGCGTGATGTTCTTGCTGTTTAACCTTGGCCTGCATTTTTCCCTCGGCCGGATAAGGGAAGAGGCTGCCAACATATTTGGGTTTGGCAGTCTTCAGATGCTGATCGCGGGCGGCGCGTTTGCCGCACTGTTCTGGGCCATTGGATTGCCGGTTGAATTTGCACTTATTGGCGGCTTTGCCATGGGTCTTTCGTCTACCGCTGTGGTCATTGGACTGGTGCGAGAACGCGATCAGGAAGATTGCCCGGTTGGCCGCGCTTCTCAATCGATCCTGATATTCCAGGACATCGCCGCGATTCTTCTGCTGGTGGCAGCAGGCGCTCTTGGCAGCGGGGGTGACATGGCGCCTGCGCTCGGATTGGCCGGATTAAAGGCCCTGGCGGCGTTTGGCATCGCTGTGCTGTTCGCCAAATATCTCACCGAACCTGTGTTTCAGCTGATTGCGCGAGCCGGCAGTAGCGAGGTTTATACCGCGACTGCGTTGTTCATCGCCTTGGCAGCGGGCTGGGCGACAGGAATCGCCGGCCTTTCTCTTACGCTGGGCGCGTTTCTTGGGGGTATGGCTGTGGCGGATTCTCGCTATCGGATCATGGTCCAGACAGAGATCGACGCGTTCCGCGGCCTATTCCTCAGCTTCTTTTTCATATCGGTTGGTCTTGGGATCGATTCAGGTGTCATCGCTGCGAACTGGCCCACTGTCATTTTGGCGGCTGTCGGAATGATCACTCTGAAATGTCTGTTGAATGTACTGGCCGGGCTTGCCAATCGCTGGTCGGTTCCGGGATCGATACAGCTCGGCTTCCTTTTGGGACAAGGCAGTGAGTTTGCGTTGGTTCTGTTCGCAATTCCGGCAGTGGCCGGACTGGTGGAAAGCGACTTTCTCGCGATTCTTGTCACGGCAATAGCAATCAGCCTTGCTGTGACACCGCTCATTTCGAACATTGGTCGCAGGCTGGCGGGCAAGCTGCGCGCGGGTCCGCCCGACCAAAAGCTGGAAGGCGACGATGCTCAGGTCGTCATTATCGGGTTGGGCCCCGTGGGGCGTGCCGTGGCCGATGCACTGCGATTCAACGCAGTCAGCTATCTCGCGGTCGAACCCAATGTCGAGCGTTTTGAAACTGCTGTGGCCGATGGTTATGAAGTGCATCAGGTTAATCCGGGCGATCCGCGCAGTTGGGAGCCGCTTGGGATGGCCAAGCGTGATGTCGTGGTCATTGCGACAGGCAACGTCTCGATCTCGCGCGAGCTAACCCCACTCATTGATGAGCGAATGCCCGATATCGATCGGATCATTGCCGTCCCGAGCGCGGATTATCTCGATGAGTTCAGCAAGCTCGGACTGCTGCCGGTCGACATGTCGGCATCAGGATCGACCGAACGGATTGTCGAACTGGTGTTCGCCAAGCTTGGAGTAGAGCGCAAACTTCCGATTTCAGAGGCAATCTCTAACGATACAGGCCGGCAGGCGGCATGATAGCCTAAGTTCGCGCCGGTCATTTGCCTTCGTTGAGGCGCTGCCGGATTTCCTTGCCGGGTTTGAAATAGGGAACCCGCTTGGCCGGCACCTCGACAGATTCGCCGGTTCGGGGATTGCGCCCGACCCGAGCTTCGCGTTCGCGCGTCGAGAACGCGCCGAAGCCGCGCAATTCAACCCGGCCGCCCTCACTCAAGCGCTGAGCAATTTCGTCGAAGAAGATATCGACCACCTGTTCGATCTCTTCGGTGCGAAGCTCCGGATTATCCTTGTGTAGTTCCTGCAGCAATTCGGATCTGATCATATTGAACTCCTGACGATTCCGGCATCCCACTTTGCCAAACCATCATATGCGGGAATGCCCGCGCCCTCACCAAACGACACCCGGACCCGACGGATATCAGTTACAAACATAACAGTGCCAGACGAGCGCGTTTCCCGCAAGCGACACACCCAAATAACTTAAGGCAGAATTGACGATGCCGTCTAAGTGCACTCCACCAGATCGGCAGGATCCAGACCAAGCCGATCCATCCGCGCGCGGATTTCGGGCCATTCTTCTTTCAGAAACTGATGCTTCTCACGCTCGCGCAGCCGCTCTGCCGCGCCATTCACGACATACATGCCGACGCCGCGTTGCACCTCGACAAGCCCGTCATTCTGAAACTGCTGGTAGGCTTTCGCAACGGTCAGCGGGTTGGCGCCCTGCTCCGCAGCAAGAGCGCGCACCGATGGCAACATCTTGCCCTCCGGATACTCGCCCTGAATGATGGCAGCTGCGATCTGATCGCGCAGTTTCAGGTAGACTGGTCGTGATTGGGTCATGAGTTCCTCGCTGAGTGCATCAGTGCCATAATACAGCGATGCGCGCAAGGTTCCCATATTTGTTGCGCGCGCCTGAAACAAATGCTTCACAGCCGGTAAACTTGCGCTAGGGTGCGCCCTTTCAACGGCCTGTTGGGGTAGGCCGAAACGATAAAGACGGGGATCGAAATCACATGGGTGAGCTCAAAGATATTGCGATGTGGGCGGAAGCAGACTGGATTGCCGCCATCGCGACTTTAGTTTTGGGAGCATTTCTGATCGCGGGGGCCTACGCGGTCACACGTAAGGAACCCGAAGTCGGAGGGCACCCAAAAGGGCTGTATATGCTCTTCTTTGCCGAAATGTGGGAGCGCTTTTCCTATTACGGCATGCGGGCCCTACTGATTTTCTATCTCACCCAGCATTGGCTGTTCAACGACAGCGCCTCGAATGTGATTTATGGGGCATATATCAGCCTCGTCTACATCACTCCCGTGCTTGGTGGATGGCTTGCTGACAACTACATCGGGCAACGAAAAGCCGTTTTGTTCGGCGCGATCCTTTTGACTTTCGGTCACTTCCTGATGGCGTTCGAAGGCACTGGTGGCCAGAATGACCCTACGATCAACATCTTCTGGCTGGCACTGGCGTTCATCATAGTCGGCTCAGGTTTCCTCAAAGCCAACATCTCGGTCTTGGTCGGCCAGCTTTACCCGCGTACCGACGTTAGGCGGGACGGCGCCTACACCATCTTCTACATGGGCATTAATGTTGGCGCGGCGGTCGGTGCTATCCTAGCGGGTTATCTCGGCTTTGAATTGGGTTGGGAATACGGTTTCGGCGCGGCAGGCATCGGCATGCTGCTCGGCCTCGTCGTATTCGTGATCGGGAAACCTCTGCTTATGGGCCAAGGGGAACCAGCTAAGCCACTCGCCAAGAATACAGAGATAATCGTTTACGGCATCGGCATCCTGGGTGTGGGCGTTATGTGGCTGCTCATCCAGTATCAGTCGCTTGTCGGCGGGCTAATGTTGATCGCTGGTGCTGTGCTGCTCGGATACGTGTTTTTGCAAGCTTCCAAGCTGGAGAAAGAACCTCGCGAGCGGATTTTTGCTGCGCTGTTTCTCATCGCGTTGCAGCCGCTGTTCTGGGGGCTGTTCGAACAGGGCGGCGGTTCGCTCAACCTTTTCACCAAGGAATATATCGATTTGCAGGGTGTTCCCGCGCCAATCTTCCAGTCGATCAATCCGATTTATATCATCTTGCTTGCTCCCGTGTTTGCGGGACTATGGACCTGGCTTGGCCGCAAAGGGCTTGAGCCTTCCACCCCAGCAAAGTTCGGGCTCGGTCTTGTTCAGCTGGGTTTCGGCTTTCTGGTTCTGGTGTGGGGTGCCGCAACAGTCGGTATCGATGCCAAGATACCCGTTATCTTCCTATTCGGCATCTATCTGTTCCACACCACTGGCGAGCTGTGCCTGAGCCCGGTCGGACTGTCAGCGATGAACCGCCTGTCACCCAAACATCTCGCCAGCCTCATGATGGGCGCGTGGTTCTTCGCGACTGCAGGTGGCGGCTTTGTAGCGGGCGTGATCGGCTCTTACACTGGAGGCGAGGACGGCGAAATGACGCGCGGAGCCGCGCTTGACGTTTATTGGTCCATCGGTCTGATATCGATAGTTGTGGGCATTTTCGTGGTGCTCATCGCACGAATTGTCGCCAAATACATGCATCTCGACACGCTCAGGGATGATGATCAATCTGCCGCCTGACGCCGGGCATCAACAGGGGAACGGAAACGTGAGAAACAAGGTCTGGATTGTGGCGGCCAGCGCGCTTGCGCTGGGTGCCTGCGCAGCGACTGGCACTGCCAGTGCAGCCAAAGACGATCGCGGGAAGAGTAAGGCTACGCGCTTCGCTGCCAAGACCGAAGCCGAAGGGCCGTTCCCCTCAACCTACAGGCCCTATCCGGGTGTGCCGACCGCATTGGTTGGTGCGACCGTATTCGATGGAGCAGGCAACCGGATAGACAATGGCGTGGTGCTGCTACGAGAAGGCAAGATCGTTGCGGCAGGCGACAGCGAGCTTTCAACCGATGGCTACACCGTTATCGATGCTTCGGGTAAATTCGTAACGCCGGGCATTATCGACATTCATTCGCACCTTGGCGACTATCCGACGCCGAGCGTGCAGGCGCATAGCGACGGTAACGAGGCGACCGCACCGACCACGCCCGATGTCTGGGCGGAGCATTCTGTCTGGCCGCAGGACCCCGGTTTCAGCCGCGCGATGGCGAATGGCGGGATCACCTCGCTGCAAATCCTGCCAGGTTCGGCCAATCTCATGGGCGGCCGGTCAGTGACATTGAAAAACGTGCCGGCGCGCACCGTGCAAGGCATGAAGTTCCCTGGTGCGCCCTATGGTTTCAAGATGGCCTGCGGTGAAAATCCCAAGCGTGTCTATGGCGGACGCGGTCGCAAGCCCTCGACCCGGATGGGCAATTTCGCAGTCAATCGCCAGACGTGGTACGACGCGATCAACTACGCGAACGAGAAAAACCCCAAACGTGACCTTGGCAAGGAAACGCTGAAAGGGGTGCTCGAAGGCGAAATCCTGGTTCACAATCACTGCTACCGCGCGGATGAGATGGCGCTGGTGATGGATATGGCCAAGGAGATTGGCTACAAAGTCACCGCCTTTCACCACGCGGTGGAAAGCTACAAGATCGGCGATCTGCTGCGCGAAAACGGTGTATGCAGCGCGATCTGGGCAGACTGGTACGGCTTCAAGATGGAAGCCTATGACGGGATCATGGAAAACGCTGCTTTGCTGCAACAGGCGGGCGCATGTGTCGTGATCCACTCTGACAGCGCAAACGATATCCAGCGACTAAATCAGGAAGCCTCGAAAGCGCAGGCCGCCGGTGCGCGCATGGGGATCGAGATATCCGATGGCACCGCAATCCAGTGGATCACGCTTAACGCGGCCAAGGCAATGGGTATCGACGATATGACCGGCAGCCTGGAAGCGGGCAAGATGGCGGATATTGTGTTGTGGAACGGCGATCCACTGAGTGTTTATTCACGGCCCGAAAAGGTCTGGATTGACGGGGCGCTGATGTATGACGCGATGGATCGCAAACGGCGTCCGGTCAGCGATTTCGAGCTTGGCCAGCCGGGTGAAGGAGATGTGAAATGAAATGTCTCCTCACTTTGGCCGCATCTGCACTCGCACTTTCCACCACTTCTGCGATGGCGCAGGATATCGTCATAACAAACGCTACGGTCGTAACCGGCGATGGTTCGGAACCTGTCAAAGGCGGCACCATTGTCGTGCGCAGCGGGCAGATTGTCGCGGCAGGAGCGGATGTGACCGCTCCCGCAGACATACGAACCGTGGACGCGGGCGGCGCTTGGGTAACACCCGGCATCTTTGCGAGCGTTACGACACTTGGCATCTGGGATGTCGGCGCCGTTAGCGAATCGAACGATAGCCGCGCGGGAGGATCACCGTTCAGCGCGGCGCTGGATGTGGAGCTCGCAGTCAATCCGAACAACCAGCATGTGATGATTCACCGCGCCGCCGGAATTACTCGTGCGGCGACGGCAACCATGCCTTCCGGATCAATATTCGCAGGCCAGGGTGCAATCATCGATCTTGATGCGGATGGCAATCCGATCACCAAGGCTCGTGCTTTCCAGATGGTCGATCTGGGCCAGGGCGGCGCAGCGCGGGCGGGCGGCAGCCGCGCGTCGACCTACACTCTGTTTCGCGCGGCCCTGCGCGAGGCGCAGGCACTCGCCGGAAAAACAGGCACACCCCAGACAACCGAGATCACCAAGGATGACGAGGTGATGCTCAGCCGGTTCGATGCCGAAGCGCTCAAACCTGTGGTGGCGGGCAACCAGAAGCTTTATGTCTCAGTCGAGCGAGCGCAGGACATTCGCGCCGCAATCGCTCTGGGAAAGGAATTTCCGAAGCTCGACATGGTTCTGGTGGGTGCAAGCGAAGGCTGGATGGTCGCGAGTGAGATAGCCGCAGCCGGTTTGCCTGTGCTGGCCGATCCGCTTGATGCACTGCCCTATGGTTTCGATCAGCTCGGCTCCACACAAAGCAATATTGGCCGAATGAAAGCCGCCGGTGTGCAGGTGGGTATCAACGCTGCCGGAATGGAAAATCCGCGCCGTCTTGCACAGCAGGCAGGCAATCTCGTCGGCCTTGCCAAGCTCCCGGGAGCCACCGGGCTTAGCTGGGGCGAAGCCTTTGCCTCGATCAGTTCCATCCCAGCCGAAATTGCGGGCATGGGCGGCAAGGCCGGTGTACTCAAATCCGGTGCGGTCGGTGATGTGGTGATTTGGGACGGCGATCCCCTTGAGGTCACGTCGGTACCCACAAAGGTATATATCGGAGGAGTGGAGCAACCACTGGGCAACCACCAGACGCGCCTTCGGGAAAGGTATCGCGACCTCGATGAAAGCACCTTGCCGAAGGCTTACGATTGGTGAGGCTTGTTTTCACGAAACCATTGGTCACGTCGCTGGCCGCGTTGGCCTTTGCCATCCCGGTAGCTGCTTTCGCTCAGGACGAAGAGCCAGAGCAGCGAGCGGATGCAAGAGCGCAGGACCCCGCATGGCATTACAAACAGCAGGCCTATCTGTTCGAATTGAAAGCGGAAGATGGCTGGCATTACGAAGACGGCGGCGTTCGCTGGCGATGGCTCGAATACCGGGCGTCCGAAGCCAGGCCGACGGTCGCCGACACAGTGTCTGTGCATTACGAGGGCAAGCTGCTTGACGGGACCGTCTTCGACAGCTCGTTTGAACGCGGAGAGCCCGCGACCTTTCCATTGGGCCGACTGATCAAGGGGTGGCAGATCGCCATCCCCAAAATGGGTGTCGGCGAAACAATCGAAGTCGCAATTCCTTCTGATCTCGCCTATGGTCCGGAGGGGCGTGGTCCGATCCCGCCCAATGCCACATTGATGTTCAAAGTAGAGCTTGTCGGCATCGAGGAGTAAGGCGGCGCAAACTTGGTTTTGGGAGGGCCGAGGATGAACGAAGCACTGCTCAATCTAATTGCTGCAAATGCCGCTTTTGTTGGAACCCATTTTGCGATGTCTCACCCCTTGCGCGGGCCGATGGCAAAGGCAATGGGAGCGGCGGGTTTCCAGATTGTCTACTCGGTCATAAGCTTGGCGACGCTCGCATGGGTGTATTTCGCTTTCAAAGCGGCTCCGCCTGCCGATCTTCCTGGCAGCGGGGATATCGGCTGGGTTGCCGCCACCATTCTCACGCTGCCGGCGATGGTTCTGCTGGCAGGATCTTATGTCGGCAATCCCGCCATGCCGATGCCGGGCGCGGCGGAGGCCGCCCGCGCTGCACCGAAAGGCGTTTTCAAAGTCACCCGGCACCCGATGATGTGGGGGTTTGCGCTTTGGGCATTGTCACACATATTGATCCATTACAGCCTGCGCACCACCATCACCGCTTTTGCGATGGGTTTTCTGGCACTCGCGGGTGCCCGGATGCAGGATCGCAAAAAGCAACTCCAGATGGGAGAAGCTTGGGCGCAATGGGAGAGCAATACCAGCTATTGGCCCAGGTGGGGCGCTCTGATCAGCGCCGGCGCAATGCCATGGTCTGTGGGCCTTATTTTCTTTGTATTTTTCAGCTGGCTGCACATGCCTCTGGGCGATGTGGCCGCCGGTATCTGGCGCTGGTTCTGATCGACTAAAAGGGCACTTAACTCGCTGAAATAGCGTTTGCGATAAACTTTTGTTTGTCTTGAACTGTTATCGATGCAACATGATGTCTGCGGGGCAACATAGGTGAAATGGATTCATGTCGCTCTCATCAGCTCTACTTATAGCCACCGGGACGCCGCTAGCGGCTCCGCTCACGCACCCGACGCTCGTCGTCGCTGTTCAGGCCTCAACGCAGGTGGAGGAAAGCCCTCCAGCCGAGCAAGCGGAAGATCCGGCCGAGACAAGCAACGTCATTGTTGTGACTGGCGAAGGCAATCAGCCTCTCAAGGATCCGCTGGTAGAGATGAATGAGGCAGCGTTCAAGGTAACGCAGGAAGTCGACGCGGCACTCGTGGAGCCGCTCGCGGACGTGTATGAAAACGACGTGCCAGGGCCAATCCGACGAGGCCTGCGCAATTTCTTGCGCAACCTGCTCGAGCCGGTGAACGCACTCAATTATTTCCTTCAGCTCAAGCCCGCGAAAGCTTTTGAAACCCTCGGGCGGTTTACGGTCAACTCGACCGTGGGCATCGGCGGCCTGATCGATGTAGTCGAAAAAAAGCCGTTCGAGGTGCCTTTCAAGTATAACGGGCTTGGCAATACGCTGGGCTATTACGGTGTGGGACCGGGCCCATTTCTGGTTCTGCCGCTCGTCGGTGCAACATCACTTCGCGATCTGCTGGGAAACACGATCGACCAGGCGATTGTACCATTCGCGGTGGGTGCGCCGTTCAACACGCCCTATTATGCGATACCGGCATACACTGTGAATTCGCTGGAATTCCGGATCCAGTTCGGCGAACGCATAGGCAAGATCAACGACAGCGATGATCCCTACTATGCGCTGAGAGAGAGTTATCTGTGCAATCGCGAGGCCGATATCGCAGCGTTGAAAAACCGGCCTCCACCGCGCGATTGCAGTATCGAGGCGATCATGCTCGGACCCGAACCGGTCGCCGTTGCCACCAGCGGGTCATCCGTGGCGCCAGAGCCTGCCAGGGAGGTAACACTGACCCAGCAGGCAGAGCCTGAGCCACCGGCGATTGTCTATGTCAGCAGAGAAGTCGTGCAGCCGCTCCCTGACGGTTATGCGCCGCCGGTTACTCGCCCTTGAACACTGCCGCGCGCTTCTCAAGCAGCGCGGTCACCCCTTCAGCGTGATCCTCAGTGTGATGCATCATCGCCTGAGTGTTAGCTGCCATTTCAAGCGCGGTGTCGTAGGTGATCTGTTGGCCCTGTCGCAGCAGCATCTTGGACTGGCGCAGCGAATGGGGAGGCATTTCCGCAATCCTTGTCGCCAAAGCCATTGTCTCGTCCACTAATGCGTCGTGGTCGACTACGCGGCTCACCAGTCCCCATTCACGTGCAGTGCCGGCGTCAATCACATCTCCTGTGTAAAACAATTCTGCAGCGCGGCTCATGCCGATGACGCGAGGCAATATCCACGTCCCGCCATCGCCAGGAATAATCCCGAGCTTCAAGAATGTGACGCCAAATTTGGCCTTGTCACTGGCAATGCGGATATCAGCGAGACAGGCGACATCACAGCCAAGGCCAATGGCTGGACCGTTCACCGCCGCGATGACCGGAACACGGATCCCGTGGAGAGCGTGCAGCATCATATGAATGTTGTCGCGATAACCGTCCGATATCGCTGGCGGCGTGCCGCCAAACGTGCCGGTCTTGTCCCGCATCGCCTTGATATCGCCGCCAGCGGAAAAGGCACGCCCTGCACCGGTCAAGACAACGCATCGTGTTTCCAGATCCTGATTAATGGCGTCGCACGCGGCACGAAAAGCTTCGCCATCGCCCGGCGCACCCAAAGGGTTCATCGATTCCGCCCGGTCGAAGGTAAGCGTCGTTACCGGGCCATTTCGGGAAATTGCTAAGAATGACATAGCGGGCAACCTTTCAGGAACCATGGTTTAGTATTCGCATTCGGAGTTTCGACTGACTTGACCTTTAGCAGCGTGGCAAAGTCATTTCAGTCAAAGCGTTGAAACAAGTTTATTTTTCAATTCGTCTTGTATGGTAAACGCTTGAGCGCTAATGGCGCGCATATGTTTAGCTTTCTTCAGCACTTTCTGGTGTGGGAGGCGAGAACGTAATTTTAAAGTGGAGAATAACGAATGAAAAAAGTTGCACTTGCAATCGGCGCAGTCGCGCTGGCTGGTGCTCCGGTGGTCGCTCAGTCGCTCCCGACTGTCGCTCCCGTAGCAGATGAAAGCGAACTCGAAGGCGGAAACGGCATCGTGATCGCTGCTCTCGGTCTTGGTATCGCAGCACTTGTCGTTCTTGGCCTGTCCGACGACGACAACCGCGACGAGCTGCCCGTCAGCTCGTAAAACAGCCTGAATTAAATGGATCGGCCCGCGAGTGCATAAGCATTCGCGGGCCGATTTGTATTTTGCATTACCGGTTTGGGCTCAACCGAATGAGGCGTCTAGGCCACTTCGATCAAGCCGAAAATCAGGCGCGCGCGCCCTCGGCATCGGCATCTTCCACCCCGGCGGAGTTGTGTTTCAGGGCTTTCAGAACAGTATCAACGATCTGCGGTGCATTAAGGCCCGCCTCGTCATACTGCTTATCGGGCGAATCCTGATCCTGGAATATGTCCGGCAGTCGCATGGTCCGGACCTTTAAGCCATTATCAGTCAGCCCTTCGTCAGATGCGTAGGTGAGAACATGCGCGCCCAGGCCTCCTATCGCGCCCTCTTCTACAGTTACCACAACTTCGTGCGTCCGCATCAATCGGGCGATAAGATCCTCATCGAGAGGTTTGGCGAAGCGCATGTCTGCGACTGTGGTTGAAAGTCCCTTCGCCTCCAGCGTGTCTGCCGCCTTCTTGGCTTCCTCAAGACGTGCACCGAGCGAGAGGATGGCGACCTTGCTGCCATCGCGCACAATCCTGCCTTTGCCGATGTCAAGTTTCTGCGGGACATCAGGCAACGGAACGCCGACCCCGTTTCCGCGCGGATAGCGGAATGCGATCGGCCCATCGTCATATTCGACGGCCGTATAGGTCATATGGACCAGCTCGGCCTCGTCAGCGGCAGCCATAACAACCATATTCGGCAAGGTCGCAAGGTATGTGATGTCGAACGATCCGGCGTGGGTGCAACCGTCTGCGCCCACGAGTCCAGCCCGGTCGATCGCAAAGCGCACTGGCAGGTTCTGGATGGCGACATCATGGACGACCTGATCATACGCGCGCTGAAGGAAGGTCGAATAGATGGCTGCGAAAGGGCGCATACCCTGCGCGGCTAAACCGGCAGCGAATGTCACGCCGTGCTGTTCTGCGATACCCACATCAAAGCTGCGGTCAGGATGCGCTTTGGCGAACCGATCAACACCTGTACCGGATGGCATTGCCGCGGTGATCGCGCAGATACGGCTATCTGTTTCGGCCAGTTTCGCGAGCGTATCTCCGAACACGTTCTGATAAGCGGGCGGGCCTGCTGCGCCTTTTTGTTTCTCGCCGGTCACAACATTGAATTTGGGGACCCCGTGATACTTGTCGGCGCTGTCTTCAGCAGGCTGATAGCCTTTACCCTTGGTCGTCACGACATGGATCAACACCGGACCTTCGGAGGTGTCTCGAACATTCTCCAAAACCGGGATCAGATGATCGAGGTTGTGGCCGTCAATCGGACCGACATAATAAAAGCCCAGCTCTTCAAACAGGGTTCCCCCCGTCACCATTCCGCGGGTATATTCTTCAGCCTTGCCGATGGCGTCATGCAGGCGGCGGCTCATCTTCTGGACCGCCCGGCTCGCAAGACTGCGAAGACCGAGATATTCCGATGACGAAACCATACGGGCGAGATAGGCGGAAAGACCGCCCACTGGAGGCGCAATGGACATGTCGTTATCGTTGAGGATCACGACCAGGCGATTGCCTGCCTGGGCCGCGTTGTTCATCGCCTCATAGGCCATGCCGGCGCTCATCGCGCCATCGCCGATCACCGCGATGCCGCGGCCAGGTTTGTCATTCAGCTTGTTCGCCATCGCGAAGCCAAGTGCGGCCGAAATGGACGTGGATGAATGCGCCGCGCCAAACGGATCATATTCGCTTTCGGCCCGCTTGGTGAAACCAGACAGCCCGCCGCCCTGGCGCAAAGTGCGGATCCGGTCGCGGCGCCCGGTTAGGATCTTATGCGGATAGCATTGATGGCCGACATCCCACACAAGCTTGTCGTCAGGTGTGTTGAACACGTAATGGATGGCCACCGTCAGCTCGACCACGCCAAGCCCGGATCCCAGATGCCCGCCAGATGTACTGACCGCGTCAATCATTTCTGCGCGCAGCTCGTCGGAAAGCTGGCGCAATTGTTCGGGTTTTAGCTGGCGAAGCTCGTCGGGTGTAGGAACCGTATCAAGCAGCGGAGTTTCAGGGCCTGAAGTCATAGCGAATCCCTCTACACCGTAGAAACCGAACTGTCGATGAACGCTTTACCGCTCAAAAAGCACGGCTTGTCGGCTGATTGTCAACATTTGGTGATGGTAGATGCGTCAAACGCGCCTGACAATCGGTGCCGGCACGAACCTTACGCGCATGCGCGGCAAAGCCCTCTGATTTCGAGCACCGGGCGCTCCGCCTTGAACTGCCTGCCAGCCGCAAGCGCGCGGACCGTCCGGCTGACTTCCTCGTCGTCAATATGGGTTGCATCACCGCATTCGTCACAGACAAGGAAAATGCAATCATGCTCGCAGCCCGGATGGGTGTTCGCGAGATAGGCGTTCGAACTTTCGACCCGCAGGGCGAGGTTGTTCGTCACGAACAAGTCAAGGATGCGATAGACGCTGTTCGGTGCAACCCGCTTTCCGCGTGCGGCGGAAAGGTTATCGGCGATATCATATGCCGAAACTGGCCGTTCGTGTTTTGCCAGCTCCGTAAACACCGCTTCGCGCATTCCGGTCCATTGCTCGCCGGAATTGGTAAGCGCCGAGCGCGCGGCTTCTACCAATGTTTCTCCGCTGTGTTCGTGATGCGCATGATCGTGTGTCATGCCATCTATATAAGCGCCGAGCGCCCATCAGCCAAGCACTTGACGGTCAGCTGTCATCGCGAAGAAATTTTGTTCGGTAATCCGATGCGAACATGCTTTTGAGCGCTTTCACTTTCGGAGCATCCCAGCGAACGATATATCCGTGGCGGGGGTTCTTTGCCATGAAGTCCTGGTGGTATTTTTCTGCGGCGTAGAACTTACGGTGCTGCTCCACCTTGGTGACGATCGGCCGGCGCCAGATGCCGGATGAGCCCATCTGCTTCAGATATGCGCGAGCGACCGCTTCCTGCTCCTTGTTCATTGGCACCAATGCGCTGCGATAATGCGAGCCGACATCTGGGCCCTGGCGATTGAGCAATGTGGGGTCAGCGACCACAGAAAAGAAAATCCGCAGCAATTCGTCATAGCGTACGACATAGGGGTCGTAGGTGATCTTCACCGCCTCGGCATGATTCGTGCCGCCAGCGATAATACGGTTGTAACTCGCGGTGCCCGCCGATCCGCCGTGGAAGCCGGAGACAGCAGATTTGACACCCTTGACGTGACTGAAGACGCCTTCCACACCCCAGAAGCATCCCCCCGCAAAGATCGCGGTTTTCAGGCCGGCGCCTTCTTTGGCGATGCGCTTGGGCGCGGGAGCGTTGACCGGCTCCTCAAGCGCAAGCGCAGGCTGGGCGCATCCGGTGAGGCCGATTGAGGCTGCCGCAATTGCTATTGTCAGTGCGCGTTTCATGGTTCGAGACTCCAGAAATCGTCGGAAGGTTGCGGCGTCTCAAATGTTTCAGCGGCCTGCGCGGGAGGTGAGATTGCTTCTGACCATTCACCAATCGTCGCAGCACCGACAATTGCCGTGCCAAGGACGAAACCAATTCCGAAATTGCGGTACAGATCGGGGCTGAAGAGGGTCATTTTGATTCTCGGCTTCTCACTAACTCGCGGCATTTGACTCAGGCGCACTTGCTCCAAAATGAACACTGCGATCAGCTGGTGTTCGCTGGAAGGCCCGGATTAGTTACGCATCTTAGCGAGAAAAGGATGACTATCGGTTAACCATGTCTGCTTTTCGCACACGATGATGAAGCGCGTTGGCACGCGAAAAACCACATCATCCTATTTCTCAAAGCAGCCGGTTCGGGGTCAATGCCTGAAGTGCCGCATCCCGGTGAAGACCATTGCCAGTCCAGCCTCATCAGCTGCAGCGATCACTTCCTCATCGCGGATCGAACCGCCTGGCTGGATCACCGCCGTGGCACCTGCCTCCGCCGCCGAGATCAGACCATCGGCAAACGGGAAGAACGCGTCAGAGGCGACCGCACTGCCGACAGTCTTTGGCGCTGCCCATTCATAAGTCTCTGCAGCCTCTTTCGCCTTGATGGCGGCAATGCGGGCCGAATCGCGCCGGTTCATTTGACCGGCACCGATGCCCGCCGTGGCACCGTCCTTGGCATAGACGATTGCGTTCGATTTTACGTGACGCGCAACTGTCCAGGCAAACAGGCAGTCCTTAAGCTCCTGCGATGAAGGCTCGCGCTGCGTCACGACCTTGAGATCATCGAGCGTGACCGCACCATTGTCGCGCCCCTGGATCAACATGCCGCCTGCAATCGTCTTCATTGCAAACCCGCCGCGGCGCGGATCGGGCAAAGTCCCGCATTCGAGCAGTCGCAAATTCTTTTTTCTGGCGAAGATCTCGCGCGCCTCGGCGCTGACTTTCGGTGCAATGACGACTTCGGTGAAGATACTGGCAATCGCTGCCGCCGTTGCCCCGTCAAGTTCGGTGTTTACCGCAACAATCCCGCCAAATGCCGAAACGCTGTCGCATTGCAGAGCGTCATTCCATGCGTCGAGCAGACTGCCCGCCTGCGCAACCCCGCAAGGGTTGGCGTGCTTGACGATCACGACAGCAGGATCCTGCCCCGCAAATTCTGACACCAGTTCAAGCGCTGCGTCGGCATCGTTGAGGTTGTTGTAACTGAGCGCCTTACCCTGAATTTGCTCGGCCTGCGGAACGCCGCTGGTGCCGGTGACCTGGGGCACGTAGATTGCCGCCGACTGGTGCGGATTCTCGCCGTAACGCAGCACGTCCTCTCGCTTGAATGCCAGTGGCATCGTGTCGGTGAAGGGCGTCGCTTTCAAAGCCTCAGTGCCAAGCGGGTTTGTGAACGCATCTCCGAAAGCAAACCAGTTGGCAATCGCGCTGTCATATGCAGCGGTTCGTGCGTAGGCTTTACCCGCCATCCGGATCCGAAATGCCTCGGAGGTGGCGCCATTCTTTGCGTCCAGCTCATCCAGCAACTCTGCGTAATCGCTGGCGTCGGTCAGGATGGTCACAAAACCGTGGTTCTTGGCAGCCGATCGCACCATGGACGGGCCGCCAATATCGATGTTCTCGATGATCTCTGCCCGCTCTGCGCCTTTGGCAACGGTCGCTTCAAAGGGATAGAGGTTGACCACGACCAGATCGATGGCACCAATGCCATGCTCATTCATCGACGCTACGTGATCGTCATTGTCCCTGAGGGCGAGCAGGCCGCCATGCACTTTCGGGTGCAGGGTCTTCACTCGGCCATCCATCATTTCCGGAAAGCCCGTGAGGTCAGAGACGTCTTTGACGTCAAGGCCCACCTCGCGCAGGGCGCGGGCCGTTCCGCCTGTGCTGACCAGCTCCACACCGCGTTCCGACAGCGCTTTGCCAAGCTGCGCCAAACCAGTTTTGTCGGACACCGAGAGCAGCGCCCGCTTGATTGTCAAATCGCTCACGTTTGATCTATCCCATTTTCTTGAGCAGCCAAGAGAATTGACCCCCGCCGCGTGATGTCATGCCCTCAATCACAAGCTGTTCGGTCGGGTGTGGGCGGCCCTCACCATCAACCCACAGGCTGTCTTCACAATGCAGTGCGACATCGCTGGCGCCGGCGGCATCCCCGCGCAGTCGGAACTGCCACAATTTGCCATCCGGCATAAGCAGGCTTGCGCCGCGGCCATCCTCGGACATGTGCGCCTCTACGCCCCGGCCAAGATGGAATCGGATCGCAAAGCCGATCTTGCCGCGTTTGCCCTTGCGCGAAGCCGGCACCAATACATCTTCGCCCGCCAGCTCGGTACCGTCGCCGCGCAAAGTGAGAATGCGCTGATGGGTCAGGCCAAAGCGTGTTGCATAGCCATCATGGCTTGCCTCAACCCGCGCCGCCTCGCCGCCTCGGCCCTTCACCTGCTTGCGCTCTACATCGACCGTTTCCGCACCTTTGCCGAGCTTTCCGTGCAGCAACACAGCCGTGGAATTTGCATTGTCGAGGACCAAGGTCGAATGCGCGGCGGTGGCGCGCAATCCCTGCCCGATCCGCGCAGGAACCTGACCACCTGCAAGCGATGCTCCGCCGCAGTTGACGATCAATCGCGATGGCCCCTCAGACAGTTCGAAGGCCAGCGTTGAGGCACAGCCGGTCCTTGCGTTGCGCGTGCGCGGCGGCGGAGCAGCATCAAATTGCACAATCGTTTTACCGCCGCGCAAACGCTGAAAACCCCAATGCTGAACGTCCTTAAGCGGCCGCGTGCGAACGCCGGCTGCAGCGATCAGCGCCGCTACCCGGTCAGCCGAAATCGCACCTTGGCCCTGCCAATTGCCCAGCGCTCCATCGCCATGTCGCAGCGAGAGCAGGGGCGGGACCAGCAATTCGCGCATCACAAACAGCGCATCAGGCGCGTCCCTCTCAGCTGCTTCGTAGCATGCGATCAAATCGGTAAGGACGGCAATCGACTGCATCTGTGCCTCGGGACAGCGCGACAGGACGCCCCCATCCTCGCCGACAAGCTCGCCAAGAGCGCGGATCAGGGCGGCCTCACCAAACAGCCGCCGAGGTTTTCCTTCGGGTAATAAGAGCCCGGCCGCTGTAACAGCGGCAAGGCCTGTTATCTGCCCTATGCCCGCACCGGTGCGCGGGGCCCGTTTGTCCAGCCACGCAGCCGTTTCTGATATAGAGGCAAGCACTTGCGGCTTAAGTGCGCCATCCTGTCCGCTCAGAACCAGCGGCGCGTGGACAAGCCAGGCCATCAGGCGAAGACCGGCATGCTCGACCTCCCACGCTGGCCCTTTCCCGGGCTCCCCATTGGCCTTGATCCAATTGGACGTGATCCGCTCAGCAACGCTGACACAATCTTCACGCGGAGCACTGGCTGCAAGATCATAAAGCCATGAGAAGGAGTGCAGAACGCGTTCGACACCCGGCGCAAGCCGGGCAGAGCTATCGAAGTCGACCTGACCGATCGGCAGCTTCACCCCATTTATATGAAAATGTCCCGCACGCAGAGCAGTGCCCGCCGCACGGTCGCCGGCATTGGGCGTCGCCACCGTTGCCAAGAGCCGCGTGGCTGCCGGACGCCTGAATGGTGCAGCCAGCACATGGCCCGGTACACCCAGCCGATACGCCATGCGGATGAATGCCTCGCCCGCACCTGACCGGGGCGCAATTACATCAGTCAGCGCGAGCGCACGGCCTGCAGGTTCCAGCGCGCCGGTATTGTCATTGGCCTCGCCAGTTTCATCGCCGGTGCGCAGCGGCTCGTCGCCGTCCCCAAGCGGCAAGGCCGATTGACCGGCAGAGCTATCGTCTAGCGCTTCAGTCCGCTCGTCTTCGGCATCGCGGAACAGGCTCGCCATCAACTCCCCCCTTTGAGTGCAGTGATATTGGCGGCATATTGCGATGGACCACCCTTGAACGTCGCCGAGCCCGCGACGAGCACGTCGGCCCCCGCCTCCACGCACAGTCTCGCTGTTTCGGGATTCACGCCGCCATCCACTTCCAGATGAATCGGCCGGTTCTCCCGCTCGATCATCGCACGGATACGTCTGACCTTATCGAGCTGCGACGGGATAAAGCTTTGCCCGCCAAACCCGGGATTGACGCTCATCACCAGCACCAGATCGACCAGGTCCATCAGATTGTCGAGAACCTCGACCGGTGTGCCGGGGTTGAGCACCACGCCCGCCTTTTTCCCAAGCGAACGGATTGCCTGCAGCGTGCGGTGCACATGCGGGCCTGCCTCAGGGTGGACTGTGATGATATCCGCGCCCGCTTCGGCGAAAGCCTCCAGATATGGATCAACAGGGGCGATCATCAGATGCACATCAAAAGTCTTGTCGGTGTGCGGGCGCAACGACTTCACCACATCGGGCCCAATGGTGATGTTGGGCACATAATGGCCGTCCATTACGTCAACATGGATCCAGTCACAGCCCGCCGCATCGATCGCGCGCACCTCTTCGCCCAACTTCGAAAAGTCGGCTGACAGGATGGAAGGAGAGATCAACGGTGCTGGCATGACTGCTTCGTGCCCCTAATTGCGCGCCACTCCCAATACCTGAGCCACGAATCACCCCACAAGCGCACCGTTAACCTTTTCCACGCTCAAGCAGCGCAAATCCGGGCAAATATTAGTTTACAAGGCAATTCAGCTGCAATTCAGCGGGTTTCGGGCAGAACATTGGCAAGATTTGCGGTCAATGGTCGCCGCCCGGGCTTTTGCCCCACCATCAGTTCTAAGATTTTGGAAACAAGAAAAATGAAAACATTGGCTGCAGGAATGGGCGCAATTGCGCTGCTGGCGACTGGCGCAGGCCTTGCCTCTGCGCCCGCCTTCGCGCAGGCAAGCAGCACGAGCGATTATCGCAACGTGATCAGCAACAACATGCGCTCATGCGCCCCCGGCGGCGGTCCGGCGGTGCGGGTGACAGTCAACGGCGTAAAGAGCGCCAGCGGCAAGGTCCGCGTGCAGGTGTACCGCGGCACAAAAGCTGATTGGCTGGAAAAAGGACGCTGGCTCAACCGCATCGAGATGCCAGCACGCAAAGGCACTATGACATTTTGCGTTCCGGTGCCGGCAAGCGGCAATTACGCAATCGCCGCGCGCCACGATGCGAATGGCAACGGATCAACCGACATCCGCGAAGATGGCGGGGCAATGTCGAACAATCCATCGATCAGTATCTTCAATCTGGGCAAGCCGGGCGTCGATAAAACGCGCTTCAGCGTAGGCTCAGGGGTAACTTCGATGTCGATTGTGATGAAGTATTTCGGCTGAGAAGGACTACCGTTTGCGGCGGTGCCTCCACAGCGAGAACAGGACGCCCGGCGCTGCGAGAATGGGATATTTTTCGCGGAAAGGCGTCACTTCCACAGGCATGCCTGTGTGTCGTTCAACCTTCCATGCAGCGTAGCGCGCCGCGCCTTCAAAGGTCGTGCTCGCTTTGACCAGGCGCACAAGGTTCAGCGGTTTGCCCAGACGCTGGCGCTGTCTCCACCAGGACAAAATTTCGGTGCGCTCGGCCGCGCCGAGTTCCGGCGCAATCTGGCCTGCTTTCTGATTGAAGGTGATCCCCTGCGCCTCCAGAGCTGCGGGAAGCAGACCATCGAAATGCGCAGCGTTCACGCTCAGAATGTCATTTTCGCGCCCCGGCTTTTCCACCCGGAATTCCGCCTTGTACGTCGCCTGGAATAGCGCCCGCCAATAGTCATCTGCCGTCCCGCGCACAGGCCCCAGTGCAACGGCCAGTTTCGCCGCCGTTTGCGCAGCGGCGCTGATTGCCTGAATGACATCGCGGCGCGCCGCATCATCCGCCGCCCAGATCAAGGCACATGGCTGCACAAAGCGCGCCCAGATCGTCGTATCGCGAAGCCTGCCTGAGGCTGCCTCTCCAAACGTCGCCAGGGTCATGACGGCGACTTTGGCGCGCAGCGTCTGCCCCTCATGCTCGCGCTCATGGTAGCTCACCGTCGGCCAGATGGCAGGCTCATCGGTACCGGGCAACAAAATGTAGAAATCAAGCACGCCTTCGAGAGAGCGCGTTCTGAGATTGGAGCCGTAGAACAAAACGGCCTGTGCATCCATCTTCGCGGCAAGCGAACGCGCGAAATCGGCGACCGCTGTTTCGATCGGGGCGTCAAGCTGTGCAGCGATTCTGTTGGCGAGCGCTTCAGTCACAATCGGGCGCCCTAAAGCAGCAATCTCAGGGTGTCACGAACCGCATTTCCGGTCCCTGCCCGATGCGGTATTTCCCGGCGGGAAAGGCCTCTCCGTCGAGGATGAACTGATCGTCTATATCTAGTGTGAATTCCGGCGTGCTAAGCTGATGAATGCCGCGTTCCCGCAGCTTCCCGGTCATGTGGCCGCCGATGATAAACGGCAGCAACGCAACAGTGCGGCGCGACAGATGGTCAAGAGCCACGAGTTTCAGGCCGCTCTTGAGCTTGCCAAACGGCTTCATGCCGGCTGGCAATTGTTCAAGTGTAGACGCGAACAGCAATTGCCGAAACTCGGGATCGCCCCGTTCGCTGTGCGCCAAAGGAGAACCGGACGCACCCAGCCGGATGGCCATGCGCGCGCCCTTGCGCCAGGGATTTTCGGCGCTGCCAAACATGGCCTGCACTATCGACCATGCCGTTGTAACGCCCACTGCGAGACTGTTAAACGCTCCCAGACGGTGTGCACTTTGCCCCGCCTGCGTTGCCATTGTGAACAGGCCTGCCCCCAGGATGAAGCCCAGCACTCCGGCACCTTGAGCGCTGCCATCACAAATCTCAAGCGGTCGGCGGCGCACAATCGAACCGTTGCTTGCGGCGTCAATTGCATCCTGCAGCGTCCAGTTGTTCGGTACGCCCAGATCGCATGTCAGCGCATTGGTTTTGCCCTTGGGAAGCACAGCAATCGCGGGCCAGTTATCACCAAAGATCCCCCGCCCGGATGTGATGACATCGCGCACCGTGCCGTCGCCGCCATTGATCACCAGCAGATCAATGCCCTGCGCGGCAAAATCGGCAAGCGCCTCTGGCAATTGCGAACGATCGCCTGGCTGAGCAATGTGAACCTGCGGAGAAACACCGCAATCGAAATCCGCACCCTGATTGCCATGGCTGCGTGGGTTGTAAATCACACCGACCCGCGGCTCCGCACCCGGCTCTTGCTCAGGCGTTTGCGCACGATCATCGCCCCCGCGCGCTGCCACGCGGGGCATTTGTGAAAATTCGTAGATCGGGGTCGCCATATCTGTCCTGTGTGCCTGTGACGCGTGCGTTAACTGCCATAATTGCGCCTATTTGTCACATTCGTTCGCACCGCACGGAAGGTTACATCGGACCACGCGGCAATTTTGCAACCTTGTGCCCGTGTGAAATTCGTATGGCATCCAGCCTTTCACGCGGTATGGTCCGCGATATGCTGACCACATCCATTCTCGATTCCGCCCGCGCCATGGCTCCCGACATTGTTGCACTGCGCCGCGCTATCCATGCCGAGCCAGAGCTTGGCCTGCACACCCCGATGACGATGGCCAAAGTGCGCGAGGCGCTCGCCGATCTCCCGCTTGAATGGAAAGAGGGCCGGTCCACCACAGGCCAGGTTGCGACCCTGCGTGGAAACAAAGCGACCGAAGGTGCACCCCGCGTACTGCTTCGCGGAGACATGGATGCGTTGCCGATGGAGGAAAAGACCGGTCTGGAATTCGCCTCCACGATACCTGGCCGTATGCACGCCTGCGGCCACGACACTCACACAGCCATGCTGGTCGGGGCGGCCCGGCTGCTGGCTGATCGCAAGGACGAGCTTACAGGAACGGTCGATTTCATGTTCCAGCCGGGTGAAGAAGGGCATCACGGCGCGCGCTACATGCTTGATGACGGGCAGATCAATCCGCTGCCCGATGCTGCCTTTGCGCTTCATATTATGCCTAACGCACCGTTTGGCGTGTTGGCAGGGCGGGCTGGGCCGCTTATGGCGGCGGCTGATCAATTCACCATCACCGTCAAAGGCCGAGGCGGTCATGCCTCAATGCCGCACGACTGTGCTGATCCAGTGCCCGCCGCAGCGGCTATTGTGGGTGCGATCCAGGCGATGGTGACCCGGCGTTTCAAGGCAACCAATGCTGTGGTGGTCACAGTGACGCAAATCCACGCAGGCACCGCGCACAATGTCATTCCTGACGAGGTGATGCTGGGCGGCACTATCCGCACACTTTCCGCAGACCATCGTGACAAGATCCACGGCCTGATCCGCGAAACCGCGAGCCAGACTGCAGCGGCATACGGTGTCGAAGCGGACTGCGAACTTGAACTGGGTTTCCCAGTGACGGTGTGTGACGCGCGCGCTGTTGCGTTGGGACAAAAGGTCGCCATGCAGCTAGGCGGCGAGCAGGGCTGGCGCAATTTGACGGACCCGATCATGGGCGCGGAGGATTTTTCCTACCTGCTGGAAAAGGTGCCAGGCGCGATGTTTTTCCTTGGTGTCGCGCCAGAGGGGGAAGACTGGACCCAATGCTGCGCCATCCACTCCCCGCGCATGCATGTTGACGAAAGCGCGCTTCCCCATGGGGCAGCGATGCTCGCCGGCTGCGCGATCGAGTATTTCGAAAACGGGTTTGCGTAGAATCGCAAGGCCTCGGCCCGCCATCGCCCATCAGGTGTAAATCGGATTAGTTGAATTACTTATGCGCACAACCGCGCGTGATTTAAATAGCGCATTATTTCAATGCTTTAACGAAATTTTCTTTTAATACTTTGGTCAGCAGTCCGACTAAAGCCATCATATTTACTGACGGATTCATACAATAAGACCGCTTCTCTTGGGGTTAAGGTAAAATTTGTGTTAATTTAAGCGCTATTGATTTGGGACGCACGGAAATGGGGGGCCGTCGTCTATGCCTTCGAACTGGAGAATCCGCATCGGGCCGGGAAAGGATCGGACGTTTGACGTCCACCTTGACTATCATGGCGCGCAAAAAGGCGGTCACGGATTTTCCAGGCATTTTCCCGACCATCTTTCCGGTTTGGAGATCGACGGTGTCGGCGCAGGCAGGCGC
This sequence comes from uncultured Erythrobacter sp., assembly GCA_938015255.1. Lineage (GTDB taxonomy): Bacteria > Pseudomonadota > Alphaproteobacteria > Sphingomonadales > Sphingomonadaceae > Erythrobacter. The sequence continues at coordinate 55,046 of CALLQC010000003.1, forward strand.
AGGAGGAAACTTCCGCTCGCCGAAATCCCTGCCGCTGATGATGACACGCGCTCAATTGATGAACAGCTGGCCGCTGCAGTCACGCTCGATGATGTCAGCAAAGTGGGAAAGGAGTTGTTCGAAAAGCTCTTCCACGGCGAAGACGATGTGTCGCCTCTCTCCTCTTTTAGAACGCTTTACAGCACACTTGAGCAGCAGCAGAACGGGGACGAAAACTGCATCATCCTTTGGATAGACAGCAGCGAGGCGGGCGAGCTCAGAGGTATCCCTTGGGAAGCGCTGTGGGACCCCGGCAAGAAAACGTTTCTGGCAACCGATGTAAACGCCAACATCGTTCGCGCGCTTGACCCTGCATATGAAGGGGCGCGGCTCGAAAACCCTATTCCCGGCAAGATCCGAATGCTCGTGGCGGTTGCCAATCCCACTGCGGATCTCGCGACCGGCACCGAAATAGCAAACATAAAGGGATTGCTCGAAAAGCTCAGGGCGCAAGGCGAGGAGCTGTTCGACCTCAGGGTTATCGAGCAGGCCACCAGGTCAAACCTTGGCGATGAAATCGCCGACTGGGCACCGCATATCGTCCATTACATCGGTCATGGCGGCTTCGAAGATGAAGAGGGCTTGATCTACCTGCATGACGAAGACGATCCGGACCACAAGGATGCCGTAAGCGCAGAGACATTGCGGCAGATGCTGCAGACAAATCGCCCCTGGATGGTGGTGCTCAACAGCTGTCTGGGCGGCACGTCTTCGCGGTTCGATCCATTTTCCGGCGCAGCACAGAACCTGCGTCTGCTCGACATCCCGTTCGTGATTGCGATGCAATATTCGATCTCGGACGATGCGGCGATCGCCTTTTCCCGGCGGCTCTATTCCCAGCTTGCAAAGGGCCGGCCGGTCGCACGCGCGGTCAGCGATGCACGCGGAGCTATCGCCACTCTTAAATATGAAGATGCGCGGATCGAGCTGGTCACGCCGGTTCTGTATGCGACTGACAAATATGATCGCCTTCCGCTCGCGCAGCTCGTCGTCCCGCCGCCTGTGGTCGACGATGCCGGAGCCGGCGGCGATAGCGAAAAAGAGGGGCGGGCTGATCGCTGGCTGGGTCGCACGGCAGCGATTGCGGGCATTCTTGGCCTCCCGATTGCGGCGATTGGCCTGTACCTTTCCATAGGAGCACTGGGAGAAGAGGCTGCAGATGACCCTGCTGCCGATGCAAATGCCGGGGAGAGTGCAACCAATGGCTCGCAAAACCCTGATGGCGGGCGCGGAAGCGCAGGCGATCGCGGCGATACAGCGACCTCCGGAGATACCAATTCCGGCGGCAGTCAGGCCGGATATGACCCTTACATAGGGGGCAGTTCCGGGGGTGGGGGCGGCCGCGGCCCCGCGTCGACTGGAGGAGGCGATCCGGAATTTTACGTGTGCCCTGACGGGACCGAAGTCGGGTGGGACGAGGCATGTCCCGACATAAGCGGTGTCCCTGTCGTGATTGAGAGGGTCAGCGGCTATCAGCGCGATCCTCGCGCGGATGTAAACCCGAACTACACTCCGCCCGGCACAGCGGCGTACCCAGCCCCGCCTCCACCGCCCCCTCCGCCAACTCCGCCGCCTCCGCCACCTCCGCCGCCCTGCAATACGGGCCCGTTCATTCTGTTTTTCGATCACCAAAGCGCGCAGATCACACCTCAAGGCAGCGCCATTATCGACAATGCCTTGGCAGCGATTGGCAATTGCGGGCGCGCTTCAATCATGGTTGCCGGGCATGACGACGCCGATGGATCGATGCAGGAAAGCCTGCGGATCTCACAGGAACGCAGCGCCCGCGTTATCGAGGCTTTATCGAGGCGCGGCGTCGATCCCGCACGTGTTGCAAGCGAGGCATTCGGCGAGAGCATGCTGCGGGTTCCGACTGCAGACGGGGTTCGCGAAGCCCAGAACCGTCGGGTTGAAATCACCTTCGGGCCTCCGCCCCCGCCAACCGAGGCTGAAATACTGGCACAAGCCGCAGAACGCCGCTGGTCGGCGATCCAAAGGCTCGGCGAGGCAATCGAAAGCCTGGGCGATGTGCGCCGCTCTGACCCGGGCAACACTCTTTTCCCTCTTACGGACGAGAACGCCGGCGAAAGCTACTGGGATGTCAGCAAACGGCTGGAGAATGAAGCCGAAACGCTATGGGATGCGGAATACGGCACGGTTTATGCTGACCGCGCCGCGTATGAGGCGAGCACCCGCGAGATCGAAGCCATGCGCGCCCGCATCATCCGCTACCGGACGGTGTATGAAAGGGCGGCACGTGAAAGGCGCAGCCGATTGGCTGAAGATTTCGGCTCCATCATCATTGCCATGCATGATCGCAGAGATCTGGTGCTCGAAATCACTTCGCCATACGCACCGGGTCAGGATCGACTCCAGGCGCTTTGCGAAGGACTGAAACTTCGCGATGATTTGCTGACCCGCATTGAAAGGGCAGCCTATCTTTTCTCCACCTTCGAAGTGCGCGAAGACACAGCAGCAGCGTGCGATCAATCGCCGAGTGAAGACGACGCAAGTGTCCAATGGCAGGATCCAGACTATTCTGCAGTCATCGCAGAGGGCGGCCATCCGATTACCGTGGAACGAATTGAAGTGCGCACAAGCGAGCGCATTTTTGCCGAGCCTGCCTATGCCGATATCCCCCTTGGCTCCCGGATCGAACTGCGCCTGAGGATCGAAGACGCAAAATTCGGCCACTTCGAACGCCGAACTGCATCACTGAAACCGGAGGGCGAAACCATAGCAGCCCGTGTTTCAGACTGGCTTGATGAGGGGCAAACGCGCCATGCAGCGCGATTGGCCGAGAAGTGCCGTGCAACCGGCCTGTTCTGCAATGATACAGACGCGAGATTGGCAAACACACTCGCGCTTGAAGCCCCGCCCAGTCCCGCAAATTCGGGCAGCCTGGAAATTCAGCTGGCGACCGCGCGGCTTGCGTCGACCGAACAGGCGATTGCAGCCAGCATGGACACGCGAGCACGGCTCACCGCGACACTGTGCCGTGCGCCCTGGATGCCGATCGCCGCAGGTCAAGCCACCGCATCGCAAGGCACAGAGATCAGCGTGAAGCCAAATACGGTCACATTCTTCCTGGATCGATGCGTACCGCTGATGGAGCGGCAGACCACCATCACCGGTCAGGACAGAGAACCTTGAACCCAGCGGCAATGCGCCGAGAATCCGCAAGGCAGGAGCACTGAAAATGGCAATTGAAATCGGCAGAGGCGTCAGCTTTGAAGCTGGCGAGGATTTCACCATTGAAAATGCCGGTATAGGCGGGCGCCGAAGCAGGCGTTCTGCGCTCAACACCGGAAGCGAAGAGGCTGATGTCGATCTGGCCCTGCGCGATGCTGATTTCGAACTGGCTGCCGATATCAATGTCATTCCCGCCCGCTCACCCAGCAGGAGCCGGCGAAGCACCGCAGATATCGCTTCGTCTCCACAACTCGAAGTCGACCTCCAGGAAGAGCAGGGCGCGGTCCTCCTAATCGAGCAACAGGGCGGCGTATTCCGCTGGAGCTGGCCGGAAGAATATCAGGAACCCCAGCGGGGTCGCCGCAGTACCGGGACCGCAAAAACTGCGGTGTTTGACCTTTCGCCCGGCGAACTTGCAAACGATGATCCATCAGGAGAAAAGCCGCGCCAGCGCCGGGGCCTCTCGCTGGGCGGATGGATTGGCGACAAGCTGATCGAACCCATCCGGGTCCGCGTGCTTCGCTTCGTTGCCGAGAAAGCCATTGATAAGGCCATCGCGAAAATTGAAGGCGATCTGGTTGAGCAGCCACTGACGCTGAATGCTGATACGGGCGCCTGGGAGCCGGGCCTGCCGACCTTGCCGACAGAGCGCCGGAATAAGGTGCTGTTGATGGTTCACGGCACCTTTTCGACCACTGAGGGAAGCTTTGGCGGGATCGCTCAAACCGAGCTTGGCCGATCCTTCCTTTCGCGCGCCTTGCAGGATTACGACGCGATCATTGGATTTGATCACAAAACGCTCGCCAAAACCCCAATGGAGAACGCGTCCGCGATCCTGCAGGAACTCGCCAAGCTGCCGGATGAGACCGAAATCGATGCTATCGCATTCAGTCGCGGGGGATTGGTGCTGCGCGCAGTCGAGCTGGCAGCGGGTGAAGACGGCAGACAACTGGACTTTGATCGCGCAGTGTTCGTTGGTTGCACCAATTCAGGCACCTTGCTCGCCAATCCGGAAAACTGGCACGCGCTGGTCGATCTTTACACGACCATTGCTGTTGCGGCAGTGAAAGCGATTTCCAGCGCAGCAGGCTTTGGCGGCTTCAACCCTGCCAGTTTCGTGATCAAAACCATCGGGCGTTTCGTCAAGGTGCTGCCAGAGGTTGCGATTGATGACGGTAAAATTCCCGGCCTCCAAGCAATGCAGCCTGGCAGCGATCTGCTGGCAGAAATTGCAACGCCCGCCGCCTCGCTTGAGAGATATCGAGCCATCACATCTGATTTCCGCCCGGTCCTGGATGTCAAGCGCGGCCTTACTGCCGAAGTGGTGGAGTTCATCGGCAATCGGATCGGTGACCGGTTTTTCAACGAGGCGAATGATTTGGTCGTCAACACCGCATCCATGACCAGGTTCGGCCAAGCAGGCACTCTGCCGAGCAGCCAGGTGAAAGTCTTGGAGCGTGGGACGCAGATCTATCATACGATCTATTTCACCGAGCCAAGCACTATTGAGGCGGCAGCCGGTTTTCTGTTTCCCGAAGATGAGGCCACTGCCGAGGCACCACTAGCATCTCCGCCGCCATCGCCGCCCCCGACCTCCCCGGCGCCGCGGCGTCGCCGGAGTCGGCGAAGCGCTAGCCCCCGGCCCGCTGCTCCCCCGCAGACGGTCGGCCACACTCCGTCAGCCTTGCCCGGTTTGCCAGAGGCGGATTTCGCGTCCGATGGTTCAGCGCAATGGGACGGCATGGAAGAAACGGCAGCGCCGGATGATGCAGCTGCGCCGGTGCAATGTCATTTTGCCGCCCAGATGGAGGCCGACCCGCCCGTTTCCCGCCCGGTGAAGTTGGGGGTGACGATTTCTCCCGAAACGATCGAACTGGTCGCTGGCCAGACGATGGATACGACATCCGCTCCTGCC
>CALLQC010000004.1 GCA_938015255.1 uncultured Erythrobacter sp.
AGACCGTTGACTTCGGTCAGGGTGCCGTTCGTAGCGCCAGGATCGATCACGCCATAGCTCGACACTTCTTCATGCGGAACTTCCAGCACGCTGATCAGATTGCCGCCGGTCTGCTCATAAGCATCCACCATCTGCTTCATGCAGCCCGTGCCGCCCTGCTTTCCGACCATCAGCTCATCAGGAAGAAAGATTGCGAAGGGCTCATCGCCCACGATTGCGCGGGCGCACCAGATCGCATGGCCCAGGCCCATGGGTACTTGCTGACGGACGGTGATGATGTCGCCGGGGGTCGCGCGGGTTGGCTCCAGCACCGACATATCCTTGCCGCGCTCGCTCATGGTGTCTTCAAGCTCGTAGGCGACATCGAAATGCTCGACGATCGCTGTTTTTCCGCGGCCGGTCACAAAGATCATCTGCTCGATCCCTGCCTCGCGCGCCTCATCAACCGCATACTGGATCAGCGGGCGGTCAACGATCGGCAAAAGCTCTTTTGGGATGGCCTTGGTCGCCGGAAGGAAACGGGTGCCGAGCCCCGCGACGGGAAAAACGGCCTTCTTGATAGGTTTGGGAGAGGTCATAATTATTCGCCTGATTTCCAATGCACGTTTTACAAGTCGTGGCGCTGACAGGACTTGCAGTCAACGCTGTTAGCCATGTCTGTTTGCACTCAAGCTGTGTCAGTTGCGTGAAAGACGGGATCGTATAAGGGATTTGTCATGGACAAACTGATCATTCGCGGCGGCAACCGCCTATCCGGAACCATTCCGATTTCAGGCGCGAAGAACGCGGCGCTTACGCTTATTCCCTGTGCCCTTCTCACAGAGGAGCCGCTTACGCTGCGCAACCTGCCGCGCCTTGCGGATATTGACGGGTTTCAGCACCTGATGACCCAGTTCGGTATTTCGACCGGTATCCAGGGAAAACGGCCCGAGGATTTTGGCCGCGTCGTCACTTTCGAAGCTCCGCGAATCACCTCAACCGTCGCGCCCTATGACCTCGTGCGCAAGATGCGCGCTTCGATCCTGGTGCTGGGTCCGATGCTGGCGCGGATGGGCGAGGCGACAGTTTCGCTCCCCGGTGGCTGTGCAATCGGAAACCGTCCAATCGATCTTCACCTGAAAGCGCTCGAGGCGTTTGGTGCCGAGATCGAACTCGCGCAGGGCTATGTCAAAGCGATGGCGCCTGATGGCGGGTTGCCTGGTGGGGATTTCGACTTCCCGGTAGTTTCTGTCGGGGCGACCGAAAACGCGCTTATGGCGGCGGCCCTTGCGAATGGGACCAGCCGTCTTTTCAACGCTGCTCGGGAGCCCGAAATTGTCGATCTGTGCAATCTGCTCGCGGCGATGGGTGCGGAGATTGAAGGGATCGGCACGTCCGACCTTACGGTTCACGGCGTAAAACGGCTGAACGGTGCGACCTACAAGGTCATGCCCGACCGGATTGAGGCTGGCTCCTATGCCTGCGCTGCCGCGATCACTGGCGGCGAGGTGCGTTTGGAAGGCGCGAATGCGGGCGACATGATCTCATCGCTGGCGGCGATGCGATCAATCGGGATTGAGGTTTCCGAGGATGCAAAAGGCATTTCGATTGCTGCGAATGGCGGGCTCAAGCCCGTTGACCTGACAACAGCGCCGTTTCCCGGCCTGGCTACAGACATGCAAGCGCAGCTGATGAGCCTGCTGTGCAAAGCAGAAGGCACGAGTGTCCTCAAAGAGACGATCTTCGAAAACCGGTTCATGCATGTGCCGGAACTCGCGAGGATGGGCGCAGATATCTCGACAGAGGGCCGCACCGCCATCGTCAAAGGCCCGGTTGATCTGACCGGTGCAGAGGTGATGGCGACGGATCTGCGCGCCTCAATGAGCCTGATTATCGCCGCGCTCGCTGCCGAGGGTGAGACGACGGTGCGCCGGATCTATCACCTTGATCGCGGATATGAGCGGCTGGAGGAAAAGCTGCAGCTGGTCGGCGCAGATATCGAGCGGGTCGGAGACGACTGATGCGCAAAGCGGCGTTGCTCTTTGCCGGGGCTTCGCTTGCTGGATGCGCAACACTGCCGCCCTCGCAGTCCGGTGTCGAACTGAGCGTGATTGATACTTTGATCGATGCGCAGGCCACCGGTCACGAATACATTTACCGGCAGCCGCCCGAAGTCTTGGACAAGAATGATAGTGGCAGGGCAGCGCAAGCTTGGTCAATGCTGGGGCGCGAAGACAAGGCCGCGCTGGTCGACGATGAATATTCTGTTGCCGCGTGCCCGGCGTCCGAACCGATGGCAAGCGGCGAAGCGGAAGTCTTGACCCGAATAGTAGAGGCCGCTCGCCAGCACCGTGTCGTGATCATCAATGAAAGCCACCAGGTCACGCGGCACCGTGACTTCTCACGCCAGATTATTGCGGCACTGCGCCCACTAGATTTTTCCGTACTTGCGGCCGAAACCTTCTCAAATTGGAACGACGACCGCCCTGATCCGGTCGAGCTTTATGCTGAGACTCCATATATAGAGTCCCGTCTTGGTTATTACAGCAAAGAGCCAGTGTTCGGGGCGATGCTTCGTGAAGCCAAAGCTCTCGGGTACCGCTTTGCAGCATATGAACAGGTGTATGTCGCAGGCCGCGACCAGCCAGATGACTGGCGTATTTCTGTCCGCGACCGCGAAATCGAACAGGCGGCAAATCTCGCGGCACTGATCGACTCCCTGGGGCCGGACGAAAATCTGATTGTCCATGTCGGCTATGCCCATGCGCGCGAAGCCAATGTCATCGACGAGGACGGTTGGGATCACTCCTGGATGGCCGCCCGATTAAAGCGTGATCACGGGATTGATCCGCTTACAATCGCGCAAACCATTTGCCGTGGCAGCACCGACGTTAGCCGCATCGCGTTGGAATCCGATGATCAGGCCGGATGGTTCGATCTTATTGTAGATCACCCGGTCGCACAGTTCCGCTTTGGCAAGCCGGCTTGGAGATTTGCAGATGGTCGGCGGGCTGTGCCTGTCCCGCCGCAACTACAACCGGTTGAGAGACCATTGGTGATCGAGGCGTTCCGCGAGGGTGAGCCATACGATGCGGTGCCAGCTGATCGGGTATGGGTGGAGCCGGGGGAGGATATTCGGCTTTCGCTCGAGCCGGGAAGTTACACGGTCAGAGCTGTTCTGCCGGCTCCGCCGCGTACCGACTGACAAGCCATACCCTGATCGCGCTCGCCAGACCTGGCGGCGTCTCTGCTTGTATCCGTTCGGCATCAATCCGCGCGACCACCGCGTTAATCGGCACATTCTCTATCTGTGCTGCAGAAACCAGCATTTCCCAGAACACCGGTTCAAGGCTGATCGAGGTCTTATGACCAGCGATCTCAATCGAGCGTTTGACCGGTGGATGGTAATGCGGGTTGCTCATGGACTGACTCATAGCATCCGATTGGCCCCCTGTCCGCAGCTCCTGCCTGCATCTACAAAAAATTGGGGGTGGCTGCACCAGACTGGTTCGGTAAAATCACCCAATGGCAGAAGTGATCGAAGAGCTGACTGAAAAAGAGAAAGAGACCTTACGACTGATCCTGCGCGGTCATGACGCCAAGTCATCCGCAAAGGCGCTTGATCTATCCGTCCATACTATCAATGAGCGCCTGCGAACGGCCCGCCGGAAGCTATGCGTAACCAGCAGCCGAGAGGCCGCACGGTTGCTGCACCAACATGAAAGCGCCGCACCCAATTCTCTTGCATACAAGCAATTGGGGGGTGAACAGGAGAGCCCGTCCCCCAATCCTCCAACCATGCCCGAAAATAGTCACACTGACGAACAGGGGCACCGGCGCATTGGCGCCATATTGATCGGAGGAGGTACTTTCATGACAATCACTATAGCAATCGCCTACGCCCTTTCCTCGCCGGCGGCTTCTACCGCTGTCGCTGATACCGCAAACACAGAGATCACACCCGCCGTTACAGCCGAAGATCAGCCGGATCCCGATCCCGCTATGCTGGCGCAGACCGAGCCGAAAGAGGTGGTGCTAGAGCCGCTTGAAGCTCTGGCTCGCGATTGGTTGAGGCTGATTGAAGATGGCAATTTGCGGAGCGCATTTGACACTAGCGGGATGCCAAAGTCGATCGATTACGCAACATTCGAAGCAGCCATGGCAACAGAGATCAGCCCTCTGGGACAATTGCGTAGCCGAACTTTTGAAGAATTTGGCTCAATCAAATCTGCCGGAGCCGATTATCGCTTCGTTCGCTTCATCAGCGACTTTGAAAACGGCAAGGGCGTAATTGAAACGGTCACAATGACAAGCGGCGATAGCGGCTATGAGGTTGGCGGATATTTCGTCGATAAAAGCGCTGCTCGCCCTGCTCCCGATGATGCTGAACTCGACCTCGCAGCCCGCGCTTAGCTTGCCTTGGTCGATGCACAGGATTGGCAAGCGAGTTTCGATGGAGCTGCCAGGGCATTTCGTCAGCCCAATACCGTTGAAAGCTGGCGAATGGCATCGGAATTGGCCAGAGCCCCGCTGGGTAAAATCACCAAGCGCACCGCGATTGCGTTTGAGGATCTTGGCGGCTCGCCGAGCGGCTATAAGGCCGTCAAATTCGCAAGCGACTTTGCTTTGCGTGAAGGCGTTACCGAGACGGTGACGCTGACTTTTGAGGACGGCGAGTGGCGTACGGTGGGCTATTTTATTTCCTAGCCCCAATCCAGGGAGCGCCGCCGCCTTTACTTATAGTGCGCGCGGCGGTCCGAAAACTCGCGAACGCGTTTGCGCCAGGTCCGATAGCTCGACGGTTTGAGATTGTCGCGCATGAGCACTTTGGTCTCCGCATCGCTCAGCCCGAATTGCGTCGCTATATCGGCAAAGCTGACATGATCGCTCAGCGCCATTTCGATTATTGCGCTGACTTCGGCTTGGCTCAATTCGGTATTTGCGGACATATGACCACAATCAACCGATCAGATGCATGTTCCCGGAAGGTCAATACATATGCTGGCCACCATTGATGCTCATCGTGGAGCCTGTGACAAATCCGGCCTCTTCAGAGCATAGAAAGCTGACCCCGCGAGCAATTTCGCCAGCCTGGCCCAGCCTGCCGACAGGGATCTTCGCGACGATTTTGTCGAGCACGCCCTGCGGAACAGCGGCCACCATGTCGGTGTCGATATATCCGGGAGCGATCGCGTTCACGGTTACGTTGGCACGCGCGCCTTCTTGCGCGAGAGCTTTCGTAAATCCGTGAATGCCTGATTTCGCTGCCGCGTAGTTGACCTGGCCATACTGACCAGCCTGACCGTTGATCGAGCCAATATTGACGATCCTGCCCCAGCCGCGCTCGCGCATGCCCGGAAAGCATGCCTTCGCCATGTTGAAGCAGCCGCCAAGATTGATCCGCATCACCTCGTGCCAGTCGTCATAGCTCATTTTGTGAAGCGTGCCGTCGCGGGTGATTCCCGCATTGTTTACCACCGCCTCGATTGGGCCGATGTCATCATGGATTTGCTGGCAGCCAGCGAGTGTCGCTTCGTGGTCGCCCACGTCGAACTTGTAGGTGGGGACGCCGGTTTCCTCGGTAAACTGCCTGGCAGCACCGTCATCTCCGCCGTAATTCGCGACCACATTAAAGCCATCGTCTTTAAGCTGCTCGCAAATGGCCCGGCCGATGCCGCGCGTTCCGCCAGTGACTACCGCTACACGGTTCATCTCATTTCCTCCGAAAGTGATCAATCGCGCGCAGGATAGGCCTGACGTTACGGAACGCAAAGAAAAACCCCGCGAAAGCGGGGTCTTGCATACGAATACCTGAATATCCGATCAGAACCGGATCTGCGTCCCGACATAGACCGACTGGCTATCTTGCTCGGCATTGGTGAGCGGGGCGAGACGATCACGCTCCTGCTGATAGCGGACGCCTGCGGTCACATCGAGATTTTTCGAAACGCGGAACGACCCGCCAACATCGACCTGCGCCTCGAGAGCGTCGAGCGTGTTGGGCGAACGACCGGCGATCGCGCGGTCTTCAAGCGAGATGCGTGGTTGCAGGCGGCTCGGCTTGTCTTCGGCCGTCGGCTTGGCTGGTTCGAACTCAGACAGGTCGGGCACGCTAAGATTGCGAACATTGCTGGGCAATTCGATCGGGCGGGCAAAACTCTGATACCCGCGCGCAGTGCCAAGATTGAATTTGCTCTGCTGGAGTGACGCAATCGATTCGCCTGCGCCGGGCGCAGCATCGATCGCCGAGCGAACAGATACGGCCTTGGCAGTATCGCCATCAACCCGGACCGCCACGGTTACAGTCTTGTTGCGCAATGCGCCGCTGGACCCGGCCGGGGTAAACCGCAGGCCTTTTTCGTTAGCCGTTTCAGCGATGCGCGCCGCAAGGTCAGGATCGACCGAAGCGGGGGTAAACAGTTCGAAAGCCGAAGCACTGCCGCTTGCGCCCTGGTTGAAACCCACCAGAGCGAGGCTTGCCGTCGGCAAGGCGAGCATTAGGGCACCGGCCATGCCAAGCAGCGGCAGCTGGCGCTGCTTGTTTGCTGTCTTGATCCTGCCGCGTGACATAGCTGTAACTCTATTCCCCACTGTCTGGCGCAAACCGGCGCGAAATCTATCAATCAGCTTCACCAGTAATCTGGCAGTGCTGAACCCCCGATTAGCATCGAACGACTCGGTCTACTTGCCGATGATGTTAGGATTATGACGCCGCTTCGTGCAATCTTTTCCGAATGTTTCCGGAATCTTATGAGCGGACCTGTGGCCAGAGTCACACATAATGGCCGATTCATCCATTCAGGTTCCGTCAAATTCATCGCTGCTTAAGGCGATAAATGGCCTTGCACGCACCGCTCTGGCATTCAAACGCATGTTGAGTGAATGCGCACAGCGCTTGCCGCAGGCCGTGCGGGGGTTATAGAGCCAACAAAGACAGATAAAGGGACATTCTTGTTGTGACACGCGCGAAACACGCTCTTTTGCAAACCACCCGAGCAGCACTGGCCATTGGTGCGCTGGCGAGCCTCGCTGCGTGCGGCGGCCGTGAACGTCCCACGACAGAACTTCAGTCGGCGCAGATCAACACGATTGGTGTGAATGCGTTTTTGTGGCGGGCCGCGCTCGACACTGTCAGTTTCGCGCCGCTTCTTTCGGCCGATAGTTCTGGCGGCGTCATCGCGACAGACTGGTACGCCAATCCGAACAATCCAGGCGAGCGTGTGAAACTTACTGTCACCATCCTGGATCAAGACCTTCGCGCTGACGCATTGCGCGTGGCAGCAAGCCGTCAGGTCTCGCAGGGCGGATCGTGGGTAGAGGCACCCGTTCAGGCAGCCACTGTTCAGAAGCTTGAGGATATTATCCTCACCAAGGCGCGGGACTTGCGCCGCAAGGCTCTCGCTTCCTGATCCAATTCGCGTTAGCGGGTTTCCATGACTGATAATCGTTTCGATCCGTCGTTGTCCGACGGGCGCTGGCAACGCGCATGGGAAGACGGTGGAACCTTCACCGCCGATTCGGATGCCGACAAACCCAAAAGCTACATCCTTGAGATGTTCCCCTATCCTTCGGGGCGCATCCACATGGGCCACGTGCGCAACTATACGATGGGCGATGTTCTTGCGCGGTTTAAAAAGATGAGCGGATACGAAGTGCTCCACCCAATGGGTTGGGATGCTTTCGGTATGCCGGCTGAGAATGCGGCGATGGAGAAGAAAGTCCATCCCGGCGCCTGGACCCGCTCCAATATCGAAGGGATGAAGGCGCAGCTCAAACGGATCGGCTTCGCGCTGGACTGGACCCGCGAATTCGCGACCTGCGATCCCGAATATTACGGCCACGAACAGGCGCTGTTTATCGACATGTACGAAGCGGGCCTGGTTTATCGCAAGTCATCGGAGGTGAACTGGGACCCTGTCGACATGACCGTGCTCGCCAACGAACAGGTCATCGATGGCAAGGGTTGGCGTTCGGGCGCAGAGGTCGAAAAACGCAAGCTTGACCAGTGGTTTTTGAAGATCACCGATTTCGCCGAAGAATTGCTGGCCGGGCTCGGGGAGCTTGAGCATTGGCCGGACAAGGTCAAGCTGATGCAGGAAAACTGGATCGGCAAGTCGACCGGGCTGGAATTCAGCTTTGCGTTGTCGAACGGTGAAAAGCTGCCGGTTTACACTACGCGGCCCGATACGATTTTTGGCGCGAGCTTTTGCGCCATCGCTGCCGATCACCCGATTGCGCAAGGCCTTTCAGAAAACGCGGCGGTCGCGGCGTTTATCGAGGAATGCAAGAAAGGCGGTACGACCGCTGCGGAACTCGAAACGGCAGAAAAGCTCGGCTTTGACACCGGCATCACGGCAAGGCACCCGTTCACTGGCGAGCCCATGCCCGTCTTCATCGCGAACTTCGTGCTGATGGATTACGGCACAGGTGCGGTGATGGGCGTGCCGGGACACGATCAGCGCGACTTTGAGTTTGCCACCAAGTATCAATTGCCGATCGCCCGCGTCGTCGCCAAGGACGTGGCGCAAGCAGACGCGCCGATGGGCGATGAGGCCGAAGCGGGCGACGGCGTGATCGTCAATTCCGACTTCCTCGATGGCATGAGCGTCGAGGACGCCAAGGCCGATGTCATCGCCAAGGCTGAGCAAGGCGGCTGGGGCGAGGGCACGACCGTGTGGCGCCTGCGCGACTGGGGCATTTCGCGCCAGCGTTACTGGGGCACGCCCATTCCCTTCATCCACTGCGACAGCTGCGGCATCGTTCCGGTGCCCAAGGATCAACTGCCGGTTACGCTGCCCGAAGACGTTGATTTCGAGACGCCGGGTAACCCGCTCGAACGCCACGCCACCTGGAAGCATTGCGCGTGCCCCAAATGCGGCGGCGAAGCGGTGCGCGAGACCGACACGCTCGACACCTTCACCAACTCCTCATGGTATTTCCTGCGCTTCGCCTCGCAGCCTGCGGACGCGCCCTTCGATCCGGAAGAGATCGCCAAGTGGATGCCGGTGCAGCACTATATTGGTGGGATTGAGCACGCGATCCTGCACCTGCTCTACGCCCGCTTCTGGACGCGCGCGCTGGCGCATATCGGCAAGTTTGAGGTGAAGGAGCCCTTCGCCGCGCTGTTCACGCAGGGCATGGTGACGCACGAGGTCTATTACCGCATGAAGCGAATGGATCTTTCTGAATCCAAAGATGCTGCGGTGCTGGATGGCTACTATTCGCCGGATGAGGTGATACGGGCCAGTGACGGCGCGACGCTCAAAACCGATGGTCAACCGGTTGAGGTTGGGCGTGTCATCAAAATGTCGAAGTCCAAGAAGAACGTTGTCGACCCGGACGCGATCATCGCGGATTACGGCGCAGACGCAGTGCGCTGGTTCATGCTGTCCGACAGCCCGCCAGAGCGCGATCTGCCATGGTCTGAAGCCGGGATTGAGGGGTGCTGGCGCTTTGTCCAGCGGCTGTGGCGCCTGTTCGGGCAGATCGATGACTCGGCAAAAGGCGAAGACAAGGCGCTCGCCCGAAAAGCTCACCAGGCGATTGTCGCAGTGGCAGAAGATATCGAGGCGCTGAGCTTCAACAAAGCCGTCGCCCGCATCTACGAGCTGACCGCTGCGGCTGAAAAGGCTGAGTCCGGCGAGGATCGCAATTTCGCCATCCGCACAGTGATGCACCTGATCGCGCCCATGATGCCGCACCTTGCTGAAGAGGCCTATGCTAAGCTTGGCCATGATACGCTGATCGCCGATGCCGCGTGGCCGGAACACGATCCCGCCATGCTGGTGGAGGACGAGGTCACCATCGCGATCCAGCACAAGGGCAAATTGCGTGACACCATCACCGCGCCCAAAGGCGCACCGAAAGAATCGCTGGAGGCGCTTGCGCTGGCGAGCGAGAAAGTCCAGCGTTCGCTTGATGGTGCCGAAATTCGGAAAGTGATTGTCGTGCCCGACCGTTTGGTGAACATCGTTACATGATCCGCGCAGCCATCGCCTCACTCGCGCTGCTCGCGCTTTCTTCCTGCGGATTGCAGCCGCTTTATTCCGGCGGCAGCGCATCGGGTGTGGCGCAAGGGCTGGCAGGCGTTGATGTTCCGGCGATTCCGGGGCGCGGCGGATGGCTTGTGCGCAATGCTCTCAATGAAAAACTGGGCGCTGCGGGAAAGACGACGCCCGCATACCGGCTTGACGTGAGGCTGGACGAGTCGCTCGAAGGGCTCGGCGTTCTTGATGACGATACGATCAGCCGCGAACGCTTCATGCTGCGCGCGCGCTATCAATTGATTGATCTTGCAACGGGCGAAATCCTGCTGGATGCAACCGACGGAACTGACGCCGGTATCGACGTTGTATCGAGTGAATACGCAGTAATTGCGGCTGAGCAGACCGCACTTGAAAACCTTTCAAAAGACCTGGCGGACCGCATGGCTACGCGGATCGCGCTCACTCTGCGCGCGCACGCCAAAGAGGCGGCGCAAGAATAGTGAAGGCAACACAGAAAGATTTTGCTCGCGGCGTTCCGCGCGGCGCTTCTGAGGCCAACATCTTCTTTTTCTGCGGCCCGGATGAGGCCGGCGCCTCGGCTGCTGCTGCAAAAATTGTCGAAGCGTTGCCTGATGCCGGTGAGCGGGTCGATATTGCCGGAGCCGATCTGCGCCGCGACCCCGCCATGCTGGGCGACGAGGCGCGCACCGAAAGTCTGTTTGGTGACAAACGCCACCTGCTGGTGCGCGCAAACGGCGATGAAGCGCATGACGCTGTTAAGGCGCTGATCGAAACGAGCGAGGCCGGCGCGGGCGATGCCGCGCCCGTGTTAATCGTCGCGACGTCAGCGACCGATAAATCGCGCACGGCCAAGTTGCTTGAAAAACGCCCCGATGCGCTTGTTGCGATGTTTTACCCGCCAGACCTGATGAGCGTGGCCGTTTCGGTGCGCGCGATGGCTGATGCAGCGGGTCTCAGGCTTGGCGGAGATCTGGCCGAGCGGATCGCCCGCGCAGCTGGTCTGGACGTTAGGCTGGCGCAATCAGAGGTTACAAAGCTTGCGCTGTATTGCGATGCCGATCCGCAATCGCCCAAGACCGCTTCGACAGATGACTATGCAGAAATCGGTGCGGCAACCGAGGAAGATGGCTTCCAGCCTGTCGTCAATGCGGTGCTGGGCGGAGATGTGAACAAGCTTTCGGGCGAGATTCGCAGGATCAAGGAGCTGGGCCTGAACCCGGTTGGGCTTCTGCTTGCGCTTGAGCGGCGGGCTTCCCAGCTCGCGCAAATCACTGCGAAATTGGGGCCGAGAGGCAGTTTCGACAATCTCAGCAAGGGCGAAAAGGCGCAGCTTGGCATCTTCTGGAAGGAAGAACGCGATATTCGCAACCAGCTTGGCCGGTGGCACCGGCGCAAGCTCGACCGGCTGATCCCCCGCCTTGTCGCACTTCATCGCAGCCTGCTGTCGAACAGCCAATCTGCGGAGTTGCTGCTGTCGCAAAATCTGACCGAAATTGCCCGGTTTGCGATGAAGCGGTGAGTTTCTGAGGAGAAACCGGGCGTAAAACGGCCCAGAATCTCGTTTTGTTCATAACCGCGTGTTAGGTAGAAACCCCTAAGAGCCCCCGCCGTAACGGGAAACGCGTCGCATGAACAAGCACACCGGCCCCCTGGTCCAGGCGCCGATCGATGCCGAAATCGAAGTGAAGGCAGCGCCTTCGCTAGAGCGGCGCCGCCTGCGAACTTATATCGGCATGCTGATCGCTGATGCGGTTATAATTCACCTTAGCTTTGCATTGGCTGCTTTTGCGTATGAAGGAATATGGTGGCATCCGCGCGCCATGCTCGCGGCGCAGGCTTTGCTGCCGCTCTACTTCACAATCGCGCTCTATAATGCGACCTATGGCGCACAGGCGCTGCGAGACAATGCGTTCGCTATTCGCCAGGCATTGACCGCATTGGCGCTTTCGGCTGCGCTGCTGAGCTTTCTGGCGTTCTATACAAAGTCGACAGCCGATTTCTCGCGTGTGTCGGTGTCGCTGGGATTGATACTGTTCGCTATAATGCTGGTCTTCTCACGCAGGATCATGATGCGGTTGATCGACCATTTCTGGAGCGGCCGAACGCGCAACTTCCTGGTAATCGAGGACGGCGGTCCTTCCTTTACCTTGGAGACCGCGCAGTTCGTGTCGGCCTCCGATTATGCGCTCAATCCCGAGACGCACGACCCGCATATGTTGGACCGTCTCGGAAAACTGCTGCGCAATCAGGACAAGGTTATTGTCAGCTGCCCGCGGGAGCGGACGCATAGCTGGGCCTATTGGCTCAAATCGGCAGGCATTCCCGGCGAGATTGTGAGCGAGCCTGCCCATGACCTCGGCGTATTGGGAGTGCATCGCTACGAGGATCAAGGGCGCACGTCATTGGTCGTATCCAGCGGGCCGCTTGGTATGCGGGGCAGGATAGCCAAGCGCGCTTTTGATGTGATCGTATCCATTATGGGGCTGGTGCTTCTTGCGCCGGTTTTTCTGTTGATCGCTGTTCGTATCAAGGTTGAAGACGGCGGACCGGTATTCTTCATTCAGCGCCGTCTTGGGCGGAGCAACCGGTTCTTCAACATGCTCAAATTTCGCTCAATGCGCGAAGAGCGGCGCGACCCGAATGGCGATCGTTCGACGATGCGGGCCGATGAGCGGGTCACGAAAGTGGGCCAGTATATCCGGCGCACCAGTCTCGATGAACTGCCACAACTCATCAATGTCTTGCGCGGCGATATGTCGATCGTTGGTCCGCGCCCGCACGCGCTTGGCAGCCGCGCGAATGACAAGCTTTTCTGGGAAGTGGACGGCCAGTATTGGCAGCGCCATTCCTTGAAACCGGGGCTGACCGGTCTTGCTCAGGTTCGCGGTCATCGCGGCGCGACAGAGCAGGAAAAGGATCTGACCGACCGCTTGCAGTCCGACCTTGAATACATCGCAGGTTGGTCACTGATTGGCGACATGCGGATTATTTACGACACCGTGTGGGTGCTGCGGCACGACAACGCGTATTAGCTGTCTGCCGCGTCAATTGCCTTGCGGCACTGTAAACGTACCGGTCACCCTGCCATTATCTGATCCTGGTTGACTTGCGCCGCCCGAAGGTCTGCCGTCCACAGTTGAAAGCCCGCTGCGCAGATCGATTACGAGCCGGCCGCCATTCAGCGTATCCTGTCCGCGCTGCAGGCGGACATTGCCGGACATCGTGATGATCCTGCGGCTGAGATCATAGATAGCCACATCGCCGCTCGCACGCTCTGTGCCGCGGTTGACTGTCACGCCTCCGGTAGCTGTGATCCGTTGAATGTCGAGCGAGCCATTGTCCGTGTAATTCAGCAACATGCGCTGCGAGCGCACCGTGAGGCCTGCTTGCGTCACGGTGACACCGCCGCTGAAAGAGACCCGGTCATTGCGCCCTTCCGCTACAATCCGGCCCGCATCGACATCAATCGGAGCACGGGAATTGTGTGAAGCGATCCCTTGGGCGTTCAGCGTCATGTCGCCTGCCAGAGCCAGCGTTATCGCGAATCCGCCTGCCATCCACACACTGACAATGCGGCCAAGGCGTTTGTCTTGCTGGGTCGCCATCAGGGCCTCCTCATTCTGCCGGGCACAAAGCGCATTTTGGCCCGGCCCTCCAATGTCACTGTTCGGGTGTCGAGATCGGCGCGCATTGTGTCCGCCGAGAATGTGCCTGCCGGGATCTGCCCTTCCACGCCGCCATCACCGCGCATCGTGCGATTTTCGAGGTTCACCGAAACCCCGCTTGCCGTCATCGCATAGCCATCAGCCGCTGTCAGCGACACAGTGCCATTTACGTCGACGACCTCCTGATCAATGTCGTAAACCCCGCCGGGAGCAGAGATGCGGGCCGGTCCTTCGGGCAGGAGCATCTGAGCGACCAGCTCGTCCATCCGCACCAGCCCCTCTTTGCTAGAGCGCTGAACCGCTTCGCCAGCGGTGATCGAGAACGGGCGACCATCGTCATCCCGCCCGCGGTACATTGCATTATCCACACTCAGCCGTTCATCGATCATGGCGACTTCGTTGCGGTCGAGCAGAAAGCTCACCTCCCCGCGAGGAGACAGCGGTGTGATAACCATCAAAGCCGCGACCACGCCGACGCCGACGGGCAGAGCGCGCGCGAGAAAGCCCACCAGCTTGTCATGCGAGCCGCCGGGCGCGGCGAAGTGCTGGCGCTTGTTGCGCAGCTCCTTGGCCTCGGACGTCTCGATGCGGCGTTTCATGATCATGGCGGCGGTTCTGGGTGTTTCCTGATTAGGAGTGGCTGAAGATGTCGCTCTCCGCCCAGCCCGCGATGTCTAGCACCGCGCGGGTCGGAAGGAAGTCGAAGCACGCTTGGGCAATCGGCATGCGTCCTTCTCGTTCCAGCCGCACGGTCAGCTCGTCGCGCAGCCGGTGGAGGAAGCGCACATCGCTTGCGGCGTATTCACGCTGCGCCTCGTTGAGGTCCGGCCCGCCCCAGTCCGAGCTTTGCTGCTGTTTCGACATGCTCTCGCCTAGCAGTTCGTCTGTCAGATTCTTGAGCCCGTGCCGGTCGGTGTAGGTGCGCACCAGCTTGCTTGCGATCTTGGTGCAGAACACCGGGGCGGCCATCACGCCGAGGTAGTAGTGGATCGCCGCAAGGTCGAAGCGGGCATAGTGATACAGCTTTACCCGGCTCTCATCGGCAAGGATACGCGTGAGGTTGGGTGCCTCATACTCGCTGCCTGGCCCGAACCGGACCAGGTGCTCATCGCCCGAACCATCGCTGATCTGCACCACGCACAGTCTGTCACGATGGGTGATGAGACCCATGGTTTCGGTATCCACGGCAAGCGCCCCGGTGCCCTCAAGCACGCCGTCGGGCAGGTCTTCTTCATGATAGTGCACTGTCATAGAGCGTTTCACTACGCGACATGGGGATAGAGGGGAAGGGGTGAGTGGCACGGTGCCGCCGATACGGTGTAGCCTGCGTGAACGATGGCGAGCGAGGACATTCCCGATAGCTGGCGCGCGGTGCTTGAACCGGCGCTGCAGACCGACGAAGCGCGCAGGCTTGGCGGATGGCTGCGGGCCGAGGAGGAGGCTGGCAAGACCATCTATCCTCCACGCGGGGAGCGACTCGCCGCGCTCGCCCTGACGCCGCTGGATACGGTGCGCGCGGTGATCCTTGGCCAGGATCCCTATCACGGACCGGGGCAGGCGCATGGGCTGGCATTCTCCGTGCAGGATGGCGTGAAGGTGCCCCCTTCGCTTGCCAACATCTACAAGGAGCTCGAGAACGACCTTGGCCTTGCCCGCCCGCAGACCGGCAATCTCACGCCGTGGGCGCGGCAAGGCGTGCTGCTTCTCAACAACACGCTGACCGTTGAGGCCGCGCAGGCGGGCAGCCATGCGGGGCGCGGGTGGGATGCGATCACCGATGCGGCGACAGCAGCCGTGGCAGATCGCGCCGTGCCGACTGTCTTCATCTTGTGGGGCAGCCACGCGGCCAAGAAGGCGGGACGTATTCCCGCGCTTGGCCGCAGCGACAGGCATCTGGTGCTGCAGAGCCCCCATCCCAGCCCGCTGTCCGCGCATCGCGGCTTTTTTGGCTCGAAACCCTTCAGCCAGACCAATGCCTTTCTTGAAAGCCGCGGCCTTGAGCCGATTGACTGGGCGCTGTGATTCGGCGGCATGGCCCAAGCGGTACAGCCCTGAAGGGCGGGAGACATGGAACACATGGAACACAGTCCTGACGATAAAAATTCGCCCATTCGCAGGCGTGGGCAAATGCACCGGATCGGTTTGCGTTACAGCAGGATAGGCAGGCACAAGAAGCACAGCGGCAGCCTCTCACATTTGCCGCGCAGTAGGAAAGTGTCACGGTGCAGCACTCGCCAAAGCAATTCTGGGGCCAAGGCGCAGGAGCGGCTGCGTGCGGAGACTAGCTGATTGTCTTCAAGACCAAATCGGCCCGCTGAGGAGCTGAGCAGAAGGGCAATTCGACCACCGCTATATCCAGCAGCCTAAGGTCGCGCATAAGGCGGTCCGCTTCCTCAATTGCTGCCTCGACAGGAAGGCGGCGCTCCTCGGTTTGCTCGAAAATCGCAGGCCAGTGCGGAGCAAAGAAGACCGGCTGAGCATAGGGAAATGGCCGCGGCATCAGATCACGAATGTCGGCCTTGTTTCGCGAAGCATAGCCGGAAAATGCGTCAAACAGCCCGCGATCAAAAACGACCGGTCCATTGCGGTCGCCGCAATCCTCCAGATCATGGCGGCACAGCACGATCACGCGCTCAATAAATCCATCAAGATCTTCCCACGGTGCGGGCCCGCCGGATCGTATCACTCGCAGCCCCGCCTCTGGCACGACAGAAACTCCGCGCAGCTTCAGCTGCCTGATCAGGGTTGATTTGCCGCCGCTAGAGCAACCCGTGATGAGGAACGGGCTATTCTTCAATCTGCCGTTCAATTCTGCGCAGTTCTTGATCGCCGAGGGGGCCGGTGATCTTGAGCCGACCGTCTGCGAACCAGCCTCTTACACCGGTGAAATCGGTTATGCCGATATCATTCGGCTTAAAATGGAAAACGATGGTTTGACCGGGCTCTGGCTTGAGCGGTCCGTTAAGGTCGAACGGGCGCGATTTCAGGTCGAACATGTTGATCCTGAACTGCACTTTTTCCGGCACATCGCATTCGTCTTCACCGGAAGGGGACCAGATGCCAAGTTCCACCTGATCGCTCAATCTCTGGCCGTTGGAACACACCGCGATCAGCGATGCGTATTCGAATGGCTCGCCATTGGCTGCATTGAAAATGCGCAGGAATGGCTGGTCGGAGGTTTCGTCAAACCCCGCCCATTCGAATTCCGGCGGTACCGGTTTCGGGTCCGAGGTGAAGACGATTTCCTCACCCTCGCGCCGCCAGCTGCCCCTCGCGCGCAGATCCAGCGCGCCGACGGAAAGATTCCATTCGAACGTACCGTCTTCGCGAATCCGCATGGTCGATGCAGTTTCAAAACCGCCACCATCATAGACGCCGGGGAAATCCACTTTCGCTGGCACCTGATCCTGCGCGGTGAGGGGGCAGGTGGCCAACGCTGTATTCGCGATGGCTATTGATATGCGGCGCAGCATCAAAAAGTCGTCGTTAGCCGCAGCCCGGCAAGCACGCCTGTATCGCGCGCGGCCACTGCGCTGTCGATCACCTGCACATTGGCAGTCAGTTCAAACCGGTCGGCGATCCCGAATGTGTAGAACATTTCCACGCCCTCTTCATCTTCCAGCGCAAGCCGGCTGGCAAGCACCTGTGTCAGGCCATCGGTCAGCGAATAGCGGAAATAACCGGCCCCGAACCGGTCCTG
>CALLQC010000005.1 GCA_938015255.1 uncultured Erythrobacter sp.
AAAAGCTCTATCTAGTCAGCTTCTTATAAGCCAAACGCGTAGGCCGATCCGCTGCATCACCCAGACGGCGGCGCTTGTCCTCCTCATAGGCCTCGAAGTTCCCTTCGAACCACTCGACGTGGCTATTGCCCTCAAACGCAAGAATGTGCGTCGCGAGGCGGTCGAGGAAGAAGCGGTCGTGCGAGATAACCACGGCGCAGCCGGCGAAGTTCTCGATCGCATCTTCCAGCGCGCCCAGTGTCTCGACGTCGAGGTCGTTGGTCGGCTCGTCCAGCAGCAGCACGTTGCCGCCTTGTTTCAGCATCTTGGCCATGTGAACGCGGTTGCGTTCGCCGCCTGACAGCTTGCCAACATTCTTTTGCTGGTCCGCGCCCTTGAAGTTGAACGCGCCCACGTAAGCGCGGGTCGAGGTGTCGTGGCCGTTGACCTGCATGTAGTCGAGCCCGTCGGAGATTTCCTCCCACACATTGTTGGTCGGCGTCAGGTCGTCGCGCGACTGGTCGACATAGCCGAGGTGCACGGTGTCGCCGATCTCGATGGAGCCGCTGTCGGGCGTTTCCTGTCCGGTGATCATGCGGAACAGCGTGGACTTGCCCGCGCCGTTGGGACCGATCACGCCGACAATGCCGCCCGGCGGCAGCATGAAGGAGAGGTTTTCAAAGAGCAGCTTGTCGCCATAGGCTTTCGAGATATTCTTGGCCTCGATCACCTTGCCGCCCAGACGCTCTGGCACCTGGATGACGATCTGCGCCTTTCCGGGCGCACGTCCGGCCTGTGCCTCCTGCAATTCTTCAAATTTGCGCACGCGCGCCTTTGATTTGGTCTGGCGCGCTGCGGGGGTCTGCCGGATCCATTCCAGTTCGCGCTGCAACGCTTTCTGCTTGCCGCTTTCCTCGCGGCTTTCCTGCTCAAGCCGCTTGGCCTTCTTTTCGAGATAGGTCGAATAGTTGCCTTCGTACGGGTAGTAGGTGCCGCGATCGAGCTCCAGGATCCATTCGACGACGTTGTCGAGGAAGTAGCGATCGTGCGTGATCATCAGGACCGCGCCCGCATATTCCTTGAGATGGTTTTCAAGCCACTCGACGCTTTCGGCATCGAGGTGGTTGGTCGGCTCGTCCAGCAACAGGATCGAGGGCTTCTGGATCAGCAGCCGGGTCAGCGCAACCCGGCGTTTCTCACCGCCGGAGAGGTTTTCTACGCTGGCATCCGAGGGCGGGCAGCGCAGCGCTTCCATTGCGATTTCAAGCTGGTTGTCGAGCGTCCACCCGTCGACCGCGTCTATCTTGGTCTGAAGCTCGGCCATCTCCTCGCCCAGCGCATCAAAATCGGCATCGGGTTCGGCCATTTCGGCAGATACGGCGTTAAACCGTTCGACCAGTTCCGCGGTTTCGCGCGCACCGTCTTTGACGTTTTCAAGCACGGTCTTGGTCGGGTCCAGCTCGGGCTCCTGCGGCAGATAGCCCACGGTGATGTTTTCGCCCGCCCACGCTTCACCGGTGATATCGGTGTCGATCCCGGCCATGATCTTCATCAGGGTCGATTTGCCGGCGCCATTTGGTCCGACAATGCCGATTTTCGCGCCTTGATAGAACTGCAGGTTGATGTTGGAGAGCACCGGTTTCTGGGCACCGGGAAAAGTCTTGGTCATGCCTTTCATGACATAGGCGTATTGCGCGGCCATCGGGGTCGTCCTTCGGATCGAGAGAAAGCGGAAAAATCTTGGGTGCCAGATAGGGCGCGAGCGAGGGGAGGGCAAGGTGAGTTAGCAGCCGCATTCAAGATTGTATTGGCGGAAAACCAATTGCGAACTTGGTGCTTCTCCTAAAGACCATTTTAACCATCCCCGCCTATCCCGCTTGAAAGGGGGCATGGCGGGTCGATGCAAACTCAGATACTTGGACTGTTAACACCGCTAATGGCGCTGATGTTCGCAGTCACTTTTGCGGTGTTCTGGCGCGTTGGACGCATGAAGCGCCACGTGCTGGGGTTTGCGATCGGCTATGTCCTGTTCGCGACCGGGTTTCTGGTCACCCACTTCCTTCCCTCCGATGCGATCTACCTGTTTCATACGACACAGGCGCTCTACAGCCTCGGCATGATCGTCTACCTCGTTTCGCTCAGCGAGCGGGCCGGTCAGCGGATCAACATCGGCAGCCTCGTGGCGGTGTACGCAATCAGCGCGGCAGCGCTTGGTTTTGCGGTGAGCATGACTTCTGATGTCGGACCGCGCCTTATCATCGTCAACTCGGGCTACGGTGCGATGTGCGCGATGGGACTGACGGTGCTCCTGACTGCCCGCCGCCGGACATTTGTGGACAATGCGATAATCGCTGTCCTGGCGATCCAGGCGATCGATTTTCTAGTGCGGCCGAATATGACCTTGATGTTTGAGCGCACGATCCCGGCCGAGGAATATCGCGAGTCAATCTATTACTCACTGATCGGACTGGTGCTTGGCGTGAAGTCTGTTGTTGGTGCCATGGTTCTGATCGGCGCGACGATTGTGGAATGGACGACTTCGGTCCGCGAAAGCGGGGAACGCGATCCGCTGACGGGCCTTCGCAATCGCGGTTCGTTTGAACAGGTAATGCGTAGCCTGCTTCCGCGTGCCCAGATCGAGCTGCGCCCGGTAAGCCTGGTGGTGGCTGATATCGATCATTTCAAGCAGGTGAACGATATCTGGGGGCATCAGGCCGGCGATGCCGCAATTGCGGGCTTCGGCAAACTTATCAAGAAGACGGTACGCGGATGTGACACGGCAGGGCGGATCGGCGGAGAGGAATTCTGCATAGCGGTTTGGGACTGTGATAATGGCCCTGCCGAGCGCTTGGCGGAGCGCATCAGGATCGCGTTTGCGCGGCTCGAGCATGATGGACTGAATGACGATATCCGATTGACGGCGAGCTTCGGCATTGCGACCGCCCGCGACGGCGAAACCTATGAACAATTGTTCGCGCGCGCCGATGAGGCGCTGTACGCGGCGAAATCCGGCGGACGTGACCGCGTCGCTAACGCCGAGATCGAACGGGTCGTCGCAGCTGATTTTGCCGCTGATGCCGAACAGCCCCAGCTGCAGCGCGCTGCCGCTGAAGGCTAAGTCGCTTCGCCTTTGCAAATGCCGGCAGTAATGAGGGAAATTCCCGACTTGCTGAGTAAAATCACGTAATTGCGCTTCGCACCTTCATTGATCAAGTTCCCCTATGCGGGTGGCAGGAGCAACGAAGCACATGCAGGCAGACGTCCTCTTTCTTGTCATCCCGGTCATGACGGTTGTTATCGCATGCACATTGCTTGTGCTGTGGTGGAAAGACCGACAGCGGCTGCACATTCTCGCCTTTGCATATTGGGCCGGTGCGTTTTCGCTTGGCACGATTTTTCAAGGATTGTTGCGCTGGAATTTCCCGCCGTTTGACATCGTATTGTTCCACCTCAATGCCGCAATCGCAATTACAGCTCTGATCTGGGGTGTTTTGCGCCGGGACGAAATCAAGTTTCCGGCGAGCGCGTTGATTGTACTGATGCTGGGATCAACCGTCTTGCTGGCTTTCGCCCGTTATCTGGAAGACCAGTCCGCCCTGCTTATGACCCAGAATTTCACTATCAGCCTGATGTTCACGATTGCTGCCATCTGCAAATGGCAGGTTGTCCCGCGAAACCCGGGGGACCGCATGGTATTGTGGGTATTTGCAGCGTTGGCTGCATATTCCTTCTTTCGCCCGGCGATTATGTTGCTTGTTCAAAGCTCCATGACGATGGCCGATTATCAGGCATCGATCTTTGCGACTGTAAACCTGACCCTCTCCGCCTTGTTCGCCTTATTGATTGGTCTGTCTGTGCTCGCGACGATCATTTTCGACAACATGGAACGGCAGCGAGAGGAGGCACGAATGGACCCGCTTTCGGGATTGCGGTTACGTCGTGCTTTTGAGGAAGACGTCGATACGCTAAAGCTCCGTTCGCTGCATTCCGGAGTGCCGATCAGCCTGATTGTTTGTGACATCGATCACTTCAAACGCATAAACGACGGTTGGGGTCACGCCGTCGGCGATATCGTGATCTCCGATGTTGGCGCGTTGATCAAGAGGACGATCCGCGACACCGATATTGCTGGCCGGATCGGCGGCGAGGAGTTTTGCATCATGGTCTGGAATTGCGAAATTTCCGCAGCGACCAAATTGGCAGAACGTCTGCGCCGCTCAACGGCAGAGCTTAACGCTGAAACCTCCGGTCAATCTCTCAAAGTGACGTGCAGTTTCGGCGTGGCCCAGCTTCGCTACGAGGAAAGCTATGCGAGCCTGTTCGAGCGGGCCGATGCTGCGCTGTATCAGGCAAAGGAGGCAGGCAGGAACCGGGTGGTGCAGGATGGTATCGCGCCGCGCACGGAGGAGCGCAGAGCGCATTCAGAGCCTATTTCGCTACTGGGCTGAACTGCGGTCGCTGGACAGGATTGTCCGCTGTCGATAGCAGCAGATGCCATGACCAGACAAACCAGCATGTATGCCGCCGCGCTTGCCACCGTTCTCTCAGCATCTCCGGCGATTGCCGACGACACGCCATCAATCTCGCTTGAAACAATGGCTGATGCCACTCTGACCCAGGATACGATTGCCTGGGATTTTGTAGAAGGCATCACGACCGAGGTCGG
Source organism: uncultured Erythrobacter sp. (assembly GCA_938015255.1). Classification (GTDB taxonomy): domain Bacteria; phylum Pseudomonadota; class Alphaproteobacteria; order Sphingomonadales; family Sphingomonadaceae; genus Erythrobacter. Next base: position 4,646 of record CALLQC010000005.1, read on the forward strand.
CCCGCGTCAGGCCGGTACTGAGGCAGAGGCACGCGCGCGCGATTGGGCAATGGCGTGGCTGTCAAAACACGGATTTCAGAATGTCGCGAATGAACCGTTCGAGATGGAAACATGGGTGCCGGGCGATATCCACCGTGCGCATGTGATATCGCCGTTCCCGCAGCCTTTGACAGTTCAGCCGCTGGGATACAGCGCGGCGACGCCTGTGGGCGGAATCGAAGCGGAAATTGCGGCCTTTGACAGTTTCGAAGACCTGCTCGCCGTCCCCGATGGCAGTCTTGCGGGCAAGATTGTTTATGTCAGCCACGAAATGCGCGTCTCCATGGACGGATCGCACTATGGCCAGTTTGGTCTTGCCCGGTTTGCCGGACCCACCGTCGCGGCAAACAAAGGGGCGGCCGCAATTGTAATCAAATCGATCGGCACCGATCATCACCGCAATCCGCACACCGGTATGACGCGGTGGGGCGATAGCGCGGCCCCCATACCGGCGGCAGCGATGAGCCTGCCCGATGCGGCCAATCTGGAGCGAATGATTGATCGCGCTGGGGGTAAGCCGATTACGCTCAAGCTGGAGCTCAACCCGCGCCTGCTCGGCACAACGATGAGCGGCAATGTAGTCGGCGAGATTGTTGGCCGTAATCCCGCACTGCCGCCCGTTCTGCTCGCCTGCCATATCGATAGCTGGTGGAACGCGCCCGGCGCTTTTGACGATGGTGCGGGCTGCGGAATAATTGCCGCCGCTGCGCTTCACGTGTCGCATACCGGCCAGCCGCTGCGCACAATTCGCGTGCTGTTTGCCGGCGCGGAGGAGGTCGGCCTGTGGGGCAGTGTTGCCTACAGCGCGGCGCATATAGATGAACCGATCGCGGTGGGTATTGAAAGCGATTTTGGCGCGGATCGGATCTGGCGTTTTGAAAGCAATTTTCGCGAGACCAATCCTGATCTGCACGACAGGATCCGCCTTTCTGTCGCGCGCTTCGGGGTCGCCAATTCAACGATTGTGGCAAGCGGCGGAGCGGACCTGAATATCGCACGTGACCAGAAGGCGGCGATCATCGATTTACAGCAGGATGGCACGCGCTATTTTGATCTTCATCACACGCCGGACGATACTCTGGACAAGATCGATCCGGAGCAATTGCGTCAAAATGTAGCGGTCTGGACGCAGGTGGTCGGGATACTCGCCAATGAAGAGCGATCCATTAAAAACGGTGGGATTATCCCCAGTGCCCCCGCAATTATGAAGGCTGAGTAGAGTGGGGCATCGAGCTCATGCTACGCCGCGCAGAGCCTGCTGCGGCTCAAGCCTTGCCTCTTCGGCAAAGTATTCGAGCGGGGCGGGGCGGCCGAAGAAGTAGCCCTGCGCACAGTCGCACTGGATCGAACGCAAGTAATCCACCTGTTCCTGCGTTTCGACACCTTCTGCCACGGTTTTCACCCCAAGGCTCTGCCCCATCTGCACGATAGCCTGAATGATAAGCCGCGACTGGTGATCGCCTGATATCCCCGCAATGAAATCGCGGTCGATTTTGACCAGCGTGATTGGGAAATCGCGCAAATGTGTCAGCGATGAAAAGCCTGTGCCGAAATCATCAAGAGCAATCGTGCAGCCCAGCGCGTCGAGCCTTTGCAGGCATTCGCATATCTCGCCATTGTCATCGAGCAGCAGCATCGTCTCTGTCACCTCGATTGTGATATTGGACGGGGAAAGCAGGCTGGCTCCGGCAAGATCAATGATCCGCTGGACTAGATTACAATCGCGCAGGTCCGCTTCGGATATGTTGATGCCGATGCGGCACTGCTGACCAAGCGCGTTCAGGATTTCCCCACCTTGATCGAACACCTGCGCCAGCATTTTTTGCGAGACCCTGCGAGATAGCTGGGGGTCAAGCAGGGCCGGAAATATCTCGGCTGCGGTGACGACACGATTATCCGGCTCCCTTATACGAAGCAGGGCTTCCATTGCGATGATTTCCCCGTTCGACAGATCGACAATCGGCTGAAAGGCGGCAAACGTGGCGTCCTGGCACAGCGCTGTTTTGAGACGTGCGATCGCCTTCTGGCGCAATCCCTGCTTTTCCTCGATCGCCTCGCTCCAGCAACGCACCGTGCCGCGGCCGTCGGCTTTGCCGCGGTACAGCGCCAGGTCGGCGCGGCGGACCAGTTCTTCGTTTGATCGGCCAGCTTCGAGCAGCGCAATCCCGCAGGTCGCCCCGACTGTGATCGGCTCGTCTTCGACCGGTGCAAAGTCTTCAAACTCGCGCACAAGTTCGTTCCCGAATGCGATGGCATCGTCGAGCGTGGTGCCCGGCTTGAACAGAAATGCGAATTCATCTCCGCCCCAACGCGCAAGGAAGATCTCATCGCTTGTGGCGTGGTTCAATTTCTGTGCGACAACCTCCAACACTTTGTCGCCCACCAGATGGCCCAGCCTGTCGTTGACTTCCTTGAAGCCGTCGAGATCGAGCAGCATCATCACCACAGGCGATCTGCTTTGGCCGTGGAACGCTTCATAGAGCCGCTTGTCAAACACGGAGCGGTTGTACAGACCTGTCAAACGGTCCCGTTCCGCCGCGCGTTTCAGCGCTGCGTTTCGCAGATGCTCTTCTGTGCAGTCGAGAAAGATGCCAGCCACGCTATCGGGCTCACCATCAACATCAATCCGCTCGCCAACCGATCGGACCCGGCGGGCCTGCCCGTCGCCGCGCGTGATCGACGCTTCGAAGTTGAACGGCTTGTTCGCATCGAGTGCCTCCAGAAGCGCCTGCTGCACAACCGGCCGATCTTCCGGAGCATAAAAGTCGATGGCATTGGTTACATCAACCTTGGCATCTGTGGGCAGGCCATGGATCGTGTAAACCTGATCCGACCATTCAAGCTTGTCAGTCTTCAGATCGACCCGCCAGCATCCGATATTGGCGGCGGTTTCAGCCTGACGGAAAAGCCGGTTGAAATGACTTAGTGATGCATTTGCCTGGCACAGCTGCTGCGCGCGGGCGTGCGCCATAATCGATTGCTGCGCGAGGTCGCCAAGCGCCTCTATTTGCGAAATCTGGCTTTGGCTGAATGCGTCGGGTCTGGATGCCAAAACGCACAGTGTGCCCAGCAATGCTCCATTTTCAGCGCGGATGGGCACTCCGAGGTAAGAGCGCAAATGCGGGCGCCCCGTTACCATGTGGTGTTCGCGGAACCGCTCGTCTTCTTTGGCGTCCTGGATGAGCAGGCGCTCACCCGTCTCAACGCAGTGGGCACAGATCGAGGAACTGCGCGAGCATCCGGCGAGCGATAATCCCGTTTGACCCAGATACCAGACGACACCCGCCTCGACTACGGAGAGCAAAGCGACTGAAGTGTCGCAAATATCGGCGGCGAGCTGTGTGATCTTGTTGAAGGAACCCGGTTGCTTGACCGCATCGAGCGCCAGGCCCCTGAGGCACTCCAATCGTTCGGCTTCGTTCATGGCCAGGTCTTGTCGCATCCCTGGGTTAAATACCTAGGGACGAAGACATGCGGGCAATTGCGTATATGTTCGCCCGGTCAGCGGCCTGTCAGCGCGCTGTCAGCGCTCTGCCATGCATGCTTTTGCGATGTATTCCTCATGTGTGGGAAGCGACGCGACCGACTGTTCGATAAGCGTGCGCACATTGCCGAGAAACTCGTCGAGCTGATCGGGCAAAAGCGCGTCGGCCATCGGGTCGTGGCCTTTGGGCAGCGCGCCTTGCCCCAGCATGACCTGAACCCAGCTGGCGTCGCGGAACAGGTCATCCGCATCCCTTCCTGTTCGGCCAGAAGAAGCGAACAGCGCCTGTTTCTGTTTGAGCGTGTCAGGCACATCCATGTTCTTGCAATAACGCCAAAATTCAGAATCATCGCGCTGGGTGTGGTGGTAATGCAAGATCAGAAAGTCGCGTATCTGTTCGAACTCGGCGGCGCAGCGGCGATTGTATTCGCCCCGTTCTGCATCGGCATTCTCGCTGCGCGGAAAGAGCTGGATCAACCGGCTCACATGCGATTGGATCAGGTGGATACTGGTCGATTCCAGAGGTTCGAGAAATCCGCTGGCGAGGCCGATGCCGACGCAATTGTGCGACCAGAACCGCTCCCGTCGCCCAGTGGTGAAACGGATCGGGCGGGGATCGGCGAGCGGCTTTGTATCGAGCCCCGCCAGCAGCGTCTCGCCCGCCTCGTCGTCGGAGATGAAGTCGCTGCAATAGACGTGGCCGTTACCGGTGCGGTGCTGCAGCGGGATACGCCATTGCCACCCCGCGCTCTTGGCGGTCGCGCGGGTATAGGGCACCAGCGTTTCCAGCCGCTCTGATGGCACAGCCTGCGCGCTGTTGCAGGGCAGCCATTTCGACCAGTCCTGATAATCGACGCCAAGCTCCTGGCCGATCAGAAGCGCGCGAAAGCCTGTGCAATCGATGAAGAAATCGCCTGCGACCTCGCGGTCATTGTCGAGCGTGATGGCGGTAATGTCTCCGCTTTCCGCATTGCGTGATACCTTCGATACGATCCCTTCGGTGCGGGTGACGCCGCGCTGTTCGCAATATTGGCGCAGATAGGCGGCATAAAGGCTCGCATCGAAGTGATAGGCATAGGCAAGTCCACTCATCGGCGTGTTGCCTACACGGTCGAGCTTGGCAAACTTCGCGTGGTCTGCGGCATGCTGGTGGAGCGAGTAATGCCACAGATCCTTGTCGTGCCCCGTTTGCGCGGCCCGCAGCCAGTGCTGGTGGAAGGGCACGCTTGCAATATTGATCCCCGCATCGCCGAACGTATGCAGATACTTGCTGCCGATCTTGCCCCAATCGACGAATTCGATCCCGAGCTTGAAAGTGCCGTTGGTGCGCTTGATGAAGTCATTTTCATCAAGGCCGAGGATCGTATTGAGCCGAATGATCTGCGGAATGGTCGCTTCGCCCACCCCGACCGTGCCGATCGCATCGGATTCGACCAGTTCGATTTGAAGCGACTTGCCAAGCAAACGCGCAAATGCCGCAGCAGTAATCCAGCCGGCTGTTCCGCCGCCGACGATCACGAGTTTCTGCACTGCAGCTTTATTCATATCAGATCCCAACTTCGTCTCAAACGGTCTGTTAGTCCGGGCGGAAGAAGGCGTTGATGGTGAGGCGCCCCTTGCGCGGATCGGCCGACAGTTCGGCATTGTTGTCGATTATTCCCGAATGCAGCAAGTTTCCGCGATAAAACACCGCCTGATTGAAAGTGCCTGCGCATGTGTGCGTCCGTTCAAAATGCGGTGCGCCGTCGGAGGGGTAAAGCGCTGGTGGCAGTCCGCTATTTGCTACATCGCGCTGCAAGGCATCGCGGTAAGCCGGGAAGGATTCGTCGTTCAGTGCTTCCATCTCGGTTGAAACATGCCGGAAGAATGCGGTGCCGCCATGCTCTGTCTGGTGGAGGTACAGCATCATTGCCAGCTGGTCCGGATCGGTCCCGTCAACGTGCGGGAAGCGTTGCAGTGGGACAAGCTCGTTCGGCTGCGCAGTCACCATCGAGAACCATGCCTGCATTGTCCGGCCCTTGGTCGCAGTTCCAAACGTATCGTCCAGAACAGGGGAAAGCTGATCGAGCCAGTTTCGGCAGACCTCTTCCGGCAAGGGCGCCCGCACTCCGGGATATTGCGGGGTGATCTTTGCAAATTTTTGCAAAGAGGCAAACTCGATTGCAGCTTCGGGGTTGTTGAGAAAGTCTGGGATCGTCAAAAAACTGTGGTTTTCGGGTGAAATTTGCGCGGTGGAGCGTCTTTCCAGCGAAATGGACCAATCCTGCATGACAACTTTCGGTAAAACTCGCGCCAGCTGCGCGGTTCAAGAGCTATCAAACTTCCGCAGAAGTGCCAAATGGAGTTAGATAAAGCATTGAATTAGTTGATTTCTGATCGCGTCCACTTTGAGGTTGGGCGGCCTTTGATCGAATGCAATCAGGTGCAAATCTCCAGCCATCAGGCCCAACTGTGACCGCCTTGCCACAGGGCGGTAATAGTTGTGGGCAGTTTCCCCCGATTTGGCTCTGAAAGTCGATTAAACATCGGAAAGATAACAATTTTAGCACGAAGAGCGGCTTCGCTGGGGTTTGAGAAATTTCGCATTTACGAGACACGATTCATCCGCTATGAAAAAAACTGCAAACACGCACAGTCGTGATGCGTGGGGAGGACTGAAATGGGATTTAAGCGTTATTCGACCAATGTTCGTCTGCTCTGTGGAGCAGCAACGGGCTTGGCTATGGTGGCGATGGCCGCTCCGGCTGCCGCGCAGGATGCTCAGGGTGATGAAGTCGCTGAGAGCGAAGAAAACCAGATTATCGTTCGCGGTATTCGCAGCTCGATCGAAACCTCGCTCGAAGCAAAGCGTGAATCGTCAAACATCGTTGAGGTTATCTCGGCTGAAGATATCGGCCAGCTGCCCGACCTTTCTATCGCGGACTCGCTGGCGCGCCTTCCCGGTGTGACCGCGCAGCGTGTGCGCGGACGTTCACAGCAGATCTCGATCCGCGGCCTTGGCCCGGACTTCTCGCTCGCGCTGCTCAACGGCCGTGAAGTTGTCTCTGCCGGTAACAATCGCGGTATCGAATTTGACCAGTTCCCCTCCGAACTGATCGGACAGGGTGTCGTCTACAAGACAGCGGATGCACGTCTTGCTGCAACTGGTATCGCCGGCGCGGTTGACCTGCGCACGGTTCGTCCGCTCGATTTTGACGATACGACGATCAACCTTTCGGCGCGCTACGTCCTTAACGACAGCGGCAGCCGCAACCCCGATTTCGCCGATGACGGTTACCGCTTCTTTGCGTCATATATCGACCAGAACGATGCTGGGACGCTGGGCTGGGCACTGGGTGCGACGTTGCAGTCCAACCCCACCCACTTCATCAGCCGCGAGCTGAAGACTAACCAGTTCCAGGTCTCGCGCGATGCCAATGGCCTGATCTATCCTTCGGACAACCCGCGGCAGGGTGCCGTCAGCCGCGAGTTCGAGCGTCTATCGGTTGCGGGTACGCTGCAATTCGAACCGGACGACCGCACCTCGATCGTGATCGACGCTTTTTACACCGACACCCAGGATTCAGGCATTTTCCGCGGCACCGAAACACCGATTGCTTCGTGGAGCGGCGCGCAGTTTGACGGTGCTCAGGGTGCAGGCCCGTTTGCCGAGAGCGCGCAATATTCGGCTGTTGTTCCGATCCTTCGCACCGATACCGAAGGCAATGAATCGCAGATCTGGGCGTTCGGTGCGAACCTTGAGCGTCAGCTCAACGATAACCTGTTTGTGGTGCTGGACTATGGATACTCGACGCTTGACCGGGACGATATCGATTACGAATCCTACGCTGGCACCGGCCCTGCACGTTCAGGCGCACAGGACACGCTGAACTTCACCTTCCCTAGCAATGGCGAATACTCGATCGACGGTCTGCTTGACTACACCGATCCGGCGAACGTCCTGCTCACCGATCCGGGTGGCTGGGGCCAGGTCGGCTTCATCAAGGAACCGCAGATCGATGACGAGCTGCATCAGGTCCGCGCCGAGCTCGGCTGGGAATTCGATGGCGGGTTCCTGAAGGATATCGTCGTTGGCTACCTTTACACCGACCGTGAGAAGACTTTCGACTCCAACGAAAGCTTCCTGCGCGCGTCCGGCCTGTTCACCAATGGCGCGCTGGCTTTGCCGGCGGACTCCATTGTCGGCAGCACCGACACGGGCAGCCTCAACAACGACATTCTCGCTTACGATCCGTCCACCTTCCTGACCGACGGCACCTATGTGGTCGAGAAAGCGACATTCGACACCGAGTGGGTGGTGAACGAGCGCGTCCACAACTTCTACATCCAGGCCAACATCGACACGATGCTGGGTGCGATGCCTGTGCGCGGTAATATTGGTCTGAAATATGCCGATACGGAACAGTCATCAACCGGCACTATTGGCGGCGGAATCAACACCGTTCGCGAAAGTTACGATGACTGGCTGCCGAGCGCCAACCTCAGTTTCGAGGTTGCGACCGACACCTTTATCAAGCTTGCTGCGGCGAAAACCATCACCCGTGCCCGCCTGGACCAGTTGGCTGCCAACCAGAACATCGGGACTAACCCGCTGGCTTGCGCAGACACCAATGGCGATCAGATCCCGGACACGGTGCTTGGCTTCAATCCGCCATCGCTGGTTTGCTTCAACCTTGGCGGTGGTAACCCCACGCTGCAGCCTTATGAATCGCTGTCATTCGACGTTTCGTTCGAAAAGTACCTGTCGCGCGGCACTGCACTCGTCGTTGCCGTGTTCCATAAGGACTTGTCGGACTGGGTCATCGACTTTTCCGATACGATTGATCTCGAACAGCAGATATTCAACGCCGGCTTCGGTTCGATCCTGACAACCGCGCCTGAACTCGCAACCGGTTCGTTCAGCGGTCCGGTCAACTTTGCAGACGGCAGCATCACCGGTATCGAGGCAACGGTCCGGCTCGACTTCGTCGATCTGACCGATGCGCTCGACGGGTTTGGTGCAAGCTTCAGCTACACCTATGCCGATGCCGAAGTCGACGATCAGAACGGCGATTCCCTGCCCATTCCGGGGTATTCGGAAAATGTCTGGTCCGGCGATGTCTTCTACGACAAGGGCGGTTTCCAGGCCAAGCTGAGCGCGCGCTATCGCAGTGGCTTCCTGTCCGAAGTCCAGAACTTTGACGGATCTTTGAGCGGTGCGGACGCGCTGAGCGAAACCATCGTCGATGCGCAAATCGGCTACACCTTCCAGGATCGCGCAGGCTTCCTCGATGGGCTGGGCTTCCAGTTCGAAGTCTTCAACCTGACCAATGAGCCGTTCGTGACGCAAAACGATCTGCTGGATGCGGCGGGCAATGACGTGATCGGGACCTTCCCGAGCCGCCATGAGATTTACGGACGCACTTTCAACTTCACTGTGAAGAAAGCGTTCTAACAGACGATCCAGGGGTAGGGTCGTATCTCTCCCAAGAGAGGGGGCTCGCCGGAAACGGCGGGCCCTTTTTCTTTCGCGCCCCACGCGGCGTGGCAGCGGGAGTTGGCGGAACTAGCTGGAAAGCGGGGAGGGGCAGTGGCGCGCGAGGAAATCCTCGTGCCGCGGCATGACGCCCACGGCCCCGGTCATCGCCTGTCGGATTGCGCTCATACGCTCAGTCACCGGCACGCCTTCACGCATTTCAGCGAGCGCAGGCGCGCGCTCCGGCACGATATCCTGACCCAGATAGACCGCGATCCAGCTGGGGTTGGCGAACAGCTCGCGCTCGTCCGCGACCAGCATTCCGTGATTGCGAAAATGGTCCATCTTGTATTGCAGGCTATCGGGAATCTGCATGGCCGAGCAATAACGCCACAGCTCCGCATCGTCGCGGGTGGTCGCCTTGTAATGCAAGATCAGGAAGTCGCGAATACGCTCATATTCAGCGGTCGTCTGCCGGTTGTACTCGCGCGCGAGCAGCGGTGACATTGCGGTATCGGGCAGCAGCGCGATGAGGCGCAGGATGCCATATTGGATAAGGTGCAGGCTGGTCGATTCCAGCGGTTCCATAAAGCCGGCCGACAGCCCGATGGCGACGCAATTGCGATCCCAGAACTTCTTTCGACGCCCGGTCACAAAGCGCAAAGTGCGCGGGTCGCCAGTCGGCTTGCCATCGACGGTTGAAAGCAGCTCTGCGGTCGCTTCATCTTCGCTGATATGCTCGCTGCAATGGACATAGCCGTTGCCTGTGCGATGCTGGAGCGGGATGCGCCATTGCCAACCGGCTGATTTCGCGGTCGAGCGGGTGTAGGGCGTGATTGCTGCGCCTTTCTCGCACGGCACGGCGACCGCGCGGTCGCAGGGCAGCCAGTGCTGCCAGTTCTCGTAGCCCGCCTCCAGCGCGCCTTCGATCAGAAGTCCGCGAAAACCGCTGCAATCGACGAAGAATTCACCGTCAATGCGCTCACCGCTTTCCAGCGTGACGCTCTCTATGAATCCGTCCTCGGCCCACTGGCTGACATCGGTCACACGACCCTCGACGCGCTTTACCCCCCGAGCTTCTGCGAATTTGCGAAGGAAAGCGGCGTAGAGGCCTGCATCGAAGTGATAGGCGTAATCGAAGGTTGATTGGATCTTGCGGCGGTCGGCCTCTGGATGCGCAAATTTGCCGTCCTTCGCCATGGCCCAGCACATCGAATACTCGTCAATCGGGTCGTTAATCCGTCCCGCGAGGCTTTCCCGCATCCAGTAATGGTAGAACGGAACGCTGTCGAATTCGGCACCATACTGCCCGAACGGGTGGAAATAGCTGTGCCCCTTGCGCGACCAGTCGACGAACTGGATCCCCAGTTTGAACGAACCCGCTGTTTCGCGCACGAAAGTGGCCTCGTCGATGCCGAGGCGCTGGTTGAAGTTCCGGATTGGCGGAATGGTTGCTTCGCCGACACCGACTGTGCCGATCATTTGGGATTCGATCAGGGTGATGTTGCAGCTCTCGCCCAGCGCGTGAGAAAGAGCCGCTGCTGTCATCCACCCGGCGCTGCCTCCGCCGACGATGACAATATTTTTGAGCGGGCGCGCAGGGTGCGACATGTCAGCCCCCGCAGCTGTCCCTGATCAGCAGACTTGTCTCAAGCCTTTCCGACGAGGCCTGACCTCCCTGCGTGTCGATCAGTTTTGAAACCAGCATCCGCCCGGCGAGGTTCGCATCCTGATCGATTGTCGTCAGGCGCGGGGTCACAAGCCGCGCAGCCGGAATGTTGTCGTAGCCCACGACCGATACGTCTTCTGGCACTTTGCGACCGCTGAGGTTCAAGGCGCGAATTGCGCCCATCGCGATCAGATCACTCGCGGCAAAAATCCCGTCAAATTCAATGCCGCGGGTGACCGCAGAGCGTGTCGCAGCCTGGCCCGAATGAAAATCGAAGTGGGCAGGCACAGTCAGCGCTGGATCAAACGCCACCCCCGCCTCATCAAGTGCCTGACGGTAGCCGCGATGACGTTGGTCCGCCTCCGGCGCTTCTGTGTCACCGAGGAAGAGAATGCGTTTTCGGCCCAGGCGAAGCAAATGCGAAGTCGCCCGTCTGCCGCCTGCGAAATTGTCCGATCCGATGGCGCAATAGTGCGCGTCGGGAAATTCTGCACCCCACACGACAAATCGGTCGTCGCGGCTGGACAGCGAATTGAACGCATCATGGAGCGAACTTTGCCCGATAAAGATCATGCCGGTCGCGCGGCTTGTCGTCATCGCAAATTCGAGATCTTCCGCAGAGCGCGGGAAGACATGGCTGATCACAAGGTCGGCATTCCGTTCCCGTGCAGCTTCGGCAATGCCGGCCAGCAGCTCCAGGAAGAAAGGGTCTGCGACGCGTGTCTCGCGGGCCTGGGGTGCGGGGACGATTACGGCAATGGTTGCTTCTGCGCCGACCGGGCCATTGGGCATGTTGCTGCGAAAGTCATAGTCATGCTCGCGCGCAATTTTCCAGATTTCCTGTTTGGTCCGGCGCTTCACAGCGGGGCTATCGTTAAGCGCGCGCGATACTGTGGAGATCGACACACCGGCTTCGCGGGCTATATCTTCAAGCCGCGCGTTCTTCCTTGCCCGGGTGTCTGTCGTCGCGCCGGCTTCAGCCATGAATTTAACCGTCCCCAATTGCTGCCCAATAGCCCGAGCGCGGTGCAAGCCGCACGGGGATATCGCCTGATGCTCCGGCAGCCTTGTAATCCGCGATCACCGTGCCTGCGCGAAATTGAGCAGGAGGAGACCAATCGGCTGCCTGACGGTCAAGGTTGAATGCGCACAGAACGCTACCTTCGCTCGACGAACGCACGAATGCGACGATGCCTTCGGGTGTGTCAAGCAGTTGGCTGTCACCTGTCACCATCGCAGGCAGCGATCCGCGCAGCGCCAGCAGTCCGCGCGTGTAGTTCACCATGGAAGCAGGATCGACCATCTGGCTGTTGATCGCGAGCTCGGTATGGGCCGGATCAAGTTTCAGCCAGGTCTGGTTAGCACATGAAAAACCGGCCTGCGGTGCATGCGCATCCCACGGTAGAGGTGTTCGCGCACCGTCGCGTCCCAGGGTGTGCGGCCAATTGGCGATCGCTTCAGGGTCTTGCAGGTCTTCGAAAGGGACGTGGCCTTGCGGCAGCCCAAGCTCCTCACCCTGATAGATGATTGGATTGCCGCGCAGCGCCAGCAGCACCAGCATGCCCAGACGCGCGATGTGCTCCAGATTGCCGTCTGCGGCCCAGCGCGTGGTAAAGCGCGGTGCATCATGGTTTGAGAACGCCCAGCTGGGCCAGCCTTCGCCCGGCGATCCATCCCAATTGGACAGCGTCTCGCGCACCACCTTGGCAGTAAGGTCGGGTGCGTAAAGGAAATCGAAATTGTAAGCGGAATCCAGGCGTTTGCCGTCAGCCGTGAATGCCTTCATCTCAGCCAGCGGATCGGGCCCGCCGACTTCTGCGACGGTAAAGCGCCCCTCATATTCATCAATCGCTGCGCGGATGCGTTCGAGAAAAGCCGGGATGTCATCATGCGACTGGTTGAATTTCTTCAATTGCATATCGAACGGCCGCGTGACCTGCTCTATCGGTACGCCCGAGGGAGGGTTATCGCGCATTTCGGGGTCATGCATCGAGAAATTGAGCGCATCCAGACGGAAGCCGTCGACGCCGCGATCCAGCCAGAAACGTGCGACATCCAGCAGCGCATCCTGCACGGCGACATTGTGGCAGTTGAGATCGGGCTGCGAGGTCAGGAAATTGTGCAGGTAATACTGACGGCGCGGACCATCCCATTGCCACGCTGAACCTCCGAATACCGATTGCCAGTTGGATGGCGGCGATCCGTCCGGCTTGGGATCGGCCCAGACATACCAGTCCGCTTTCGCATTGGTCTTGTCTTTCCTGCTTTCCTGAAACCAGGCGTGTTCGTCCGAGGTGTGCGAGTAAACCTGATCGATAATGACCTTAAGGCCAAGTTCGTGGGCCTTCGCGATGACCGCGTCAAAATCCGCGAACGCTCCGAAAGTGGGATCGATGCCGCAATAATCCGCGACATCATATCCGAAATCTTTCATCGGCGACGTGAAGAATGGCGAGATCCAGATTCCATCGACGCCAAGTGAGGCGATGTAATCCAGCCCATCGGCAACGCCGCGAAGGTCGCCGATCCCGTCACCATTGGTGTCGCGGAAGCTGCGCGGGTAAATCTGATAGATCACCGCACCGCGCCACCAATCACCGCTGGCGGCGATCGTCATTTCCTTTGTCGTGGCAAACGCCTTGTTCATTCTGCAGTCTCGGATACGCGGGCGATGCACCAGCCAAATGGTTCAAGTTCCAGCCTTACCGATCCCGGCGCGCTGACATTGGCGGGACAGGAGCCGGAGAGGCTTTCAAGCTTACGGGCATCATATCCGATTGCGCTTGCTGCGCTCAATGGCTGTGCAGACGTATTAAATGCCAGCAAATATTCGGCGCCGGTTGCAGTATCGAAGCGCGAGAAGCTGACGAGGCCCGGAGCCGTATCATCATATGTCCGGGCGATCTGTTTGCCGCTCCGCAGGGCCGCGTGCCTGGCGCGAACTTTGGAAAGGTCGCGGATCAACGCGTAAAGCGGGTGGGCGGTGTCGAAGTTCTCTTGCGCGGTGGTGGCATCGGTGCCGATCAGTTCGTTGTCGTTGTAATTGCCGGTCTGGCTCGGGAACATATCCTCGCGCGCGGCCTGATCGTTGCCGTCGCCGACAAAACCCTGTTCATCACCGTAATAAATCACTGGCGACCCGCGCAGCGTCATCAACATGGCATGGCCCAGCTTTGTCCTCGCCAGCAATTCGTCCTGAGAGATGTCAGGGTTTGCGGCTTTCACCAGCGTCGTGAAGCGACCCATATCGTGATTGCCAAGGAAGGTAGGCATGCCGCGCGCTGCTTCTTCGCCGCCCTCGTAATTCACGTCGCCGGCAAACATATCGACCAGCACGGCAGGCGCTTCGTTTTCGCCGACGACAGCCTGCACCGCGCGCTGAAACGCAAAATCGAGCACATAGGGAAAACCATCACGCCTGGTGAATTGGGCAAGGAAGCCGCTGTCAGGGCTTGCCGAATAAACTTCTCCGAAAATGTAGAAGTTAGGGATACCCTCCGCCTGTGCCGTTTCCAGCATGGCGGGCACGAATTTCTGCCAGAATTCCGGGTTTACGTGTTTGGCGGTATCGATCCGGAAACCATCGATGCCAAAGCGGGTGATCCAGCTGGCATAGATTTCGATCATGCCGTCAACGACGCGCGGATGCTCTGTGTAGAGATCATCCAGCCCGGCAAAATCGCCATACCGGCTGCTCTCGCCGCTGAAGGTGGTGCTGCCGCGGTTGTGATAGAATCGCGGATCGTTGAGCCATTGGGGCACTTTGACCCCGCGTTCTCTATCCGGAACGTACGGCGTGTAAGCGAAATCAGACGATGTCAGCCTGGCAAAGTTTTCTGCCGTTTGCACATCGTCGCCCAGAAAACCTTCGTTGATATCCGCACCATCGGACGCTCGGCGCGAATAAGGATAGTCGGCCAGGCTGCGATAGTCGTAGCCTTCCCTGTACTGGATCACATCAGCGGTGTGGTTGGTGATGATGTCCATATAGACTTTCATCCCGCGCGCATGGGCGGCATCAACGAATTGCTTGAATTCATCATTGGTGCCGAAATGCGGATCAATGCGCGTGAAATCGGTTACCCAGTATCCGTGGTAGCCAGCGCTTTCATCGCCAGTGGGCCCCTGGACAGGTTTGTTCTCGAAAATCGGTGCAAACCAGATGGCGGTGACGCCCATTCCCTGAATGTAATCAAGCTTTGCGGTCAGTCCTGCGAGGTCACCGCCATGATAGAATCCCTTATGTGCGGGGTCATAGCCATGCTTAAGCCGGTCACCCTGAATTCCACCAGTATCGTTGGAGGGATCGCCATTGGCGAACCGGTCCGGCAGGACGAAGTACACGACCTCGTCTTCCGCTGGCCGCTCGCGCAGTGAGGTTTCGGCCTCAGGTGCCTCTTTCATCGCCCAGGCGGCGCCGCCCATGGTGTACAGTGCCGCAAGGCACAAAGCGTAGATTCGCTTCATTTCGATCCCCTCAAGCGAGTTTTATGCCATCAATCGAAGCGTTTTGCAATTCTTTGTATTTGAATGGCGGCGGAAGGTGTGAGCTCAATAAGGTGCTGATAACGAATATAAATGTAGAGTCTAAAACTCCGAGTATCGAATTTTTCACTACAAAATAATGAACTGTCTTGCAAAAATTTGCAAAAACGCCACACTGACCGTTGGAGTGCGTGCCTGCATCGAGGGGTGCGCGTAACAATGGGACCTGGCGTTGCTGACTGTGTATAAACGCAGATGCGCGCTGAGGGCGAGAGGGATCACTGTGAACACGGCACACGCGAACACCGCGAATGGCATTATTGCCGGGCGCAAACCGGCCATGAATCCGATGCAGATATGGAATATGAGCTTTGGCTTTCTGGGTATCCAGATCGGTTTCGAGCTTCAAAACGGCAATATGAGCCGCATCTTCCAGACTCTGGGCGTCGATAAGAACGAGCTCGCCATCTTGTGGATTGCGGCTCCGATGACGGGCCTGATTGTGCAGCCGATTATTGGCCACATGTCCGACAACACATGGGGCAGATTCGGCAGGCGTCGTCCGTTTTTTCTGATCGGTGCGATCCTGGCGAGCATTGCGCTGTTCATCATGCCGAATTCGCCAACCTGGTGGTTTGCGGCAGGCATGCTGTGGATCATGGATGCCTCACTCAATATCACCATGGAACCGTTTCGCGCCTTTGTGGGCGATAATCTGCCCGACCGCCAGCGGACGCGGGGCTATGCCATGCAAAGCTTCTTCATCGGCGCAGGCGCGGTCATAGCGGGCGCATTGCCGTGGGTCATGACCAACTGGATGGGGCTGTCCAATACCGCACCGGCAGGCGAAATACCGCAAACGGTCCAGTGGGCATTCTATATCGGCGGCGCGGCTTTGTTGTTGGCCGTATTGTGGACCGTTCTGCGAAGCAGGGAATACAGTCCGGATCAGATCGCTGCATTTGAAAAAGCTCGCCGCGAAGCTCTCGGACTGGTCGAAAGCTCGGCGGAGACCGTTCGGCGCTCTGCCAGCCAGTTTTTTTCTGGCAGCGCGGGCTGGATCGTTGCGGGTGCTGTGGTGGCTGCGTTGGTCGCCTGGGGCCGTGCCAGCGATACCGAGATCGCGATCGGCAAAGAGCTGTATATCCTGGCCGCGTTGATCGCTTCATTTGGTGTTATCCAGATCATCGCCGGTTTGCTGCGCGGCAGCGGCAAAGATGACAACGGTTTTATGGAAGTCGTGAATGATCTGTTCGCGATGCCCAAGACCATGCGGCAGCTTGCGGTGGTCCAGTTCTTCAGCTGGTTCGCGATGTTCGCCTTGTGGATTTACGGCACGCCTGGCGTCACCGAATATCATTTTGGATCATCCGATCCGACCACGTCCGATTATCAAGACGGTGCAGATTTCTGGAGCCTGATGGGCTCGGTGCGCAATGGTTTGGCTGCCGCTGCTGCGCTTGGTTTTATCATCATCGCAGCGAAGGTGGATCGCCGCAGGCTGCACAGTTTCAATATGGCCGTCGGCGCGGTTGGTTTTGCTTTGATGATCGTCATCAGCGACCCCGCTATGCTTTGGCTATCCCAAATCGGCCTGGGTATTGCCTGGGCCTCTATCGTGTCGCTGCCCTACGCAATTCTGGCCGGATCAGTACCGGCCAAGAAGATGGGGATTTACATGGGCATCTTCAATATATTCATCGTTGTGCCTCAGCTGATCGCGGCAACCCTGCTGGGCTTTCTGGTTACGGCGTTGTTCGATGGCGCCGCGATTTACGCAATGGCCATCGGCGCCGTTTCCTTTGTGCTCGCGTCCATCGCGACCTTGTTTGTGACCGACGGCGCCAGTGCGCCCCAGTCTCAAACCAACATGGCGGAGACCTGATTCCATGCGCAGACTTCTTGCCTCTTTCACCATCGGATCAGCCCTGGCCCTGACCGGCTGCGATCCCGCGACGACAACCGGTGCGAGCTATGACCCGCAGCCGTATGTGCAATTCGAAAATGCCGAGTGGACCCGTGATGCGGTGATATACCAGCTGAACACGCGCCAGTTCACGAAGGAAGGCACCTTTACTGCGGCGCAGCAGCATTTGCCGCGCCTTGCCGAAATGGGTGTGGATATTGTTTGGCTGATGCCGATCCATCCGATCGGGCAGGAAAAGCGCAAGGGCACGATGGGCAGCCCCTATTCGGTGCTCGATTATCGCGCGGTAAACCCTGACCTGGGAACCGAGGAGGAATTCCGCGCCTTTGTCGATCGCGCGCATGAGCTGGGTCTGAAGGTGATCCTCGACTGGGTGGCCAATCATTCTGCGTGGGATAATCCACTCACCCGTGAGCACCCCGAATGGTACCTGCGCACACCGGAAGGCGAGTTTATGCCGCCCGAGGGTACGGATTGGTATGACGTGATCGACTTTGATTTCTCCAATCCTGACATGCGCCGCTACATGACTGAAAGCCTGGCATATTGGGTGCGCGAGTTCGACATCGATGGTTACCGCGCGGATGTGGCTGGATTTGTTCCGCTCGATTTTTGGGAGACCGCGAGAGGGGAGCTGAACGCGATCAAACCGGTCTTCATGCTCGCCGAATGGGAATCGCGCGATCTCCATGCCAAAGCGTTCGACGCGACCTATGGTTGGGAGTGGAAGGAGAACCTGCAGAAGGTCGCCAAAGGCGAAGCCAATGCGAGCGCAATGCGCGGCTTTTACGCCGGACATAACGTCACATGGCCGCAAGCGGCCTATCGCATGATCTACACCGACAACCACGATCAAAACTCGTGGGATGGCGTCGCGTCGCAGATATACGGGCCCGCCTATGAAGCTGCGATTGCGCTCAGCTTCGTGGGGCCTGGCATACCCTTGATCTATAACGGTCAGGAAGCCGATCTCGATAAGCAGCTCGAATTCTTCGAAAAGGACGAGATTGCGTGGAAGGAGGGGCGATATGACAGCCTGTTCCGCCAGTTGATCGCACTAAAGACCGAAGAGCGCGCCCTGTGGAACGGCCGGTATGGCGCACCTTATGTGGACGTGCCCAATAGCGCGTCGAATGATGTGCTGAGCTTTGTGCGAGGCGCGGGCGATCGGCGTGTGTTTGGCGTGTTTAACCTGTCGCCCGAACCGCAAAACGTGCGCTTCGAACTGGCGCGCCATCACGGCTCTTACGTGGATGCGCTTTCTGGCGAAGAAACGACTTTCGATGGAGAAGGGGGCATTGCCCTTGCGCCGTGGGAGTACCGCATTTTCCGGGCGGCTGAATAGCCCGTCAAGGTTGATCGATTACGAGCGCTTGTCCTGCCGTTACAGCGGCTACGATAGTCTCTGTACCATCAGGCCAGATAACTCTCAGCCCTGCCTCACCATGCGGGCCAAGGCCGAATATCTGCCGCGCCGAGTTGTGCGACGTTGAAATTGCTGTTCACCGCGACCATCCGTGTTTGGGTGCTGTCATCGATCGTCAGTTTGATCTGCGCGCCGATGGCCTGCGTATTGGGCGCTTTGCCGCTTAGCTGCACTGAAACGGTGTTCGCACCGCTCAGCTCGTTGCGCCATAGATATGCCGAGTTTGCAGGCTCGGCAGTCAGCAACATCACATCGACATCGCCGTCATTGTCAAAATCGTCGCAAACGACACCGCGCCCCTGATCTGTATCCTGAATGGCCGAGGCCGCGGCCTCATCGGTGAATGTGCCATCGCCTTGCGCCATCCAAAGACGCGTGGTGTCGTCGACATAATTCGATGCCGAAGGGTCCTTACCCGCCTCCCAGCCATTGGTCTGGTAGATATCAAGCCAGCCATCGCCGTTGAAATCAGCAAAGCATGATCCCCAACCCCAGCCACCCGGCTCAACGCCGGATGCTGCGTTGCGCGTGAAGCTGCCATTGCCTGTATTCTCGAACAATCGGTTGCCGTTAATGGAAGATACGAACCAGTCGAAATCGCCATCATTGTCGAAATCGCCGATAGCCGCGCCCATGCCGTTTTCATCATCGGGCGAGAATGCGCCGGCGCTGAATGTGCCGTTGCCATTGTTGACGAGGACCTTTGATCCGCGAAAGTCGCTGACCATCAGGATATCAAGATCGCGGTCACCGTCGATATCGGCAAAACCGGGTGCGAAAGTGTAGTCGTAATTGGGGCCAAGGACGCCCTGCGGCAGTTCGAAAGCAAGTAGCGTCGCAATGCCGCTTACCTGGCTTGCGGGTGCGAAGACCATGCCGCCATCATTGCGCCAGAGCGTTTCCGTCTCGCCCGGCATGGTCGGATTGCGCGGCGTGCCCCAATGCGCCTTAAGCACATCGAGATCGCCGTCCGCGTCATAGTCACCGAGCGCTATCGAAATGGTGTGATCGGCAGAAGCGGCGTCAAAGCCCGATCCGTCCGTCACATCGGTGAAATTGCCCGCGCCGTCATTGGCAAAAAGTTTAGTTGGTCCCCCTTCCAACCCGCCGAGCAACAGGTCCAGATCGCCGTCTCCGTCAAGATCGCCAAAGGTCGGTCCGCTGTGGCGGCCATTTTCGGCTCCGCCCAGAGTGAACGCAACACCTGCGGCAAGCGCGCGCTCTTCGAACCGCGCGCCGCCTTGGTTGACGTAAAGTAGGTTGGGGGCGCTATCGCCGCGCACGACGAACACGTCGATATCGCCGTCATTATCGATATCGCCTGACGCCGCGCCACCGGCAAACTGCGCGACCATCGGATTAAGACCGGCGGTGAAGCCGAACGAATGGCCAATGCCCATGACACCGGTCATATTGGAAAAAGTCGTGTTCGGGCCTCCGGGCAGAGTCGCTGACGCTACCGGAGGCGGGGAAGGGGTCCCGCCGCCGCCAGTGGGCCCGCTGCCGGCTGTGGTGGACCCGCCACCGCCCCCGCATGCACCCAGAGCCAGCGCCAGTGCACAGCTGCTGGCCAAGGCGGCATGGCGCGTTACTGTCATTGAATATCCCCTCTGTCCGGCGCCGGACACACCAGCGCAATGCAAAAATTTGCACAAATTTGGCTTGGATGAAAGGCGAAATACGATATTGTGTGAGTGGTTAAGAGAGAAATTTGCATAAATTTGCAATGCCCACACTCGTGGGTTGAAGCTGCTCTGCCGGGAGGACCACATAATGAACTTGCGCGCTCTTTGTCTTGCAGCCAGTGCCTACGGTGCGCTGGCCAGCGGAATTGTCCATGCAGAGACCATCGAGGTTAGCTCGCCTGATGGTCAGATAACCGTTGCTGTATCGGACGATGGCGGACACGCGACTTACACCGTTTCCTATAATGGCGAGGAGGTGATGCCAGCTGCGCGGCTCGGGCTGCTTTTTGCCGATCATCATGGGTTCGAAGAGGAGCTGGAAATCCGCGGGACGGCCGACAACACGACCACCGACGAAACGTGGGAGCAGCCCTGGGGTGAACGGCGATTGGTGCGCAATCATTATAATGAGATGCGGGTCGGTTTCATTCCCAATAAAGGCCCGGCTCGCGCGATGGTCGTGACGTTTCGCGTATTCGATTCAGGACTCGGATTTCGCTATGAGCTGCTGCCGACCGAAGCCCTCGGCGGCGATATCCGCATCACTGACGAGCTAACTCAATTCAATATCGGCGCGGACGCCGATGCCTGGTGGACCCCCAGCCGCCAGTTCAACCGCTACGAATACATCTACCGCACGGGCAAGGCGGCCGTGGTCGATGATGCGCACACGCCTGTGACCTTCCGTCAACCTTCCGGTCTGCACATCTCAATCCATGAGGCCGCGCTGGTCGACTATTCGGGAATGTCACTGCTGGCGCTGCGTCCCGGCAGTTTCGAAGCGACTTTGCGCCCAGGATCAGACGGTATCAAGGTGCACACTACAGCGCCATTCAAGACGCCCTGGCGCACAATCCAGATCGCGCCTGACGCGGCTGGTCTCATCAACTCCGACATAATCCTGAACCTCAACGAGCCTAACAAGCTGGGCGATGTTTCATGGGTCGAGCCCGGCAAGTATGTCGGCATCTGGTGGGCGATGCATATTCGCGAGCGCACCTGGGGCAATGACGGTGTCCACGGCGCCAACAATGAAGACACGAAGCGCTATATCGATTTCGCTGCCGAGCATGGGTTCAAAGGCGTGCTGGTCGAGGGTTGGAACATCGGCTGGGACGGCGACTGGTTCAACAATGGTGAGCTATTCAATTTCACCGAAGCCTATCCCGATTTCGATCTCGAGGAGCTGAGCAAATACGCTATGTCGAAGGGTGTGCGGATTATCGGCCACCACGAAACGAGCGGCAATGTCGCCAATTACGAAGCGCAGATGGGCGACGCATATGACCTTTACGAAAAGGTCGGCGTTACGCAGGTGAAGACCGGCTACGTCGCCGATGCGGGCGATATCGTCAGTTATGACGAAGATGGCGTGAAACAATATGAATGGCACGACAGTCAATTCATGGTCGACCATCACCTGCACGCCGTGCGCGAGGCCGCCAAGCGCAAGATTTCGATCAACGCACACGAGCCGGTCAAGGATACGGGACTTCGCCGCACTTATCCCAACTGGATGACCCGTGAAGGCGCTCGGGGAATGGAGTTCAACGCGTGGGGCACGCCACCCAATCCACCCGAGCATATCTCGATCCTCGCTTACACGCGCATGCTGAGCGGCCCGATGGATTTCACACCGGGCATCTTCAACCTGCGGCCCAATGAGAAGCCGCCGGTGCGTGAAGATATGCAGCGCGGCGATGCTTCGAACAGGCCTCAGACAACACTGGCCAAGCAACTCGCGCTATACGTTGTGCTCTATTCACCGCTGCAAATGGCGGCCGATCTGCCCGAGCATTATGAGGAGCGTATGGAGGCGTTTCAGTTCATCAAGGATGTGCCAGCCGACTGGGAGGAGAGCGTCGCGCTCGAAGGCGAAGTCGGCGAATATGTCGCGATCGCGCGGCAGGAGCGCGGCGGGACCGACTGGTTCCTTGGCGCAGTCACCGACGCGACGGCTCGCAATGTCACCGTGACGCTCGACTTCCTCGAGCCGGGCGCGACCTACACGGCGCAGGTCTATCGCGATGGCGATGACGCGCATTGGGACACCAATCCCTACAGCTACGTGATCGAGAGCCGCGATTTGACAGCAGGTGAAACCATGACGCTGCCGCTCGCGTCGTCGGGCGGCGCGGCGGTGCGGTTCATCAAGCAGTAGCGGAACGAAAGCGGGGAGGATGCATTCAGGGGGTGTGTCCGATGCGTCTTCTCCCAAGCTGAAAGTCTGGTTCGACGGTGCCTGTCCGCTGTGCCAACGCGAGATTGCGCTGATGCGGCGGCTCGACCGTGACAGGGCCATCGACTTCGTCGACGTGTCCGAAGACGCTGACCCGTCCTGCCCCATCGATCAGCGCGAATTGCTTGCGCGGTTCCACGCCGAGGAAGATGGCCGCGTGTTGAGCGGAGCAGAGGCTTTCGCGGCGATGTGGCGGGCGATACCGAGCATGCGATGGTTGGGGCGGGTAGCCCGCAATCGCGCCGTGTTGCGCGTGCTTGAATGGCTCTATGTCCGGTTCCTCAAAGTGCGGCCCCAAATCCAGCGGCTCGTCAGTTGATCCGATAAAATCGCTTGCCGGGCGCTTGCGCATCGGCTCAATCTCCGCGTCAAAGAGAGACGCAGGAGAGGACACAAGATGAGCTATTTCGGCGCGATGCAGAACGAGATCTATAACGCCGGTCTGCAAGGCAAACTGCCTGATTATCCGGTCGATTTCGCCACGCTGGAAAAGCGCGCGCACGAGGCGCTCGGGCCGATGATGACGAACTATGTCGCCGGCGGCTGCGGCGATGAGCATACGCAGGACCAGAACGCCGACGCGTTTCATCACTGGGGTATGATCCCGCGCATGATGGTCGATTGCGGTGAGCGTGACCTGTCGATCGAGATCTTCGGCCAGAAATACGACAACCCGCTGTTCATGGCTCCGATTGGCCTCAACGGGGAAGCTTCGCAGGATCGCCACGGCGATATCGCAGCAGCGCAGGCTTCGGCGGCGACTGGCGTTCCATTCTGCGCCTCGACGCTTTCGAACGATCCGCTCGAGGATGTTTATGCCGCGTGCGGCGACACGGCGCCGTGGTTCCAGCTATACACCTCTCGCAACAAGGATGTTGCCGAGAGCATGATCAAGCGCGCCGAGAAGGCGGGTTACAAGGCGCTGGTGGTGACCTTGGACACTTGGGTGACCGGCTGGCGACCGCGCGATCTGAATGCGTCGAACTTTCCGCAACTGCGCGGCAAGGTGCTTCAGAATTACATGACCGATCCGGAATTCCTCAAGCTGCTGCCGAAGCCGCCCGAAGAGGACATGCAGACGGCGATCATGATCTGGGCCGCGACCTTCGGGCAGGTGCTGACCTGGGAGCATATCGAATGGTTCAAGTCGGTCACCGACCTGCCGATTGTGCTCAAAGGGATTTGCCATCCGGACGATGCGCGCAAAGCGGTCGAACATGGAGCCGATGCGATCTACTGCTCCAATCACGGCGGGCGTCAGGCCAATGGCGGCATCGCGACCATCGATCTGCTGGGTGATGTGGTGAAAGCCGCAGGCGATCTGCCGGTCCTGTTTGACAGCGGAATTCGCTCGGGCAGCGACGCGGTCAAGGCCTTGGCATTGGGTGCGACCGCCGTGGGAGTGGGCCGTCCCTACACTTACGGACTGGCACTGGGCGGGGCGAAAGGGGCGGAGTGGGTGCTGCGTTCGATCCTGGCCGAGGCGGACTTGCTGATGGCGGTCAATGGCTACCCGACGCTTGAAGCGGTGCGCGAGGCCGGAGCGGTTCGAACGGATCGTTGAGGTCCGCTTCAACCGCCAAAAACGTAAAATTGTATGGAAACGACAACTTTTGACTCAGTTTTCCACACTTTCCCTGTTAGCTTACGGTAATAATAAGTCGCGAATCGGGGACGCCGCGAATGGAAAAACCAACAATCATCTCTAGCGGGCCGGATGCCATGGGCCGGACTGTGTGCTTTGGAGACGAGCTTTCGCGCCGTGCGCGTTACGGACGGATCCGCCCGATGCCGAGACGCCGCTCGCTGTTTTCGCGACTGCTTTCGCGCGGTTGAAGCATTCTGTGTTAGCCGCTGGCCGGCTAACTTATCGGGCTAAGCACCTGATTTCCCGATGGTGACCAGCTTGGTCTCGGTGTAGCCGAGATAGCCTTCCTCACCGCTTTCCGATCCAAACCCGCTGTCACCGACGCCGCCAAATGGCGTTTCGGGCGATGAGACCGAGAAGTGGTTGATCGCGACCATTCCCGACCGCAGCGCGCGTCCGAGATAGGCGCTCTCGTCCAGCGACCCGGTGAAGGCATAGGATGCCAATCCGTAGCGCAGCGAATTGGCGATCCGCACGGCTTCCTCGATTGAGTCATACGGCACGATACCGGCGACCGGACCGAACGGTTCCTCGGTCATCAGCCTGCTATCGGGTGCCGGGTTCGCAACCACGGTTGGCTGGAAAAAGAACCCGTTTGAATTCGTGATTGCTGAACCACCAGTCACGATCTCGCCCTTGTCGCCGCCAAGGTCTCCAAGCACGTTCTCCATCGCCGCGATCCGGCGTTCGTGTGCCAATGGCCCCATCTCGACGCTTTCATCCGCGCCAGCATCGCCGACCGAAATAGCCGAAGCACGCGCGGCGAATTCGCTGACGAACTTGTCGTAAATGCCGCGAGCCACCAGGAACCGCGTAGGCGAAACGCAGACTTGCCCGGCATTGCGGAACTTGCCGCCGACACAGGCTGCCAAAGTGCGCTCGAAGTCGGCGCTTTCACCGATCACGACCGGTGCGTGTCCGCCCAGCTCAGGCGTGAAGCGCTTCATCCCCTGCGCGGCCAATGCACCCAGATGTTTGCCCACCGCCGTAGAACCGGTGAAGCTGACCTTGCGGGTGATCGGGGAGGCGATCAGATGCTCGGACACAGGTCCGGGGTCGCCATAAACGAGGTTGAGAACGCCCTTTGGCAGACCCGCGTCGACGAAGCACTCGACCAGCAATTGCGCGCTCGCCGGGGTGTCCTCGGCGGGCTTGAAAATGACCGAGCAACCGGCGGCCAATGCACCGCCCAGCTTGCGCGCCGGCAAGTTCACCGGGAAATTCCACGGCGTCAGCAGCACTGCCGGACCGACGGGCTCATGCGTCACCTGCTGTGACAGGAGCGACGGACTGCGTACCGGCACCAAACGCCCGCCCTGGCGCTTCGCTTCCTCGGCCAGAAAGTCGATCACATCGCCGGACACTGCGACCTCTGGCAAAGCCTGTGCATGCGGCTTGCCCATTTCAGCGGTGATGACCTTTGCGATGTCCGGAGCGCGCTCACGCAGCAACTCGCCAGCGCGCCGCAGAATGCGATATCTCTCGATGCCTGGCGTGCGGCTCCAGATGGCGAAGCCCTGATCCGCCGCGGCCAGCGCTGCATCGAGCTGCTCCGCTGAAGCTTTCGGGCATTGGCCCAGCACCGCCTCATTCGCGGGATTGGTGACAGGCATGGTTCCGGCACCGCCATCCGCGATCCATTCGCCGCCGATGAACATCTTCAGTTTGGGATAGTCGGTCATGCCTGCGGTCCTCGATCCTGTGAAGGTGACAAAGTTGACACTATGTCACCCCGCAATTCTGAATTTATAGTGCTGAATTATAATAATAATTTCGAATTCAGCGAAGTTGACACTCTGGCGGGAGAAGGCCTGATTATTAGCCTTCAGCCCGGCTTCGAATTGCCATGAATGGACGGTAGTAGGAAAGCAACACTGGCCCAAACTGAATTTTCGATCGGAGCATGCTTACTCTCGATTGAAATTATGTTGCGCGTCAGTTATCGAATGACACCCCCAATCGCAGGAGCGAATCATGCTGGTCGGCGTCCCCAAGGAAATCAAAAACCACGAATACCGTGTCGGTCTGACACCAGAAGCCGTGCGCGAATATGTCGCTGCGGGTCACGAAGTGATCGTAGAGACCAACGCCGGGATGGGGATCAGCAAGACCGATGAGGATTACCGCGCAATCGGTGCGCAGATCGTCGACAGCGCTGAGGAAGTGTTCGCCCGCGCCGCCATGGTCGTGAAGGTGAAAGAACCGCAACCGAACGAATGGGTGCAGCTTCGCGAAGGGCAGATCCTGTTCACCTATCTCCACCTCGCCCCTGATCCCGATCAGGCGCGCGGATTGATGGAATCCGGCGTGTCTGCAGTCGCCTATGAGACGGTAACCGCGCCTGATGGCTCGCTGCCGCTGCTCGCCCCGATGAGCGAAGTCGCCGGCCGTCTCGCAGTCGAAGCCAGCGCGCATTCTAGCCACAAGAACAATGGCGGTCGCGGCATCCTGATGGGTGGTGTCCCCGGCGTGCTTCCGGCCAAGGTCGTGGTGATCGGCGGAGGCGTGGTCGGCACGCATGCGGCGCGTATGGCCGTCGGTCTGGGCGCGAATGTCGAAATCATCGATCGCTCATTGCCGCGCATTCGCGAGCTCGACGAGTTGTTTGAAGGCCGCGCCACCACGCGATACTCGAATGCCGGCACGATCGAAGACGCGATCACCGATGCCGATGTTGTGATCGGCGCGGTGCTGGTGCCTGGCAAGAACGCGCCGCGTCTCGTCAGCCGCGAAATGCTTGGGCTGATGAAGCACCGCGCGGTGCTGGTCGATGTCGCAATCGATCAGGGCGGGTGCTTTGAAACCTCCAAAGCGACAACGCATGAAAACCCGACCTATCTGGTCGACGACATCATCCATTACTGCGTCGCCAACATGCCGGGCGCAGTGCCGCATACGTCCAGCTATGCGCTCAACAATGCGACGATGCCGTTCGGATTAGCCTTGGCAAACAAGGGCATGAAGGCGTGTGAGGATGATCCGCATCTGGCGCTTGGGCTGAATGTGCATGCGGGCAAGATTGCCAATGTCGACGTAGCAGAGAGCCTGGGCTTCGCTTAGTTGCATCAGACAGAACATATGCTGCCGAGAATCGCATAGGCTTTCGGGAGCAAAAGGCCCAAGTGCGCGTTGAGTTAAGTGAAACATACTCTCAACTTTCGCGCCAAAGAGGCCGTCAAATGCAACACGTAAAGCCCGCTCCGCCCGTTCGCCAAGTCAACTACGATGCCGACCTGACCGCCCATGTTGCGCCGGTGACCCGGAGCGACAAGATCGCTTTCGGCTTCGTCAAGTTGCTGCGTTTCTTTGCCGATACATTCTTCGCCAAGCGTTATGGCCACCGCGCCGTGGTGCTCGAAACTGTGGCGGCCGTTCCAGGCATGGTTGGCGGGCTGTGGCAACACCTGACCGCGCTTCGCAAAATGCGCGATGATGAAGGCTGGATCCGCACTCTGCTCGACGAAGCAGAGAACGAGCGGATGCATCTGATGACCTTCATCGAGATCGCTCAGCCCAATGCGTTCGAGCGGTTCCTGATCGCAGCCACCCAGTTGGTCTTCTACAACCTTTACTTCTTCCTCTACCTGTTTGCCCCGCGCACCGCACACCGTGTGGTCGGGTACTTCGAAGAAGAGGCCGTGATCAGCTACACCAGCTATCTGGCCGAAGTTGATGCGGGAAGGCATGAGAATGTGCCCGCACCTCAGTTGGCAATTGATTACTGGCAGTTGCCGCAAAACGCGCGGCTGCGCGATGTCAT
Organism: uncultured Erythrobacter sp.; assembly: GCA_938015255.1. Taxonomy (GTDB): domain Bacteria; phylum Pseudomonadota; class Alphaproteobacteria; order Sphingomonadales; family Sphingomonadaceae; genus Erythrobacter. Next base: position 32,463 of record CALLQC010000005.1, read on the forward strand.
CATCGCCGTGCGTGCCGACGAAGCCGAGCACCGCGATGTGAACCACGGTTTTGTCGACGAACTTGACGAGCGCAAAGCACATCGTCCTGCGGAGGGTACTACAGCGTCTTGACGCGGTAGCCTAAGCCGTGTTGCGCTCTCTCCAAACGAAATGGAGGGAGCGCCCATGAAGACCCGAGCCGCCGTAGCATTCGAAGCGAAGCAACCGCTGGAGATCGTCGAGCTTGATCTCGAAGGTCCCAAAGCGGGCGAAGTGCTGGTCGAAATCATGGCGACCGGCCTGTGCCACACCGATGCTTACACGCTTGATGGGCTGGACAGCGAAGGGCTGTTTCCGAGCATTCTCGGACATGAGGGCGCTGGCGTGGTGCGTGAAGTTGGCGCGGGTGTGACTTCGGTTGCGCCCGGCGATCACGTCATCCCGCTCTACACGCCGGAATGCCGTCAGTGTAAAATGTGCCTGAGCGGCAAGACCAATCTGTGCAGCGCAATCCGCGCGACGCAGGGGCAGGGCCTGATGCCCGACGGCACCTCGCGCTTCAGCAATAAGGGCGAGACGATCTACCACTATATGGGCTGTTCAACCTTCTCGAACTTCACGGTCCTGCCTGAGATTGCAGTCGCCAAGATACGAACGGACGCTCCGTTTGAAAGCGCCTGTTATGTCGGCTGCGGGGTGACGACCGGCGTAGGTGCCGTAACCAACACGGCCAAGGTGCAGCCCGGCGACAATGTGGTCGTGTTCGGGCTTGGCGGGATCGGGCTGAACGTGATCCAGGGTGCACGGATGGCGGGGGCCGACCGGATCGTGGGCGTCGACCTCAACCCAGCCAAACGCGAATGGGGGGAGAAGTTCGGCATGACG
>CALLQC010000006.1 GCA_938015255.1 uncultured Erythrobacter sp.
CTTCTCGGTAACGCCCCGCGTTCTGCTCGTTGATCGGCGCGATACCAGCGAATTGCGGATCAACCTTTCTGCCGGTCTTCGCCAGTTTGTCGATACAAGTTCCGAAGATGCTGAAAAGTTCGGGATCGATATTCGCGGACGTTCGGGAATCGGTACGGGAACTGAGCTGCGCGCGGGCGCCAGCATTAACCGCAACAATGAACGGCGCCGCGACATTGACAGTTTCGGGACCGTTATTGCCCCCATTTCATTCACGGATCTGCGCGGCGATCTGGGTATTACGCAAGATTTCGGGCCGGTGCGCCTGAGTCTTGGCGGCCGAGCCCGTGCGGTTGAGTATGATGGATTTGCCACGATCAATGGCACCCGGTTCGATCTCGCTTTCCGGGATTTCCAGGTTTACGGCGGTTCGGCGCGGCTTTCCTATTCGCGGGCCCGCGATCAGGAAGTTTATGTCCAGCTCACCGCCGATACCCGCAATTATCAGCTTGCCCCTATTACAAACAATCTGGGCATCACCACCAATTTCCTCGACAGATCGTCAAGCGGCGGCAGGCTGGAAGTAGGATATCGTCAGCAGGTAACCGAGCTGCTCTATCTCGATGTGCGGGCGGGCTATCTGCTGCAGGATTTTGACGATCCTACGCTCGGCCAGGTGGAAGGGTTCGCGTTTCAGACCGATCTTTTATGGAATGTATCGCCGCTCACCTCGATCAAGGTCAGTGGCATCCGGCAAGTCGATGAAACGATCAATCCTCTGCTCAGCGGCCTGGTTCGCACCGAAGGCGTGCTCGTTGTCGAACACGAAGCCTTGCGCAATCTGATCCTGTCTGGCCGCGCCAGTTATGCGGAGCTTGATCAGACCAATTCTCCCTTTGATGGTGACCAGTGGAATGTGGCCTTTCTGGCGGATTACAGGCTAGACAGACATTGGAGCATGGTCGTGGAAGGCGAGTATTACGAACGGACTGGCTTGTTCGATTTTGACCAGACATCGCTGGCTGTTGGCATTCGGTACAATTTTTAATGTAGAAATTTGTAAATTGTTAAGGCATCCTCCCCAAAAGGCCGAAAAGAGCCAAAACGGGAGCGAACGCGATGTTGAAGGCACACGGCCATCAGTTTCACGTCAGTGAAGCGATAAGCAGACATCAAAGCGTAGGAATACGCGTCAAGAGTTCTGCGATACAGCCACACAGCGACGAAAAGTACAGCCCGGCAGTCAGGCTCGCCATTCTTGCGAGCGGAATGACCCTTGGCTGGGCGATCGTTTTTCAGATCGGATTATTGTTCGTCTGATTAACGCTGCGGTTTCGGTCGCAACACTTACAAGATTTTACGTTCCAGATTGGGGCGCACCCGTACTGCGCGCCATGAACAGGTTTATAACTTGTTAATTTTTCGATAAGCCATTACCCATGACGCAGTGCAGCATTGGGGAATCAGCGATGTCGGGGATTACCACTGGCAGATTGGCGCGGTACGAACCGCCTAAGATCTTACAAAAGCGCGATCTGATCGTGAACGATCCGGTCATGGCTCAAGCCATCGACCGTGTGGGAGCGCTCTTCGTTCTCATTCTTGCAATGCCGCTGATGCTGCTGGTGGCTCTTGCCATTATGATCGCATCGCCCGGCCCGGTTCTTTTCAAACAGAAGCGTATCGGGCGCGGAGGCAAACTGTTCGATTGCTACAAATTCCGCACGATGGAAGTCGATGCCGAGCGCCGGTTGGAGGCCCTCCTTGCAAGCAGCGCCAAGGCGCGGCTGGAATGGGCCCGCGACCAAAAGCTGAAAGATGATCCTCGCATCCACATGCTGGGCAATTTCCTGCGCAAGAGCAGCCTCGATGAATTGCCGCAGCTGTTCAACGTGCTGCGCGGAGAGATGAGCCTGGTAGGCCCGCGTCCTATCGTTGAAGCGGAGGCTGAACGCTATGGCCGCTATTTCTCGCATTATTGCGCGGTAAGGCCGGGCATCACGGGCCTGTGGCAGATCAGCGGCCGTAATGATGTGCACTACCGGCGCCGTGTAGCCTTCGACGTGGTTTATGTACGCAAAGGCCGCGTGGGCGATAATATCCGCATTCTGGCAATGACCGTGCCTGCCGTTCTCGGCGCGAAGGGCTCCTATTGACGGCGCGTCATTCGACTTGACGGCAGAAGTGGTTTACTAAGTATTAAGCATGCGAATCGCACCCCGCGATTTGGATGATAGAAACAGGGAACAGGTTAGATGGCGGGCGAAGGCGCTCCAACAGCATCCGGTATGGCGGCGAAAGAGCCGGGCAAGCAGATTCTGCTTCTCCTTTTCCTCGGCCTGGTCGTGCTGGGAGCATCGTTCCTTACCACGAACAAACGCGGTTTGCTGTTTTATGAGACCAATGGCCTTGCCGCTAACAAAGCGAACAAGATCCCGGAACACCTGCTGACTGGCGGAAGCGGCAAGCTGATTTACCTGACCGGAAATCCGACGCGCCGCGGATCAAACCCGCGCATTGCACGCCGCAATATTCCGCCGCAGCAATCATCACCCGGACCTGGAACAGTTATTGGCCCGGGCCCGTCTGGCCCACCTCAAAACTCCCCGACCGGACCTGGAACTCTTCCGCCCGTTGGTGGCGGTATTTCAAATCCGATTGGCGGAGGTGATTTGCCACCCCCAGGTTTGGGCGCACCCGGCAGCTTTGGCCTCGGCCCAACCCCGCTTACGCTCATCCCGGTCGCTGGTGATGGCGGCGGCGGTGGAGGCGGAGATCCAGGTGACCCTGGCAATCCCGGAAATCCCGGTGATGGTGGCTCTGGCGGCGGCGGCGGTGATCCGATCGTTCCCGCAATCCCCGAACCTTCCAGCTGGCTGATGATGATAATGGCGGTGTTTGCCCTTGGCCTGATGCTCCGTCACCAGGCACGGCTCGCTCTTCGTATCGAACCTGCTGCGGCCTAACAGCCCTTACTGCTTGCGACTGAAAAGGGGCCGCCTTTGGCGAACCTTGTAAATTATCGCTGCGCGTGACTTGCCCTTGGCATGTCATTTCTGCCTGTCAGGGCAAGTTTGGGTCCATCCAGAATTACGGGACCAAACTGTGCAAGAGCCTTTGTACCGATCAGCGATGTCTCAAGGTGATTACCGACGATCACGGCTTCGACATGAAGCGCCTCACTGGTCCCCAAGGTCATCATAGGGATACGAGTTTTGGGGGCGCGGATCTCACCGCCCACCGTCTGCATTCGCACGGTGCCCCTCGGCACAAGGCCGGCCTTGTCTGCGTCAGCTTGCTTGATAACCATCGTATTCGCGCCGGTATCGATCATGAAACGCGTTGGTACACCGTTGAGCGACGCAGTGACGAAATAGAAACCCTCGGGCGAGCGCTTCACTACTAATGGGCTGGTGCCGGGCACCTTCTCAACTGCGTCAGGCACAGGTTTTGGTTGATGTGCGACTTCTGCCGCCAGCCAATGTGCCGCAGGAACATACTGCCTCGCGTGGGGCGACCAAAGATCAGCTGTAAGGGCCAGAGTGCCCAGAACTGCAGAAACTGCGATCGCAAAAAGGGCTTGGAAATCAGCCATATTCGCGGTGCTATCGCGAAGATGTAAAATTCACGTAAATTCCCGTAAGCCAGCCTTTGGCAATGCCCAGACCGGCAGTGTGCCGAAAGCCGGTTTCAGCCCTTACGTTCCAGTCCCTTAATTCGGACGGTCTGCACCAATCCGAACAGGAAGAAAATCAGCGCCAGAAGCAGGAAGTCTACCGCTGCACCGTAGATCGGTGCTTTGGCGGAATCCGCCGATCTGAAGAGCAGATAGGTTGGCTGGCGCACATTATAGCCAGCATACCCATACAAAGTACGCAGCTCACCCGGCACGCCGGCCTGACGCAGAAAGCCGGTTAGCTCGGTCGCCTCAGCCGGACCGGAGCGATCCTGATCGATTTCAACAAAAAGCGCGATCTCGCCATCGGATTTTGCACTTGTCGCCGGGGCTACCCACAGCGTCCTGCCAAACATGAGCAGACGATCTTCGAAAAATCCGATCCGGTCGAGCTGAAGATTGCCCTTTATCCGGACCATGCCTTCCACGTCTGCGCCTTGTTCCAGCTCGCCCACAGTGACCGTAACCGGCTTTTCCTGCGCGCCGCCAGTGGTCCAACCCATCAGCGCAGTCACTGCTGCGGCCAGCAGCAAACCACCTGAAATCGCCCAAAGGAATTTTCGGATCAGCTTTGATCGGCGAATGCCTTCGGCGACTGTTTTGGTTTCTGGCTTCTTGCGTGCCTTATTTATTCGGAACAGCAAGATCAGGAGTATGGGGCTCAGCAGCAGAAGGATGAGAACCGACAGGGTGAGAATGGGGAAACTTGTATCGAACCGGGCGAATTGCCATTCGATTATTGAGGCCATTATCCCGCGATAGGTGACGAACTGCCACGTCAGGACAGCCAGAACGATAACGCCCCATATCACCCCGACATACCCAATCGTACGCGTGCTTACATGTTTGCGATCATCCGAAATGGTCAGTCCCCTATCAAGTCAAACGGGTATACTGCCCGCTCCCCCCAATTGCACTCTTTATCGAGCGCTCGGCCCCCAGCCGTTTTTATATTTTACGACCGACTCTGCCCGATATTCCTGCAGGATCCGGGCCAGTTCTTGGTTAACTGATACCTCCGTTAACTGCTGTTTTGCAAGCTTTCGTTGGTCAGCCTGCGATACTGCGATCGGTCTGATCTCCGCAATACGCCAGACGCGCTGCGCGACCTCCACATCCTGTCCTACCGCCAATCCGTCAAAAACTTCGGCTCTCAGTGTCAGATTTGCAGTATCCACCCATTGGAGGTTTCCACTGGCTCTGTCCTCCAAGGCGATGGCTTTGCGGCGCGAAAAGCTTTGCGGGTTTGCGGCTATGAAGTTGGCGATCTGCTCTGACGCAGGTTCAGGCGCTTCGTCATTCAGGATGCGTCGTAGCGCCTCGATCAGCAGCTGCTCTTGCGCCCTTCTTTTGGCGAAATGAAACTCTGCAGTCTTCTCCGCGCCGCGATCCTTGGCCGCTTTTGCCAGCAGTTTGAAATCAACCATCTCCTCGACGGCGCTGTTTGCTACTGTGCGGGATTCCCCGTCAGCACCGCTCAGCTCATACGCCTGCCGCAATTCTGACTGCGTGATCGCTTCACCATCAACAACGGCAAGCACCTGTCCGTCTGGCTCAGGGACACCGCATGACGAGATCGCAAGCGCGATGGCGATTACCGGCGAACATTTTCCCGCCTTGCCAACCGCCTTGCGCAAAGGCATCCCTGCCGGATGAAGACACCATATGACTTTGTCACGGTCGCGATTTTTGCCGTCATTGCTCTTGTCTACCTGCAACGCTCGCTCGCTCCCCCGCCCCATAATGACCATACGGCTCATTATGTCTTATGCGCCGTCGGCTGCGCTGGCGCAAACTGGCTCGGCAATGAGGGGCACGATCTATTTGCCATTCCTCTTATTCTCCTGACGATTGCCTATTTCACAGTGAAGCTCAGACCATTTCGCCCGCGATGATTACGGACCGAGAAAAAGCCGCCTTCCATCCGCGCCCGCCTGACTGACCAATTCGGCCGCGAACCGCTCCAGCGCAGCAGCATCGGCCGCCAACTCCCCGCCCTGCACCGACAAACGCATCAAAATCCCTTCGGCAGCCTGCCACTGGCCCGCATTCGCGAGAACGGCGATCCGTTGTTCAGACAGGCTTTGTGGGAAAGCATTCCCTATCCGGGTCCAGAACAGGACGGCTTCCTGCCTTCGGCCCCGCTTCGCCAGCATGATGTTACCGGGAACGCTCTGTCCTGCGAGGCTGAGCTGCCTACGCTCGAGCGCGCGCAGCCAGAAACCGGACGCTGGATAGCATACCTCGGGTCGGTGCATCTGAAAAGCATAGTCCTGCTTTGCGCCGTAAGCGAGCACGGCTGTAATCGGCGCCCGGTCTTTTCGTGAATACGATTTGATGACAAGCGCGTCGTAAAGCCTGCCCGTGAGCGCATCTTCCTGAGGCAGAATGACGTCTTCGGGCACAAATGACCGCCAATCGCCAACTTTGTCGGGCAAAGCAGAGGCTGGAGTGAAGCCAATCCGGGCGGGCGGTCGGAGACGCGCCGCCCCTGCCATCACGCCTGTGGTCAAAAGCGCACCGCGCAGTAAAAAGGTCCTCCGGTCCATCAGCCAGCCACCCTGTCAATATGGCGCAGGGTTGCCCGTATCAGCCGGTCACTCGCCAGAAACAGCACGAGCGCCAAGGCAAAGCTGATCAGCCCCGCAAGCGGATGCAGCACACTGTCCAAAACCGGCAGTCCCATCTGGTCGACAGCGACTATCAGCACGAGAACCCGCAAGATATTGGCAATCAGCGCAATCGGAATGGCAAGCGCCACACTGATCGCTGTGCGGCGCATATCGCCGCCCCGGTACCAATAGGTAAACAACAGGACAAAGGCGATCAGGCTGATGGTGGTGCTGGTTCCCGCGCAGGCAGCCTCAAGTGCAAGCCGGTACTGGTTTACAAAGATTGAGCTGCGGTCAAATGCCACGTCCAGGCCGAGCTTGTCGGCCCAAAAGACGGCGTGATCGGCCATGAAGACGCGAAGATCGGCATTGGCAACGACGGAGAGCGAATAGGGAAGCGGCACAGCAAGGCCGAGAAATGCGAGCGGGAAAGCGCAGGCGCGCACCATCTGGCCACCAAAAACGCTCCAGAACACCAGAACACCGCCAACCCATGCACAAAAAGCCATCACAAGCGCCATATTGATGGCGCTCGCCACCACATAGATCCCGCCCAGAAGAATGGTCAGACCGCCAATCAACCACGACGACACAGGCATTGTCAGATGACGATTGGCAGCCACGGATTGCCAAAGAGTCCAAAGCCCGAGCAACAGGATCAGCGGGGTATGCGATCCGGCCTCGGTTTGAAAATTCTGCTCGAACAGCGCGAAGAGCGCAGGCAGGCAAAATACGAGCAGACAAGCGCCGATGATCGCCGCATTCCTGCCTACGCGGAACTCGGAAACGCGGAATTGGCCTTCATCCCTGTCATATCGCTGGGCTATCGCCTCTGACACGCTGATCTCTTCACCTCGATGTTCATCAATGCCCCATAATCGAACCAGCTTACCGAAATGCTGGCAAGTTTGCGCCGGATTTGTCAAACGGCAATCAGCCAAGTTAGCTAAAACGACGCAATATACAGGGGCGGCGTCTGTTCGGGTGCCGATTAAACAACATGGAAAAAGCCAGCTTGGTCCATCGGGTGAAGCGGAAGGTCAAGTCCCTTTTGCAAGCCCGTGCCCAGCGATCTGAATTGCCTGAATTTGTCCGGTCTGAAAGCCGTATTGCTCTCCAAGAAAACGTCGTCTTCCAGCGCAATTCCGGTGAAGCTGTTATCGGGGCTGGAGTGACCATCTATCGCAACAGTGAGCTTCACGCCCCGCTTCGGATCGGGGAACACACCTTTTTGAACAGAGATTGCTTTGTTCGGCCGCATTGCAAGATTGGACGCAATGTCTCCATCGGAGCGTTTTCGCGCCTGCTAACGGACAATCATGAGATCGGCGATGCGATACGCCGCGCCGGTAAACACAGGTTTGACCCGATAACGATTGGCGATGGAGTTTGGATCGGTGCAAGCTGCACGATACTGGGCGGCGTCGAAATCGGGGACGGTGCGATTGTCGCCGCCGGCTCGCTTGTCACAGAAAACGTAGCCCCGAACACCCTGGTCGCCGGCGTTCCTGCAAAGCACAAGCGGGACTTGCCAGAAAAAGTTCAGCCGGCGCTATCCAGCAATGAGCCAAAGCCCGATTTATCGAGCGCACTGGCTACTTCGGAATAGTTCTCGACGACCTCGTTCAAAGGCACATTTGTGGTCTTGCCGAATTTGATCGCCGCCTGGTGTGTTTCGACGCCTAGAAAGTCGCACACCCGCGCGCAGGCCACGTTCGGGTCTGTCTCGATGTCACTTTCGTAACTGAGCTCCAACAGGTCACCGCCGTTCACATTCGCTCGAGCAGCTTCGGCGAAAGATCGGTATTGCTCCAGGACGTTTTGCAAGGTCGTGAAGGTGTGACCGATATAAATCCGATCGGGATTGATGCGAATCGGATCTACCGTAACCTTGGTTTCAGCGCTGACATGATGCCTGCGCTTTTGTGTCGCCACGAGATGCGATACGATCTTGCGCAGATAATTGCGCTCCAGAAGAATGAATTTGGTGAAGCCGACCCGCCGAAGCTGTTCGATCATGTCAGGCAAGGATGCGCCCAGCATATCGAGATGGTAATCTTGCAGTTCGGTCCCGAATATCCGGTTGCCGCAGCGGGAGCTCATGCGCTGCCGAATTGCCGCCAGTTCCGTCTCCACATCAAGCTTGCCATACAGCTTGTCGATGCCGACATCCTCGCGCTCGCTGCGTTGATGCAGGCGCTTTTCTATCGTTTCGCCATCCCAGAATATGGCCGGGTTCTGGTCAAGCATGTCGCCAAGCAACGTGCTCCCGCTTCGGCCGTTGTGAAGCATTACAGCGTGACCATCGCGGCGCATGGGCTGAACGATTGCGCGCAGACGAGAGGCAGCCAGCCGGCCTCCCCGTTCCCGCAAGAGCTTCAAAACCGAGGTCAATGAGACTGACTCCGAAAGGGCTTTCTACGCATTAGTCCATATAAGCACTCCGGCTCATACGGCTTCAAGCCCCCTTCCGCGAAAGTCCCGCCATGGGAAGATTTGAAAGAATCTGGAAAATCAGCGTAGCGAGGTCAGAAGTTCTGGCAGATTGGTGGTTACGCGGTTGAAATCGTCCATAATCGTGGGTTCAATCGCGCTAGCGGCTGCGGCGAACTCCAGACACTACTGGCGGTTTGCATCGAAATTGACGCCGTAGATCAGCGCCACACCATCAATCGTTTCGGTTTTCTCAATCGCCTTGCTCGCTGAGAGGGGGTCGCGCCACTGCACGCTTTCGGCTCGTTCGATCAATGTCTTATCAAGTGTTTGTCCAGCTGCGACATAGACGATTGCAATATCCGATCGCCCATCATCACTGGGGCCGGACAGACACGGAAGAACTGTCCATGACTCATCGCATATCTCTGCAGAGCCCAAATCCATCTGTTCAGCTAGCATTTTCCGTGCCGCGCTGCTTGCGCGCCACAACCGTTCCCGCGATCTGAAATTCTCAGCCGACAGGTCATTGTGGTCGTGATGGGCACCGAAGTACCACTCGACACCTGATCCACCCGCCAGCAAGTGACCCCACAGGGCATGCCGAATAAGAGAGCTGTGATTGTCGCTTGCGACATTATCAGGCACAGCGCCATCCTGCCACGGCCCGATTTCATCCATGCTGATAAGCCAGGGCCTTCCCGCTGCCTGCGAAAGACGCGCCCATTTGACGGTCTCAGCATAGACATCGGTTCGATCCGAAACCTGAAGCGAGAGGCCATCGAGCCCCGGATATCCAAGCAGGGGTCCGGCAATCCTGTCCTTGTCAGCGCTTTCGGCATGGGTGTGCAGCAGAACCGGATGATCATAGGGATCGATGGCGCTCAACCAGTCAATCATGGCCTGGCGCTGTGCGTCATCCTGACCCTCTGGACGCCAGTGAACAGGGCCATTTTCCTCGCCCAGATTCCAGATCAGCGCATTGTGATGGGCGTAGCGCGCGACCATTTCTGCCATATAGAGCTTGCGAATCCGGCCCGTATTGCCCTCATCCATCGCAAGCTCATTCTCGGTTTCCTGCAACACGACGTGTAGCGCGATCCCGCGCGATTGCATGTGAGAGAACACGCTCTCCCATTGATCCAGTTTGCTCACGTCGAAGCGGGTCGGATCGTCAGGATTGAGGAAGGGCCAGACGTCTTTGCCGTCCCCTCCGACATTCCAGGTCAGAAAATACACCGCATTTACGCCCTGACCTGCCAGATAATTCAGCGCTCCGATCAGGTTTCGTCCGCGCGCCACGCCCCATTCAGGATCGCCGGGCTTCCAGTCGAGCCCGTGCGGAGCGAAACTATGGATTACATTTCCACCATCGGATTCTCCATCTCTGGCGTTGTCGCCGATGCGGTACGTGTTGTCGAAATCAACGAAAGCGAGCAAATTCTCCGGGCTGTTCGCCCCGCTTTTGAGCCAAACCTCGTCAGATCCTGACCGGATGAATTTTCCGTCGCGAGCAAGCAGGCGTCCATTGTTCTCAGCGCGCCAATCCGTGCCAACGACAGAGGATGGCACGACCTCGAACTGGCCCGAAGAGATGCTCAGATCAACCGTCTCGCCGGAGCCGAAATCTCGATCAATGGCGATGTCAGGGGCGCGAGACAGCCTTGCCTCCCATTGCCACTCCCCAAGCCGGTCAGGAGTGAACATCGCACGCCACACCGGACCGGAAACAGCACCGCTTTCAGCCGCATTGCCATCGGCAGCATAGAAGCCTCTAACCGCAATAGGCGGACCCTTGGCCGGAGGCTGAAACGTTACGGTCAGGCGATAATCGGTAAAAGGGTTTAAGTCGCCAGTCTCGCTTAAAGTGGGCCCATGAAAATCGAGCGCGAGTGGGACGTGGCGCTCCACAGCTTCCAGGGGCGGCGCATTGTTGCCCGTCAGGTCGTGATCAGCGATGCAAGCCTGTGCGGCAGCCGCGAATAGGAACAGGGCCCCCACCTTCCGAAAGCCCGGAATGCGGCGCACCCAACCACAGGAAAGCTCGACGCAAGCTATTTCTGCAGCCCCCCATCGACCAGTCTTACAACTCCACCCGCATCGTCTTGCAGTTCTGCAGGCAGCAACTCTTGAGGCATATCTTGATAGGAGACCGGTCTCAGGAACCGTTCGATGGCCATTGTTCCGACCGAGGTGCTGCGCGGATCGGATGTGGCAGGGAACGGTCCGCCGTGCACCATCGCGTGGGTAACGTCGACTCCCGTCGGCCAACCATTGGCGATGACCCGCCCGGCAAGGCCTTCAAGCGTAGGCAGCAAAGCCTTGGCGATGTCATGATCCGTCTGAGACATATGGAGGGTGGCGGTGAGTTGACCTTCCATCCGTTTCAAGATTGCATGAATCTCATTAATATCGTTGCATTGCACAAGGATCGAAACCGGGCCGAAGATCTCATCAGCCAGCGCCGGGTTAGCGAAGAAATCATCGCCGCTCACCGTGTAAATTTGCGCCTGCGCGCCTGCCTCACCGTCGCCCTTTCCTTTACCACAAGCCGTGGCGGCGGCATCAGCAGCCAAAGCGCCGACGCCGCTTTCGAAAGCCTTGCGGATCGCCGGAGTAAGCATGGTTTGCGCCGCGACCTCGGCAAGCGCTTCAATGGCAGAAGTGCGAAAACGGTCGAGTGCCGCGCCCTTGACGCCTAGAACGATACCGGGATTGGTGCAGAATTGTCCGGCCCCGAGCGAAAGCGAACCAGCATAGGCAGTGCCGAGAGTATCAGCAGCCTCGGCCAGCCGGCCGGGCAAGAGAATGACCGGATTGACGCTACTCATTTCAGCAAAGACCGGGATCGGCACCGAACGCGCGGCAGCATACTCCATCAACGCCAGCCCACCCCCGCGCGATCCGGTGAAACCGACTGCCGCGATGCGCGGATCTTTGACCAGGGCCTCACCCAGCGCATTCCCGGAACCGTTCAAAAGCGAGAACACACCGCCTGGCAGACCACATTCGGCAACAGCTTCACTGATCGCTGTGGCGACCAGCTCGGATGTTCCAGGGTGTGCTGGATGGCCTTTCACCACGACACAGCAGCCCGCCGCCAGAGCCGAAGCGGTGTCCCCGCCGGCTACTGAAAACGCGAGGGGGAAATTGCTCGCACCGAAAACTGCAACTGGGCCAAGCGGGACCATCCGCAAGCGCAGATCAGGCTTAGGCGGGGTGCGTTCGCGGTCGGCGTGATCAACCCTCGCGCGCTGCCAGTGCCCTGCTTCGAGGTAGTCGGCGAACATTCGCAGTTGGCCCACTGTCCGTCCGCGCTCACCGTTAAGGCGCGCCTCTGGCAGTCCGCTCTCACGCATTGCCCGCTGCGTGAGTTGATCTCCAAGCGCATCAATCTTCGCTGCCGCAGTACGGAGAAATACCGCCCGCTTTGCGGCAGGAAGCGCACCGTAAGAGCCTTGCGCGGCAGCAGCCGCTTCGCAAGCATCGGCCACGTCAGCCCTGGTCGCTTCATAGAAATCCGGTTCGAAGGTTTGACCGCTGGCGGCGTCCACCGCACGAAAAGTTGAGTCAGATGCGCGGCTAGCACCAGCGATGAAGTTTTGGCCTGTCAACATTGGGGACTGTTCTCCTGGAACTTGTGATGCGGCGCAAATGGCCGCTTGCCTTTTGGCAGAATTCCAAGATAGGTAGCGCTACCATAACGTGTCCGCAAGACTGTTGAAGGGCGCATCGGGGAGGAAAAATGAACACTTCGGGTCATCAGGATCAGGCCGCTAATTTAGGCCTGATTTCGGCAATTGTCGCGGTTGCGACTTTAGGTGGTTTTCTGTTCGGTTTCGACAGCGGGGTCATCAACGGTACGGTTGATGGCCTGCGGCTCGCATTCGATTCGGACGATGTCGGCACAGGCTTCAACGTGGCTTCGATGCTGCTGGGGTGTGCGGTCGGTGCATTTCTTGCAGGCCGCTTGTCTGACATTCTGGGCCGCAAGAAAACCTTATTGCTTGCTGCTGCCTTCTTTATCGTCAGCGCTTTTGGCTCTGGCATAGCCGGATCGTCGACTGAATTCATCATCTACCGCATCATCGGCGGCTTCGCAGTAGGCGCAGCCAGCGTTCTTGCGCCCGCCTATGTCAGCGAAGTCACGCCTGCCCATTTGCGAGGTCGGCTTTCGAGTGTTCAGCAGATCATGATCATCGTCGGCCTGACGGCCGCGTTTCTTTCGAATTATCTGCTTGCTGAAAATGCGGGCGCGTCGACCAATGCGTTCTGGCTCGGCTTCGAAGCGTGGCGCTGGATGTTCTGGATTGAATTGGTACCGGCGACCGTCTTCCTGATCGCGTTGCTTTTCATTCCGGAAAGCCCGCGCTTTCTGGTGAACAAAGGCTTGCCTGAAGAGGCGGAAAATGTGCTGGGACGCTTGTTTGGTGAAGGTTTCGCAGCACGCAAAGTGGGCGAAATTCAAGAGTCGGTCGCGCAGGATCGCGAACCACGGCTTTCCGACCTTATAGACAAAACCAGCGGCAAGGTCCGCACCATCGTCTGGGTCGGCATTGGCCTTGCTGTGTTCCAGCAACTCGTCGGCATCAACGTCGTATTCTATTATGGCGCCGTGCTGTGGCAGGCGGTTGGCTTTTCTGAAAGCGACGCTCTCAAAATCAACATTCTTTCGGGCACCCTGTCAATTGGCTCCTGCCTCATCGCCATTGCTCTGATCGACAAGATCGGGCGAAAGCCGCTCTTGCTGATTGGCTCAATCGGTATGGCGATTACACTCGGCATGATGGCTGTCGCCTTCCAGAGCGGCACATTTGCCGATGGCTCGCTGCAATTGTCGGACAGCGCCGGGCTTACCGCCCTGATCGCGGCTAATGCCTATGTTGCGCTGTTCAACTTCAGCTGGGGTCCGGTTATGTGGGTCATGCTCGGAGAGATGTTCCCCAACCAGATCCGCGGTTCAGGTCTTGCGGTAAGCGGGTTTTCGCAGTGGATCGCCAATTTCGGAATCACCATGACTTTTCCGATCATGCTCGGAACAATCGGCCTTACCGGAGCCTATGGCTTCTACGCCCTAAGCGCAGCCATCTCTGTCCTGTTTGTGTGGATGATGGTACGCGAGACGAAGGGGATCGAGCTGGAGCAGATGACCGGATGACGATTGGCAAACCCATTTCGAGGGCTTAGCCTCGTGACTATGGGAGCGAGCAAGCCAGTGCGTGTCGTGGTGCTCGGCGGGGGAACCGCAGGGTGGATGTCTGCCGCAGGTGTTGCAAAGCTTCTCCCCAGCACTGCTTCGGTCACTCTGGTCGAGAGTGAAGATATCGGGATTGTCGGGGTGGGGGAAGCGACGCTTCCCCATATCCGCGGTTATGTCGAGCGTCTCGGCATCGACGAAGCGGCGTTCATGAAGGCGACCCACGCGACCTATAAGCTGGGTATCGACTTCCGCGATTTCGGTCGTATTGGCGAGAGTTACATTCACCCCTTTGGCAGCTTTGGGGAAGAAGTTGCCGGAGTAGGGTTTCATCATTGGTGGCTCGAACAAAGGCGGCGAGGCATGGCAGGCGATCTAGGCGATTACTCGCTTGCGGTAGCCGCCGCTCGCGCGAACCGCTTCACGCCGCCGGCGCAGGACATGTCGCTCGCTTCGACCTATGGCTATGCTTATCAGTTCGATGCGACCCTATTCGGTCCCTTCATGCGTGAATTTGGTGTTGCCATTGGAGTGACCCGGATCGAAGGGCTGGTCACGTCTGTTGAGCGTGACGCCGAAAGCGGCAATGTCACCGCTCTCATCCTGAAGGACGGTCAGCGCGTTGAAGGCGATCTGTTCATCGATTGCTCGGGCTTTCGTTCGATCCTGCTGGGTCAGGAACTCGAAGAAGACTGGCAGGATTGGACGCATTGGTTACCCTGCGACCGTGCGGCGGCCATGCCCTGCACGCACGAAACAACCGATATCCGGCCCTACACTGTCGCAACCGCCATGCCCGCCGGGTGGCGCTGGCAGATCCCGCTCCAGCACCGGATGGGCAATGGCTATGTCTTCTCAAGCGCGTTCTGCGACGAGGATCACGCCTGCGAAACCATTCGTAACGCCGCAGAAGGCGAACCACTCGGCGATCCGCGCGTACTGCGCTTCCGCCCCGGTCGCCGGACACGGTCATGGAGTCACAATGTCGTTGGCGTCGGGCTTTCAAGCGGGTTCCTCGAACCGCTTGAATCCACATCGATCTATCTTGCGCAGATGGCAATCACCTATCTGATCGAGCTGTTTCCCGACAACGGCATCGTGGATCCCCGCGACCGCGATGAATTCAACCGGTTGGTGGATATGGAATATGACCGCGTGCGCGATTTCCTGATCCTGCACTACAACGCGACGACGCGCGACGATTCCGAATTCTGGAATCACGTTCGCACGATGAAACTGCCAGACAGCCTCGAAGACAAGATGGAACTATGGCGCCGCGCTGGGCGGATCGAGAAATATTCGGACGGACTGTTCTACGATGCCAGCTGGATCGCAGTCTATATCGGACAGGGTATCATGCCCGAACGTCACGATGCCCGTGCCTCGCTTGGTGATCCCGCACGGATCGGAGCGGCGCTTGACGGATTGAAGCGCGCGATTGCGAACGAAGTGTCCGGCATGCCGGGCCATCTCGATTATCTCAAAGGCAACATATCGCGGCTGGCCGAGGCAGCGTGAGCGAAGCACGCGAGCCTCTGCGCAGAATTGTCGTTGCCGGGTCGGGACAGATCGGCGCGCTTGCAGCGATAGCATTGAAGCGCGCTTTGCCCGGCTGCGAGGTGATCGTGATCGGGACGCAGCAATCGCCCGGTGCCTTTGCCGACAATGCGAATACCGCCCTGCCCTTCACCAACAAGCTGCACGACAGGCTGGGCATATCCGAAGCCCAGATCGTGGGGCAGGCTGGCGGGAGCCACCGGCTTGTTACCCGCTATTTTGGTTGGAGTGGTCAGGGCAGCCACGGTGCCGCCTCCTATGGCGCACCAAGTGACCCGGGACTGCAAACTGCATTCACGCGCGATTGGGGCGGCGGATCGAAGAATGCGACCACCACGCGTCCGATACAGACAATGGCCGAAGCGCTAGCTGATGCCGGTCGCTTCGCCATACCGCCAGATGACCGCGAAACTCCGCTTTCGCAAATCGACTATGCGCTGAGATGGAACGTGCCCGCGTACCGACAAATCCTGATCGGAACCGCACAACGGCTCGGTATCGTGCATGTCGATGGGGCAATCGGAGCGATTCGCCTTGATGGCGAGGGAAACCTGGCCGGACTTACCATTCCGGGGCAGGGCGAGATTGAGGCTGATATGTTCGTCGATTGCGGCGGGCCTGCCGCTCCTTTACTCTCGCAAATGCCGGGTTTCGGGCGTAAAGATTGGAGCGCTTACCTACCTGTTCGCCGCGTTCATTATGCGCAGCCGGGTGATGCAATGCTCGCGCTAGAGGACAGGGTTACTTTGCTGTCGGAAGGCTGGCTTAGCGAACATGCCGGCCGCGATGGCTTGCAATCCACACTGGCCTGCCCTGACGCGGTGGACAATATCGCCGTTGCCCGCGCGCTCGGAAGCCCGCCAGCAATCTCGGTCGATCTGGCCCCGGCGCGGTGCCGCGAGGCGTGGATCGGGAACGTGGTGGCGCTCGGCGATGCGACTGCACAATTCGAACCGCTTGCAGGGTTACCTCTGGACCTCGCACACCGCCAGCTTGCGCTTCTGATCGAGACATTGCCGGGTCGTCATATCGAGCCATTGGAACGCGCTGAATTCAATCGTCGCGCCGCATTGATGATGGATGGGGTGCGCGATGCCTTGGCGCTGCATTATGCCGCGCCGCATGCTGCCAAGATTTTCAGGGCCGAAGCAACAGACCATGTTGTACGAACAGTGGATCAGTTCACGCGGCGCGGAAGGATGCCATTTCAGGAAGAGGCGCCGTTCCTGACTTTCGAAACCATGGGCTTGCTCGGCGCGATGGGTTTCGCACCGGGTACGCCTCCGCAATTCTCCGAGATGGACCCGCGACAGATCGAAGCAACACGCCGGACGGCTGCGACCAAGGCGCAGGCAGCGTTGGAATTTGCACCGCCCTACCCGCAATGGATGGCGTCCACACTCGAGTCTATGAAAGCGCAGACCGGATGATGGAGCGCATCCGGTGAAACAGGTCAGGCCCAGCATCAGCCATGATGCCGCGCGCATGTTCAGGCAGGTGTGACACCGGATCGCCCTTCTGTTCGAACACATAGAAATCCAGAAGACCCCGCCAGACCTCCCGCTTTTCAGGCGGCATATGTCGGAAAGAGAGTATCGCGTGAAGCAGAGCATCGTAAGGGCTGCCAATCCCTTCAGGAAGCCCATCAGACCACCAGTAGTTCACTAGGATGCTTACGGCTGCGAGCGATTCAACCCCGTGCCACCAGCAATAGGGTATGTAGACCGCATCGCCCGGCTGAAGTGTTGCGACCTGCGCCTGTGCCCATGCTTGAGCAAACTTTGGATGAGTATCGAGATCAGGACTGGCAAGGTCCACCATGCTGACCGGTGTGCCCGCAGGTGTGAGATCGAACGGACCGGGATAAAGATTGGCCGTCTGATCCGGAGGGAAAATAGTGAAACGCCTTTGTCCGGCCACGCAACAGGCGATGTTCTCCTTGATATCGAAATGCGGCGCGACACGGATGCGGTTGCCGATCCAGATGCGGGGTTCGACACCGCGGAGGAAGGGCAATCGGGTTTCCGCGGCAAGGTGTGGAAGTAGCTCCGGGATCGACTCCGATTGGATCGCCATACCCGGCGGATCAACAACCTCATCAGCGCGCAAGAGGTCTGCGAGGAAGGTTTCGAGCTGTCCCTTCCCCTTCATGAAATTCAGCCCCGACAAATTTTCGTTGTAAAAGAAGCGACCGCCTTCGCACGGCGCTGCGGCGATCGCGGAGACCGGACGAGTGCTTCCCCCTCGCAGGATATGTTCAACGACAGCCTGATCGCTCCGAGTTGCAGCCTGTACCACAGGCCAGTCGTCCACCAGCCCGCGCATCACCACAGGCTGACCCGCTGCCCTGATTTCGCTGAGCGCCTGTTGCGTTACCTGGCCAGACCATTCCCTGACCAGTGCCGCTTCACCCAGATCCGTCATGCAGTGATTCGTTCGGATGCGGGGATTGCGCTGCCCTGTTGCGCCAGAAACTGACCCTGCATGGGCATTTGCGAAACCGCCTGAGCTACCACATCGCGAATATGGGCGAGTCTGCGCCCTGTTTCCGCTTCGTCAAGCAGGTGTGCCGCCGGGTGGTATCCGCCAGCCGGTGCTCCCTGCCCCACCATCACGGAAAGCCAACTCGTTTCGGTGAAAAGCTCATTGTGTTCGCGAATGATCCGGCCTGAGCTGGCAAACATTTCGAGCTTTTCGCGCAGGCCGTCAGGCGGAGGCAGCTCGCGGCAATAGCGCCAGAATTCGGAGTCATCGCGCTCGGTCGCTTTGTAGTGGAGAACGAGAAAATCGCGGATGTCGATATATTCCTGTTCGTTCTCGCTGTTGAAACGCTCGATCTCCTTGGCGCTGAAGGCATTTGTCGGCCACAGCGTCAGCAGCCGTGCAATCGCTGACTGGACAAGATGGATCGAGGTCGACTCAAGCGGTTCAAGAAATCCGCCCGCAAGGCCAAGCGCGACCACGTTCTTGTCCCACGCTTTTTCACGATGGCCTGCTTGAAACCGCAAGCGATTTGGTTCCGCGAGCGGCTTGCCGTCGAGGTTGGTGACAAGCAGCTCTTCGGCCTCTGCCTCGTTCGTATGGGCTGAGGAATAGACATGCCCGTTTCCGATCCGGTGCTGCAGCGGAATACGCCATTGCCACCCCGCCGGACGAGCGGTCGAACGTGTGAGCGGAACGGCTTCGCCGCCGAGCTCGCACGGAATCGCTATCGCCCGGTCGCAAGGCAGCCATTTGGACCAATCGGTGAAAGGCACGCCCAGCGTCTGGCCCAGCAGAAGCGAACGGAATCCGGAGCAGTCAATGAACAGCTCCCCTTCCACCCGCATCCCGTTATCGAGCACCGCCGCCTTGATGAAACCGGTTTCGCCGTGTTGTTCGACACTAACGATGCGCCCTTCGACCCGTTTTACACCCTGTGCCTCGGCCTGCCCCCTCAGATACCGCGCATAGCGGCCTGCATCGAACTGGAAAGCATAACCCAGTTTTGACAGCGGCGAGTTGGGGTTCGTCCGATCAGGCCAGAAGAACTTGCCCGCTTTCCCCGCCATAGCAGCAATCGAATAGGCATCGAGATCGGTTGCATCGCCCAAAGCCTGGCCGCGAAGCCAGAAATGGTGGAATTCGATTCCCATCATGTCGATGCCATACGTGCCAAAAGGGTGCACGTAGCTGTGGCCCTTGCGCAGCCAGTCGACGAATTCGATCCCCAATTTGTAGGTAGCATGGGTTTGGCGCACGAACTCATTTTCATCCAAGCCGAGCAAGGCATTGAATGCCTGAATTTGGGGGATCGTCGCCTCCCCCACACCGACGGTGCCGATCACATCGCTTTCGACCAATGTGAAAGACAGACCGGGCAGGTCGCCAAGCACTTTCGAAAGACCGGCGGCCGCCATCCAGCCAGCGGTTCCCCCGCCGACGATTACGACGCGCCTGATGGGTTCGCCGCTCATGCCAGCATTTCCTTTTCTTGGTGCCATGCACCGGCTTCGCGCAGAAATTGCTCCTGTGTCGGCAAACGCTCTGCCGTCGCGAGATAGGCCTCGCGCATCTGCTGCATAGCGCCCGCCACCTTCGCGGGGTCAAGTGTATCGGCAATGGGCTCATGCCGGTCGGGCACAATATTCTGTCCCAGCATCACAGCGACCCAGCTGGGCGTGGTGAAAAGTTCCGCATTCTCGCGGAAAACTCGCCCGCGGGACCGCCACAGTTCGATTTTGTTCGCAAGACTGTCGGGAATTTCCATTTCGCGGACATAACGCCAGAACTCGCTGTCGTCGCGCTGGGTAGCCTTGTAATGAAGGATGATGAAATCGCGCACATCCTCATAAACCTCTCGCATGCCGCGATTGTACTCATCGCGTTCGATAGGATTAACGGGATTGTCCGGAAACAGAGCAAAAAGGCGGGCAATTCCGTTTTGTATGAGGTGAATGCTCGTGGACTCGAGTGGCTCGAGAAAGCCCGATGCCAAGCCCAGAGCGACAACATTGTGTGACCATGCCTTCTTACGCATCCCGGTCAGGAAGCGAAGCATGCGCGGCTCGGCCAATGACGGCCCTTCGAGGTTATCGAGCAGAATGCGCCGTGCCTCATCCTCCTCCATGTAGGCACTGGAAAAGACGTGCCCATTACCTGTCCTGTGCTGCAAAGGTATACGCCATTGCCATCCTGCTGCATGCGCTGTCGCTCTTGTGAATGGGGGCGGACTGGCGCGATTCCCCGTGGGGACCGCGATCGCTCGATCCATCGGCAACCACCGACTCCAATCCTCATACCCGGTTTCAAGGGCGTCCTCGATCAAAAGGCCCCTGAATCCGGAGCAATCTATAAAAAGATCACCTTCGACAACCGAACCGTCTTGCAAAACCACGGCCGACACATTGCCGCTCTCGCCGTCGCGCTGCACATTCGTGATGCGCCCTTCACGCCGGACCGCTCCATCGGCCTCGGCGCGCCTCCGGAGAAATGCGGCATAGAGCGACGCGTCGAAATGGAACGCGTAAAAGATTTGCGAAACCAGGCTCTTGGCCTGCGAAGAAGGTCGACCGAAACGCCCTATTGATGCTGCGACCGAACTCATGGAATAGGAAGAAACCGGTCCAACCGCGGCGGGGCCGCTGCGCGCGAGTTCACGCAGGTACAATTGGTGGAACGCGATGCCATGCAATTCCTGCCCATAACTCCCGAACGGGTGGAAATAGCGGTCGCCCTGCCTGCCCCAGTTCACGAATTCGATGCCGAGCTTAAACGTGCCCCGCGTTTCGCGAAGAAACTCGTTCTCATCTATCCCCAACATTGCGTTGAAGTTGCGTATTGGCGGAATTGTCGCCTCGCCAACTCCAACAATTCCAATTGCGTCGGACTCGACAAGGGTGATCGTCCTTTCGCCATCGTTGAAATAGCGTGACAGCGCCGCAGCGGCCATCCAGCCAGCCGTCCCGCCACCTACGATAACCACGCGCTTCACTCTGCTGCTGGTAACGGTACCTTCGTTATCAGGCATTCGCCATGGCCTCCCTTGTAATGCAAAAATGCAACGCCCCTTGATAATCGTAAGATTTCGGTCTTGCAAACGCCTGAGTAAGACTTTAGCCAATGCCAATGGGAGAGCGTTACACGCACGAATGGTAGCGCTAACATAGGGAGGGGAAACCTGTGAAAAAGGCACTTCAGCTTAGCCGCTACGAGAATCGTGGCGTGAATTTTTCTCTTAATTTTCTGAAGACAGGGGCGTCGGTAATTGCGGTCGGCACCTTGATTGCGGGGCAATCCGCCTACGCGCAAGAAAGTCAATCGGAAGAACCGGCTCAGGTCGATGACCAGTCCGGTGCTCAAGCTGAAGGGAACCAGATCATCGTTCGCGGTATCCGGCAATCCCTTGAAAATGCCCAGAACATCAAACGCAACGCCGACACGGTGGTTGATGCAATCACGGCTGAAGACATCGGCGCGCTGCCTGATCGTTCGGTCACCGAAGCTCTGCAGCGTGTGCCAGGCGTAGCGATCAACCGCTTCGCGGGCTCGAACGACCCCGACCACTTCTCCGTTGAAGGTTCCGGCGTAGTCGTGCGCGGTCTTAACTTTGTCCGCTCCGAATTTAACGGAAGAACCGCTTTTGCTGCCGGTATAGGTGGTCAAGCGCTCAACTTTGCCGACGTTCCGGCTGAGCTCCTTGGCTCGGTGATCGTCAGCAAAAACTCGACGGCTGACATGATTGAAGGCGGCCTTGCCGGCACGGTCAATCTCAATACGCGCAAGCCGTTTGACAATGACGGCTTCAAGATCGCGTTCAGCGCTGAGGCGAATTATGGCGACTTCGTCGAAGAATGGTCGCCAACTTTTTCCGGCTTGATCAGCAACACCTGGGACACAGAAATCGGACGCTTCGGTCTTCTGGCTTCCGCGTCCTATTCCCGGATCAGAAGCCGCGCAGATGGCCTCCAGGTCACGAACTTCCAGACGCGTGATGGCCAGTTGGTTGAAGAGGCTAACACTAATGGTCGCCTTGTCTGCCGCAATGCGTTGCCTGGCTCTGGTGACGCGACAACGCTGCCTCCTGGACAATCTCCTTGTGGCACCGCGAGCACGCTCGGACCGGATGGATTTGTCGATCCAGCGGACCTGCGCTTTGCGCCGCTGGGTGGCCAGTTCAGAACTCAAGAATTCGATCGGAAGCGCAACGGCCTGTCTCTTGCTGCGCAATTCGAATCGGTCGACGGCAGGACGCAGATCACAGCGGAGTTTATTCGTTCACGCACAACCAACGCATGGGGCGAATACACTTTCGAGGCCGCACCCGATCTTGCTGAATATTCGACGCAGCCGCTTGGTTGTCAGCAAAATGACGCCGGTCCGCGCCGCATTCAGCCCGATGGCTCAGCCGGCGATCCCACCGTGCGTTCTCAATGCGCCGTGGGAGGATTTACCGACTACCAGTATGATTCGAACAACCTGTTCCAGTCGGGCTATATCACCAATCCTAATAATGGCTGGCGCGGAAACCCGGGTACATCACCCTTCGTTCCGATTGGCGGTCTCCAGAACTCTCTGGCACGCCGTCAGGTCGACGAAGCGACGACCAACAATGACTACAGCATCTACATGAAGTCAGAGTTGACAGACCGGCTCACTTTCGAAGCCGATCTGCACTACGCGACTTCACGCAAGGAAAACCTCGACGTTACGATCTTCGGCTCCAGTTTTGCCGACTATGAGCTGGACATCACTGGTCGCCTGCCCAGGATCACTCCAAACGTTCCGAATTTCCTGAGCTACTCATGGGCTGGAGACAGCGACGCTCTTGCTCCGTTTGCCAGAGATCCTTCAACACCGGCATCGGCGGACGCAAACGCCGCCTACTTCTCTGATCCGCGTTTCCAGTTCTGGCGCGCAGCAATGGATCACATCGAGGACAGCACTGGCGAGCAATTTGCCTGGCGGGCGGACCTTGCCTACGAATTCGATGACGATAGTTTCCTGCGAGAAGTGAAGGCTGGCGTGCGCTTCCAGGATCGTGAGCAGACTGTGCGATACACGACCTATAACTGGGGCGTGCTGAGCGAAGTCTGGGCGGGCGATCGTCCAATTAACTTTGCAGACACACCGGCATCGGAGAGCGCACCCTTTGCGTTTGACAACTTCTTCCGGGGCGACTCGCCTCCGCCTCCGTCTACACTCTACTATTCGGGCGATCTGACAGGCGACTATGCCGGCCTCCAGAACTTCGCTCTCGGTGTCAATCAGGCATGGCAAGGCATCGGCGGTAACGCCGGCTGGGTGCCGCTCGACCAGAGGCCGGGGGCTATCGACGGTACGCCCTACATTCTGCCTGACATTCAGCCCGTCAGCCAGCGGGACGATGCTGCTTATATCAGCCTTCGCTTCGGCTCTGACAATTTTGCCGGTCTGCGTTTGGCCGGCAATATCGGCGTGCGTTATGTCAACACGAGATTTGACTCGACAGGTTCAATCGATTTGAGCGTTGTGCGGAGCAGTTTGCAGACTGACTTTGACACTCTGTGCGATGTTACCCCGCCGGCTGGCGCACCACCCGGTACAATCGTCACGCGTCCGGGTATCTGCGAATTGGGTGCTGCATCTTACGCAAACCTTCAGGACTTCGCCAACAGCGACCCAGGCTTCAACGTAGCCAGGAATAATTACGATTATTGGCTGCCCAGTTTCAACGCCAGAGCTGAACTGTCAGACGATCTACTCTTGCGCCTCGCAGCCTCACGTGTGCTGACGAGACCGGACAACAGCCTGCTTCGCAACTTCGTCAACGTAGGTGTCGATCTCGGCACAGGCGTACTCAGCGCAGGCGCGGGAAACCCATTCCTGCTGCCAGCAACAGCATGGCAGTTTGATGTATCGCTCGAGTGGTACTTCGCACCGGTTGGCCAGTTGACAGTCAACGGGTTCTACAAGGCCATCGACAACTTCTTCTTCAATGACGTTTCGGTCCGTGACATTACCAGTGGAAACCAGACCAACCAAGTTGTTGTAAGGGGTCCGGCAAACTTTGATGGAACCGGCAAGATCAAGGGCTTTGAAGTCGCTTACCAACAAACCTATGACTTCCTGCCAGCACCGTTTGACGGACTAGGGGTTGCTGCGAACTACACGTTTATCGACAGTTCTGGCCTGCCAAACAGTTTTCTGAACGGCGGAGCTTCATCGACCATTGCGCCGAGCGGAAACCTGCCCCTGGAGCAGCTGTCGAAGCATAATGCAAACGCGACGGTCTTTTATGAGAAGGGACCGGTAGCTTTGCGCGCTGCGTACAACTGGCGCTCTCGCTTCCTGCTGACCACCTCGGACGTCATCTTCCCATTCTTTTCGATCTTCAATGAGCCTACCGGCCAACTGGATGCATCGATCTTTGTGAACGTGACCGATAACATCCGTCTCGGCGTCCAGGGCGTAAACTTGCTCAACGAAGTAACCGAGACAACGCAGGCCTACACGGGTGACCCCAATGTGTTGGCACCGCGATCCTTTTTCATAAACGATCGCCGGTTCTCCTTCATCCTGCGCGGAAACTTCTAGGGGTCTTCGCAAACAAGATAAGTGTTGGACCCTCTCCAACGTTCGCCGCCCCGCTTCACACCGAAGCGGGGCGGTTTTCTTTTGATGGGCGGGCAAGCTTGTCAGGCGCACAAAAAGCCCCGCCCGCGCAGGGCGGATGGAGGCCTTTCCATATCTGGCATTTGCCTTCAGACGGCGGTCAACGTCTCGGCAAGAGCATCGCGCATGGGTTTTGCCACGTAATCGCTCGCATAGGGAGTACCGCGCACCTCACGTCCATCCGCGCGGGTTGCGTATTCGAAATATTGAAGCCAATTATGAGCGTCGACCATACCCCAGGCCAATATGTCGTCCAGATACACGTCGTAATCGAGCATCAGCTCAAAATACCGGCGGGTATATTCCGCCACCTTGGCATCGCGAAGCGCAATGTCGGCAGGGAGCGCTTTATCCTTCACATCGAACTCGGTAATCACAAGGCGGTACCCCATCCCCGTCACTTCATCGAGAAACCGGCGCCAACCCGCTTCATCATAGCGTCCGACGCCGGTTGAAGGGTCGAGTGCAAACATTTCGATATGCGACTGGATGCCTAAAGCATCGCAGGGTACACCACGGGCCTTCATCCCTTCGAGCAACCGAAGAACATCCTCACAATGCCTGGCATGGGCGGGCTCCCAGCTCATGTAATCGTTATAGACGAGCTGCGCGTTGGGCAGCGTTTCGCGCGCAGTGCGGAAAGCCAAGTCAATGACAGCTTCCGGGCTGCCCATGGCGCGGCTCAGACTGGTTTCAATCGGCGCGCGAGTATCGTGATCTATGGCTTCGTTGACCACGTCCCAACTGGTAATCACGCCCTCGTACCGCCTGGCGACCGTCTGGATATGATCGGTCAGAATGCGCTCTGCCTCCAGTGCAGGTGCCGCGCCAAAATCATGGGTGTTGAGCCAATCGGGGAACCATTCGGGCCGATGCCACAAAAGGACGTGTCCTCTAAGTTCCATTCCGTGCTCGACCGCCCATGACGCAATCGCATCGCCCGCCGTAAAGTCATAACTATCGACCGATGGTCGCAGCTTCTGCCACTTCATCTCGTTTTCGGCGACGATGACGCCGCATTCCGCCTTAAGCACCGCCGCATATTCGGGATTGCTGACTGACATACCTGTGCCCTGCACGTTCCAGGCGACTGCGCTTCCGAACCGCCTGCCCCGCGTTTGGGCAAGTTCATCAAGGCTTCCGGAAGGGCCTGAAGCCGTGCCACCCATAGGCATCACACTTTGCGCGCAGCCAATAAGAGGAAGCGCGGTCAATCCGCCCAGAACATTTCGGCGTTGTGTAAGCATAGAAAGCAATCCCTGGGTACGCTATTGCGAGACAGTAAGAGTGACTTCCTGGAGGTTTTCTGAATCGGGGCCGACCATGATGGTAAATTCGCCCGGTTCAACCACACGCTCCATGTCGCGGTTCCAGAAGGCAAAGGCATCCGGACGGATCGCGATATCGACGTGCACAGTCTCGCCCGCTTCGACACTCACCCGATCAAAGCCGGCCAATTCTTTAACCGGGCGCGTGACCGAACTGACCACGTCACGCAGATAGATCTGCACGACTTCATCTCCGGTCATGTTGCCCGTATTGGTCACAGGTATGCGGACCGTGACGCCTTCACCAGCGCTGATCGAACCAGAAGACAGAACCGGTTCGCCAAATTCGAAGGTGGTGTAGGATAGTCCAAATCCGAATGGATAGAGCGGCGCCTTCTCGTCGAACAGGTATCCGCGTCGCGCACTCAGCTTGTGGTTGTAGAAATGCGGCAGCTGGCCGGCATTGCGCGCCACGGTTACCGGCAGCTTGCCGCCAGGATTGATCCGACCGAAGAGAGCGTCCGCGATTGCATGGCCCTGCTGTTCCCCCGCGTACCACGTCTCAAGGATTGCGTCGGACTTCTCTGCGACATTGAGATAACTTGGAGGGCGACCATTCACCAGAACTGAGACAATCGGTTTGCCAAGAGCTTCAAGCGCGCTGAAAAGCTCATTCTGTTCACCTACAAGATCAAGGCTTGTCCGGTCTCCCAGATGGTTGTTGTCCCAACCTTCACGGCTGGTCTGCTCGGTGTCACCGATGAAAAGCAGGATCACGTCGGCATCGCGCGCCGCTTCAATCGCATCGGCAATCATGCGGCGGTTTGCGGCAGGATCGGCCAGTTCGACCTTGTCTTCCCACCAGTCGTCATCAAGCGTAATTTTCACGCCTTCGGAATGAACTATCTTGGCACGGTCGCCCACAAGAGTGCGGATGCCTTCAAGGGGGGCGACGGTCTTGCGCGGAATTCCGTAATAACCACCCAGGCGCGCTACATTGGCATTGGGACCGATCACTGCGATGGTCGGCTTTTCGGCACCACCTTCTGGCAGCGCGAGCGGAAGAATTCCGTTATTCTTGAGCAGAATCAGCGACTTTTCCGCTGTCTTTCGAGCGAGAGCCACCCCTTCGGGCCCGTTCGATGCCAGAGCCGGCTTAATATCAGTCACGAACGGATCTTCGAACAGTCCGGCATTGAACTTCATCGTCAAAATCCGTTCAACCGCTGTGTCGACCTGTTCGACTGAAATCCGGCCCTCTGCAATCAGCTGTTCGAGGAATTTGAATGACGCTCCATCAGGAAAGTCGATATCAACGCCAGCTTCCACGGCAAGCACCGCGGCGTCCGGAATATCCGCCGCGATGGAGTGACGCGAAACCATTTCCTCAATCGCAAAGTAATCGGAAACCACTGCGCCTTCGAATTGCCATTCTTCACGCAGTATGTCGCCCAACAGCCATGTGCTCGAGTGACTCGGTACACCGTCAATCTCGTTGTAGCTCGCCATCACCGCATCAATTGCTGTGCGCTCGATAACTTGCTGGAAAGGAGGGAAGAACATTTCGCGCAGATGCCGTTCGGAAATCTGCGCCGGGCCAACATTGGTCCCGCTTTCTGGTTGGCCATGGCCGGTCATATGCTTGAGAGTTGCCATAACTTGACCAGGCTGCAGCTTGCGGTCGGTGCCCACTCCCTGTAAACCCTCTACCGCCGCCACGCCCATTTCGGACACCAGATACGGGTCTTCGCCAAAGGTCTCTTCAATCCGGCCCCAGCGCGGATCGCGAGCGACGTCGACAACAGGGGATAGCACCTGATGGACGCCGCGCGCACGAACCTCACCCGCAATATAATCATTCACTTCACGAACAAGATCGGGATCCCACGTGCTTGCCAAACCGATAGATTGCGGAAAGCTGGTGGCGTCACGCGCAGCAAGACCATGGAGCGATTCCTCATGGGTCATGATCGGAATGCCGAGCCGCGTATTCTCGCGGGCCCAACGTTGCAGCGTGTTGACGTAACGGATGCTTTCTTCAATCGAACGCGGCGTGTTGACGCGCGGCGATCCCGGCCCTTTCAGGTCTGAAGGGCGCGTAAAAAACCCAAGGCCGTTCGGATACAAGGCGCTGGCTTTCTCTGGATCGAAGAAGTTATCGTCATCCTGGATTGAGGATTTCTGAGTCCAGATGCTCACCATTTGAGCGAGCTTCTCTTCCAGGGTCATGCGCGCCATCAGATCAGCCACCCGTTGCTCAACAGGCAGTTCGGCATTCCAGTATGGTGCATCTGAGATCGGCTGCTCGGCCGCAACTTCTTGCGCCGCAACAGGTACAGATACAGGTACGGCAAATGCGAATGTGGCGGCACTTGCCAGAAACAACGCCTTAACGACAGTTTTCATTCAGAATCTCTCCCTATGCCGACTTTAAAGCTGCAGCACTTTATGGTAGCGCTACCATTATCGAGGGAAAAGCCAGTGTCAAGAATACCTGTAGAGAGTTTGCGCGAGCACCGTCCGATGTTCGATGCCCTATTCTGCCGATGGCAAAGTGCAACTTGCCGCTCTTGGTCATCCAAGGCTATGATCGGGTCATGAACCCTGAATTGAAAACGGCAAGGCTACGGAAACGGGTGTCGAAACGGGGCAATACCGCCCCGACGATTGCTGATGTGGCTAAGGCAGCAAGGTGCTCACCAATGACCGTGAGCAGGGTTATCAACGGTGAAGGAAACGTTCGCGAGGAGACCCGTGAGCAGGTCGTCGCCGCGATCAAGCGACTCAACTATGCGCCAAACCGCGCCGCCCGCAACCTCGCAGGTGGATCTCAGCTTCGTATCGCTCTTATGTTTGACAATCCCTCAGCCTCGTATTTGAGCGAATTTCTAATGGGCGCACTGCAGGAAGCGACCAGGATCGACGCCCATCTGGAAATTCAGAGCTGCCAGAACCTATCGGAAGCGCCTCCCCTGATGCGAAAGCTGGCCGGAAGCGGAGTTGACGGATTTATCCTCCCGCCACCCTTATGCGACGACCAACGAGTGCTTGATCTCGCAAGAGATGTCGGGGCGTTTGCAATTGCTGTTGGCCCGGGAAAAGCAGAAGGCACCAATGGGGCGGTGATGATCGACGACTTTGAGGCTGCGCTGGAAATGACCAAGCACATTATCGGGCTTGGTCATCGAAGAGTTGGTTTCATTATCGGCAACCCCGAACAACTGGCAAGCGAGCGACGCCTGAGCGGATTTTACCAAGCTATGGACAACGCCGGAATCGAAGTCGACAGCGACCTAGTCGTACAGGGCCGTTTCACCTACCGTTCGGGACTGGCTGCTGCGGAGAAGCTCCTGTCTTTGCCCGAAAGGCCAACCGCAATCTTCGCTTCGAATGACGATATGGCGGCCGCTGTCGTGGCTGTCGCGCATCGGAATAATCTGGATGTTCCTATCGACATCACCGTGTGTGGGTTTGATGACACCGCCTTGGCCAGCACAATCTGGCCTGAGCTTACTACGATCCGGCAACCCATCCGTGAAATGACTGCTTGGGCGGTTGCAGAGATCGCCAGTCTGGTCCGCGGCCAACGACGACTTATTTCGCAGCATTCCGAAAATACGATCATGCCCCACCAATTGATAAGGCGGGATTCCGATGGCGCTCCAAGTCTGGCCTCCTCCTCGCGCGGGACCCAGTAGTGGCCTCTCCAGAGGACAAATCGAGACCCCGCCTGCGCAGCCGGGAATGGTTCGATAATGCGGAGAGGCTGGACATGACAGCTCTCTACCTGGAGCGCTTCATGAACTACGGTATTACACCGGAAGAGCTTCGCAGCGGGAAGCCGATCATCGGCATCGCCCAATCAGGCAGCGACCTGTCTCCGTGTAACCGCATTCATGTCGAGCTTGCCAAGCGCACACGTGACGGCATCCGCGATGCAGGCGGGGTTCCGATAGAATTTCCGGTGCACCCTATCTTTGAGAATTGCCGCAGGCCCACAGCGGCACTGGATCGCAACCTGCTGTATCTCGGACTTGTCGAATTGCTTAACGGCTATCCCATTGATGGCGTGGTGCTTACGACTGGCTGCGACAAGACCACGCCCAGCCAGATCATGGCCGCAAGCACTGTTGACATTCCCGCTATTGTACTAAGCGGCGGGCCAATGCTCGATGGGTGGCACAAGGGTGAACTTGTTGGCAGCGGCACAGTCATTTGGCGCAGCAGGCGAAGGCTTTCAGCAGGCGAAATCGACGAGGAAGAATTCCTAGAGCGAGCCACATCAAGCGCACCGAGCGCGGGCCATTGCAACTCGATGGGCACCGCAAGCACCATGAATGCAGTTGCAGAGGCCTTGGGCCTGAGCCTGACAGGATGCGCGGCCGTCCCCGCACCCTATCGCGAGCGCGGGCAGTACGCTTATCGAACCGGGCAACGGATCGTTGAGATGGTCCACGATGACCTTAAGCCTTCGGACATTCTGACACGCGAAGCCTTCCTCAATGCCATTGCAACAGTCAGCGTCATTGGTGGCTCTTCGAACGCACAGCCGCATATCCAGGCGATGGCCGCCCATGCAGGCGTGCCGCTGGAGCCGGATGTTTGGCAGGAGCATGGCTATGATCTTCCGCTGCTTGTCAATATGCAACCTGCTGGCGAGTATCTTGGCGAACGATTCCACCGTGCGGGCGGGGTGCCAGCTGCGATGTGGGAATTGATGGAGGCAGGCGTGCTGCACGGCGAGGTTACCACATGCACCGGCCAGAGCATGGCAGCTAACCTCAATGGCCGCCAAAGCCAGGACCGAGAGATGATCCGGCCTTTCAGCGATCCTTTACAAGAGAAAGCGGGCTTTCTGGTCCTCTCGGGCAACCTCTTCGATTTCGGAATACTCAAGACATCTGTCATCTCGGACGAATTCCGTCAGACCTACCTGTCGCGTCCCGGCAGCGAGAATGTGTTCGAAGCACGCGCCATCGTTTTTGATGGATCGGATGATTATCACCATCGCATCAATGATTCCTCATTGAGCGTCGACGAAAATTGCATACTTGTCATCCGAGGCTCGGGCGTGATTGGGTGGCCAGGCAGCGCGGAAGTGGTGAACATGCAACCACCAGATGCAATGATCCGCGCCGGACAAAGCTGGCTGCCGACGCTTGGCGATGGACGTCAGTCGGGCACCAGCGACAGTCCCTCAATCCTGAATGTCTCGCCTGAAAGCGCGGTTGGCGGGGGGCTGTCATGGCTGGAGAACGGAGACATTATTCGCGTGGATCTAAACGCTGGTACATGCAACGCATTGGTTGACGAGGACGAGATTGCGCGCCGCAAGACAGTATGTCCTGCACCGCCTGTTCCTGCCTCGAATACGCCATGGGAAGAGCTATTTCGCGAAAAGACAGGTCAGCTCGGCGAAGGCGGCGTGATGGAATTTGCGCTCAAATATCGTGGTACGGCGCGCAAGCCACCTCGCCACAATCACTAAGCGGCTCAGTGCATCAGCCCAGCTTAACCTGTGCCTGAGCAAAACCTGCAACAGGCGCGTCAAACGTATATAGACCACCCGCCAACGGGTAGGTTTCCATGTCTGCCGGCTCCATATTCTTGGTCGCACTGGTCACATAGGCTGTCTTCAGGTCAACTCCGCCGAAGGCCATCTTGGTGACATCGCGCGCCGGGATTTCGATGGAATCCACAAGATCTCCGTCCGGCGAGAACCGTACAACACGCCCGCCCAGATAAAGCCCGGTCCAGACATATCCTTCTGCATCGACAACCGGACCATCGGGATAAGCTTCCGGGAACAGAGCCCCCGTATCAACAAAGAGCCGCGCTTCGCCGACGCCACTTACACTGAGGTTCGCCACCATGATTTTCTGTGAACTGGTATCGGTGAAATAGATCCGATCACCCTGCGCATTCACCGTCGGACCATTGGTGATGGTGATACCGGTTGGGCCTGCGGCACGAATTTCGCCTCTATCGAAGACGTAGAAGCGACCGGAGGCATCGCCCTCACCATCATCCATAGATCCAAACCAGACGCGGCCCCATGGGTCCGAACAGGCATCGTTGAGACGGTTGGTCGCCGGCTCTCCTGGAACGCCGCGCAGGAACTCAAATTCCTGTGTGTCTGGCGAAAACAGGAAAAGGCCGGTCTTCAAGCCGCACAAAAGCTTGCCGCCGTCAGAGGGGATCGCCCAACCGATCTGTTCAGGCGCCTTGCTAGCGGAGTTGCTACCAGTCGCGGGGTCGAAATGCCACAAAAGGTGGCGTTTGATATCGACGAACCACACGACCTTGCGCGCGGCGTCCCACAGCACACCCTCACCCAGCTGAGATTGCGTATCAAGTACGCGGTTTACAACGACACTCACCGCCACCCTCCATCGACCCAGTAATTATGACCAGTGCATAAACGCGCATCATCCGAGGCCAGAAACAAGCCCATCGCGGCGACATCCTGTGGTTGAATGCGCCATGGCAGACATTGCGAAGCGACAATCTCTGCCTCACCCTCGGGCGAATACCACTGCTGCTGCCTGGGCGTCTGCACGTTACCGGGAAGAATGGCATTCACCCTTATCCCGAACGCGCCATATTCGCGTGCCAGACTGCGGGTCAGCCCTTCAATGGCGGCCTTTGAGGTCTGATAGATAGCCAACTGCTTAAGGCCCAGATGCCAGCTGATCGACCCCAAATTGATAATGCTGCCGCCGCCCGCATCCCGCATTATCGGCGCGAGGCTTTGCGCAGCAAAGAAATGGTGCTTCAGATTCACCGCCATCCGGTTGTCCCACTCTGATGAAGTGACCTCTCCAACTTCATGTCGATCATCGCTGGCTGCGTTGTTGATCAGGACGTCGCAACCCCCGAGATGTTCGGTCAATTCTGCCAGTGTTTCCGTGTAGCGATCAATGTCGGTGACATTGCAGTGGCGGTAGAAAGGTCGATGCTTCCCATGCGCAAGTTTTTCGCACGTTGCCTCACCGGCGCTATCATCAAGATCGACAAATGCTACTTTGGATCCTTGAAGGGTAAAGGCTTCTACAAAACCGGCTCCGATACCGGAAGCACCACCGCTGATGATGACCCGCTTACCCTCAAGACTGGGATAATTTGCCCGTTCCGTCATTGTGGGCTTGGTTGCAACTTCATCAGGCATCAGATTTTCTCCACCAATCCACGACGAGCAAGGTTTCGTGTGAACTCCGCGATACCCATTGTCCATGCCGGGGCATCACAGGAAGTTGTAACTGTATTTGTGAGAGTGCCTAGTTGCGCGGAACTGATCGTTACGCGATCCCCGACTTTGTGAGTGAACCCCGCACCGGGAACATCGCGGTCTTGTGTCGGTGCAAAAAGCGTTCCGCAAAAAAGCACAAATCCATCCGGGTAATGGTGTTCGGACAGGCACTGCCTGACAAGTTCGAGCGGATCGCGACTGATCTCGGACATGCGGTTGTTACCCTTCAGACGATAGCCTTCTGGACCTTCAATCTCTAGCTCGACCACCGCGCTGCGAACGTCGTCCATACCGAATTTCTTGTCGAACAACCTGATAAAGGGCCCCAGCGAGCAGCTGGCTGTGTTGTCCTTAGCCTTGGACAAAAGCAGCGCCGAGCGTCCTTCAAAGTCACGCAGATTGACATCATTGCCGAGACACGCGCCGACTACCTCGCCGAGGCTGTCGCAAACGAGCACCACTTCAGGTTCAGGATTGTTCCAGCTGGAATCTGACCGCACTCCAATCTGAGCGCCGTGTCCAACTGAAGAAAGCACGGGCGATTTGGAGAATATTTCTGCATCGGGACCGATGGCAACTTCGAGATATTGTGACCACATGCCCTCGGCAATCATGGCGGTCTTCAGTTCATCCGCTTCTGGAGAACCTGGCACTACCGAGCGGATTCCCGATCCGATTATCTCTTCAAGCTGCGCCCGGATCGAAGCCGCTGAACCCGCATCGCCGCGCGCGCGTTCTTCAATGACCCGTTCAATCGCCGACAGTGCAAAGGTCACACCGCTCGCTTTGATGCATTGGAGATCAATGGGTGAGAGCAAGGTCCAGCCTTGGGGCAGACCGTCTGCGGCAGTGCCAATCCTCTCACCGTCAGAAAAGGCCCGCCGCGCCACCGCACCCGATGTGCTTGAGACCCTCTGCGTAAGGTCAAACAATTCTCCATCGCGTATTGCAATGACCACCGGACCCGCGGGCGACTGTGCCCTGCCAAGAAAAGTGCTGTCCGCATAATCCGCAGGCAGCGCTTCGACAATCTGTTCCAATCCCTTTCCCCTTTTACTTTGCCAACCGGCTTCCGACGCTCCAGTCAGAAAGTGATGGATGTTGCTCCAACCAGTACAATTGTCTGACCGATCTCAACCGTCTGTTTGACCGATCCCATCTGCATCGCAACGATGGCGTCTTTGCGCCTGATGTTACGGTCAGCGACCGCTGAAACCTCATAAAATTGCCACTCACTGCCGATCTTGAGCGTCTGGTCGCCAAAACCGGGATAGGGGTCACTGTTAGCCTGGAAACGCACCGCAATCTGTCCGCTTCCGTCCGGCACTTCGCTGTTTACGGCTCGCGCCCAAAAACCGATCACTAGACGGCGGCCTTCCTCAATATCGGCAATCAAGGGCACGTTTGCCCCGGCAGACCACGACTCGCCCGGCTGCCGCACCTCAAACTGTGTGGCGGCCCCGCCACCCGGTATGCTCTCGTCCATGACAGCCTTCGTTCGTAGGTATGGACCATAGGTTTGCCATTCTAGCGAAGTCGGGTCATTCAATAGCCATCCAGGTAACTGGATCTCGAAGTCGGCCAGACCGGCCGGGATCTTCCGCCCTTGAGGCTTTTTGCCGCGGCCTGCCGGTGCGCTGGCTGCGGGTGTCGCAGTCTGTGGGACGCGCTCATAACCTGGCTCTTCCAGCCCGACAGCATCGCGTAGCCCTTCTAGCCATTGTCCGCTCTCGCGATCGAAGAACGGATAGGTGTTGGCATAGGCCCACATACAAATCCCTATACCGGTCGGCGCAAATGCTTCGGTCACTGCACGATGATATTCGACGCGTTCGGGTGTGCTGACATGGAGATCGTAAGCTCCCGTTTCGCCCATGAACGGTACCTTGCCCGTTCGCGCTATATAGGCGCGGACCTTTTCGACGTCCGCCGCCAAGGCCGCGCGATCGGCGTCGCTGCCAAATTTGCGCCCCGGAGGAGGAATGTTTGGTGCAGTCCAACTTGCGCCCTGGTGGGTAAAGGCAAACGGATCATAATAATGAAAGGTCGCGTAAATGTTGGGATCATCGGGCAATTCCAGAGTTGCCAGCGAGTTGACCCCGCTCCATTCCTCTCCGCCGTAGATAACGGCCCGTGTCGGGTTGCTCGCCCGCACTGCCGCAAGCGCAGGCGCAAGGGTTTCGAGCAGATTGGAATCGTCGAAATTGTCGTGCGGCTCATTCTCCAGCTCGAACCAAAGGGTTTCCTCCGGATAATCGGCAAACTGGTCTGCGATCTGTTTCCATACGCCGCCATGCCACGGGGCCGTGCCGAGCGGATCCTCATAGATCGGTTCGAAATGGTGGCTATTGAGGATGACATTGAGTTCAGCTTCAAGCGCCCAGTCTACGACTTCAACCACTCGCGCCATCCAGTCCGGATCGACCGTGTACGGGGCATCGCTGAGCGACTTGTTGTACCAGCGCACGGGGATACGCACTGTGTCAAAGCCCGCCGCCCTGATGCGTTCAAAATCCTCCTTGGAGATGTCCTTACCGCCCCACGAACCTTCCTGCTCGGGCTCCAGCGAATTGCCCATATTGATGCAGGTGCCAACCGGTAGCGGGGTTTGAATCCTGTCCGTGTCATTTTGCGCCAGAGAGGGACTCGCTATAGCAAGCGCCAGTGCTGACATAGCAGTGAGGGAGAGAATGGTTTTCATGACTTCTCCTTGTCAATTGCTCGACAAAACTTGCAGGACAAAGCGACGAATCTGTTCATCGCGTGAGGGTGAGGCGGGGCCGTTGACCCCTTGGGCGTGAGGCGGAAGATGCGCAGCGGCATCGGGAGCCTCTTCGCCGAAGACGAAGTGATCGAACCACGCACGCCACGCTTTGCGCTGCTCTAGAGGCAGATCACGGATCGAAAGCATCGCATGGACAAGCGCGAGAAATCCACCCCCGCGCGTCGCATCGTTATGCCAGTAATTGACCAGAATGTTGATCGGAGCCTGCGCCTGAACGTGATGCCACCACAAGGTTGGAATGTAGATCGCATCGCCTGGTTCGAGATCGGCGAATTGCGCCTGTTCCAGTGCCTTCGCATAACGCGGATAGGTTTCGAGATCAGGGTTCAGAGGGTCAACCATGCTAACCGGCTGCCCGGCTAATGTGACGTTGAGCGGCCCGACATAGAGGGCTTTCGTGGCTTCAGGCGGGAACAGCGTAAATCGCCTTTTCCCCAAAGCCACCACGGCGAAGTTGTCCGAAAGATCAAAATGCGTGGCGACTTGGGTTGCATTGCCGAGCCAGATGCGCGGGATCGCGTGCGTGTGTGAAACCAGCGGCAACGGGTTGGCCTGCGCAAAGCCCGGCAGGTGCGTGTCAATCGCGGTCGCTCCGGCATAGATGCCGATAGGGTCCGCGCTATCGGCGATCTCGCGCAAATGCTGTGCCAGACCGGTAAGCGAGAGCTTTTCACGCCGAAAGTTGAACCCGCGCATATCGGGCGAATAGAAGAATCGCCCCTTTTCAGACTGCGGAGCGAGCATGATGTCGGTCGGCTGACCGCTATCGAATGCCTCGACATAATCGAGTGCCTTGCCGGCGCTTTCACGACCTGCGACGATCACAGGCCAATCATGCGCCAATCCACGCATGACGACAGGATTGTGAGCGGGACGGAACTCCCGCTCAAAAACCCCTGCATCAACCGGGCCTATTTCCTCGACCGCACGCATCCTATCAACTGCAAGGCAGCAAGACTTGCGCGTCAGTCCCAAGGCGCACTTCACCTATGGCGAGATCGGTCTTACCCTCGACAGTCAGTACAAATGGCTCTGTAAGCGATTTCACATTCGCTCCCTTGCTGCGCAGGCATTTGAGCGGAATTCCGTAGCGCACGAAATCACCACTCTCCGGAAGATTGACCGACGCCATGCCCTCGCTATCCGGCCCGAATGCACCGAGCATGGCACTATCGGGCGCATCCCAGACCTTGAGCGTGACCAGCATCAGGATATCGGCATTGGTTTCCCTGTCGATATCAACCGGCTCGAAATTGCGCAGTGAAATTTGCGCAGACCCGGTTTCGACCCGCACGCGTCGCGCGCCTTCCTGAACGATGAAGTTCTCGGCTGTGACCAACGCACGTCCACCTAATGCCTCGGCAGGGGTGGTCGTGATGCGGGTCTGACCTCCGGTGGAGCCGTCACCCACCAACAACGACCAGCGCGCCGCCGGAGCGCCCGCGCTGAACCACAACCGGCTGTCGCCTGCTGCCAGGCCGGGGTCGATTTCCGGCAAGGCCACCCATTCGCCAGCCGAACTGTCATACGTCATACCATAGCCAAACTCGAACAGCGCTCCATCGGCCATATCCGGCGTACGCGGCCATGCCGCGGGCAGCCTTCCGGTAAAGTCATACCGTACCTCGCCGCTGGGATCGCCAATCAACACATCGGCAATCCCGCCGCCCTCGCTACCGGGCAACCAAGCGACGACAAAAGCATCTGCGGAGTTGAGCGCCGGGTTCACATAAAGCGGCCGCCCTGTGATCATCAGCGCGATCACGGGAATACCCTCAGCCTTGAGCTTGCGCATGGTCTCATACGGACCTGTCAGCTCACTATCAAGAGCGAGCGTGGCGCGGTCGCCCTGAAACTCGGCATAGGGTCTCTCACCGAACACCACAATCGCTGCGTCAGGGCGCTGCGAATAGCTGCCGTCGGGCGACAGCACCGCACTGCCGCCTGCGGCGTTCACCGCCTCTTGCAACCCGCCGAACACCGATGTGGCCCCCGGGAAATGGCTATTATCAACACCCGTACCTTGCCAGGTCAACGTCCAACCGCCCGACTGGCGCGCGATGTCATCCGCTCCGTCCCCAGCGACGAGCAAGCGCCCACCCGGCTTCAGCGGCAGAATATTCTGATTCTTGAGAAGGACGAGTGATTTGCGCACCGCCTCACGCGAAATAGCGCGATGTTCGGAAGCGCCAAGCAAGTGATACTCACCCGACAACAGTCGCTCAGACGGCTTGCCTGCCTCAAACAGGCCGAGCCGCATTTTGACCCGCAGAATCTCGGCGACCGCTTCATCAATGCGCGACATCGGGATGCTGCCCGCCTGCGCACGCATCAGCAGGTCGTCATAAATGGCCTTCCAGGTGTCGGGAGCCATATACATGTCAATGCCAGCCATCAGCGCCTGCGGACAGCTGTCATTGGTGCACCCAGCCACCTGACCATGCGCGTTCCAGTCGGAAACGACGAAGCCGCCGAAATCCATCTGTTCTTTGAGCACTCCGGTGACAAGCGACCTGTTGCCAGTCATCTTCTTGCCCTGCCAGGCGGAGAAGCTGACCATCACGGTCGAGACGCCTTCGGCAATCGCGGGCCCATAGGGTGCGCCGTGAATGTCGCGCAGTTCCTCTTCACTGATTGAGGAGTCGCCCTGATCCACGCCGTTGTCGGTCCCACCGTCGGCCAGGAAGTGCTTGGTTGAAGCGATCACATACGGGCCGGCGAGCAGATCATCGTTTTCCGGCCCGCCCTGAAGCCCGCGCACCATTGCGCCAACGTAGGATGCAACCAGAGCGGGGTCCGAAGAATAACCTTCGTAGGCACGCCCCCAACGGAAATCCTGCGGCACCGCGACGGTCGGGGCAAAAGTCCACTCCTGTCCGGTAACGCGGATTTCCTTCGCGGTAGCCACCCCGATCCGCTCGATCAATTCGACATCTCGCATCGCGCCAAGCCCGATATTGTGCGGGAAGATGGTCGCACCGATGATGTTTGAGTGCCCGTGTACCGCATCGGTGCCCCAAATCATGGGAATGCCGACACCGCCATCGCTTGTGTCCACTGAGGCTTCGTAGAACTCGTCTGCCGCTTCCAGCCACTTTTCAGCTGGAGCCAGATCATCGCCATATGGCCCGCTATTGCCGCCATTGAGGACCGAGCCAAGATTGTATTCGCGCACGTCATCGGCGGTAACGCAGCAAAGATCGGCCTGGACAAGCTGCCCGACTTTCTCCGCGAGGGTCATCCGACCGATCAGTTCGGCGATTCTGGCTTCATCGGCAGGCTGCACTGGAACCGGATAGTCGTAACGCGGCCAGATTTCGGGATTTGCGACGCCGCGCGCATCAGCCTGCGCCACTTTTGCAGCGCCTTCACCATCATCCGATGCGACGTCGGATGCTAAGGCAGCCGAAGGCGCTGACGGCCAAGTGGCGCATCCGCCCAAAACAATACCACAGACAAGCGCAACAAACGCGCAATTCGAAAATTTACTCAATTTCCCCTCCAATGCCCGCCGTTCGCAAGCAATAACGGTAGCCATGGTAGCGCTACCAATTGTTGCGATCAATCGCGAATTTTCCGAAGCTTTGTTGACCGGGGGGGATAAGTGGGCGCGCGTACCGCGTTGTCCCAACGGCCCGCAGCATCGCTCGGCCTAACGAAGACATCCATGAGGGGAAACTGACATCAACTGGACCACATAAAATCGCGCATTGATTTCGATGCTCGCCAGTATCGTGGCCCTGTTGGTACCCCTCATGCACCCACAGATGCGCCCGTCCCCAGCGCTTCTACTCGCGAAACTTGCAGCAGGCATGGGGTGGGACTTGCTACGGTCGAAGCGGTAGCGGCAATCAGCGCTGGCGTGGGTGGGAATTTTTCGATGTTGCTTTCATCATACTTTCCCGCTGCGGATAGCCATCGCCCGAAGGCGCGAGCATTAGTGCTCCTGCAAGACCAGCATTTTGGTCCAAGCCCGGTTTGGCGATCTTGTGTTTCGACCCGCCCGGAAAATATGCTGCGCCGAGTTCCGATGCCTTCTGGTTCACACGCTCAAGCAAGCCATCCGTTCTCATGACGCCCCCGCCAAAAACGATGACTTCCACTGCTGTCATAGCGATCAGCGAGTGCGCGAGCTGAGATAGGTAAGAGGCGATGATTTCATGCGCGATATGATCTGCCGGTAACTCTGAAAGCGATACTCCCCAACGTGCCTTGATAGCCGGGCCGCTCGCCAATCCTTCCAGGCAAGCGCCGTGATGGGGACAGATGCCCTTGAAGTCGCGATCATCCTGATGGCGGCGCGGGAAGATGTGGCCCATCTCGGGATGCGCAGCTCCATGGACTGCCCGTCCGTCAAGCACCAAGCCTCCTCCTATACCGGTACCCACGGTTATGTAAGCCAGCGATGAGGCGGGTTTACCTGCACCATGCTCAAACTCAGCAAGTGCTGCTCCGTTTACGTCTGTATCGAGGCCGATGGGCACTCCGAAGCGCTCAGCGAAGTAACCGGCCAAATTGCAATTTGCCCAACCTGGCTTAGGCGTGTTGGTAATGTGACCCCAGAGCGGTGATGACCGATCAAGTTCGACAGGACCGAAGCTCGCAATACCAAGCGCGCTGATCGATCCCTTCCCCTCAAACCAATCGCCTACCTCGGTCAATGTCGTCGCAGGGTCACGCGTAGGAATTTCATGCCTTTCGATGATCTCGGTCGGTGAATGTCCCACCGCAAGCACGAACTTTGTTCCGCCAGCCTCGATACCACCCAGTAGGGGTTTGCCTGCCGCACTCATGCCTCAACCGTTTCCGCCAGTTCGCAGCGATCACCATCAATAGTAAGTTTCAGAAGTGGAGCGGGCACGCCGCCAAACAGTCTGTTGGCTTCGTCCGGATTTGCAGGCACAGGCTGACCCTTGAGTCCGCTAAAATCGACGAAGCTGGAAACCAGAAGCTCGCGCGTCACAAACCAGCTGTAGCTTTGTAGAGGTTCCTCATCAGGATTGGCGAGCACCAGACCCGTACCGTTCAGGGGACGGTATTCTCCCAACAGACTATCGGAAACCATGCCGTAAAGACCGTTTGGCGCATGGTTCAGGTCAGGTGCGAATGTCGAGCCCTGAGTGACCCAAAACGCATAGTAGCGGCCTTCGTGATAGACGACATGCGCACGTTCCAGTTCATTGTTGACGCCGTCCGCGTGGATCAACGGGGGCAACAGCTCCCATCTATCATCGGTTCGCCGAGCGATACCAACGGCGCCGTTATAGTCGCT
>CALLQC010000007.1 GCA_938015255.1 uncultured Erythrobacter sp.
CCGTCAAAGATCGGTTGGAGCCGTGCAAACCAGCTGTCTTCATGCGGTCCATTAGCGATGTCGCGCGGGCCAAGCGATCCGCCCACAAACAGCGCTTCTTCCGCGCGGGTCATCGCGACATAGAGAAGCCGCCAGTGCTCCTCCATGCTGCGCGCGTCGGCCTCTGCATTTGCATCTGCAACCGCGCCTTTGCGCTGATCTGCCGATAATGGCGGCAATGGAACCTTGCGTCCGGTTGGCTGACCATGAGGTGCCTCCTCCAGACTGAGATCACCGCCCTGCCCCGGCGCGCCTGTTGCGTCGCCAAGGATGACGATCGGGGCCTGCAAACCCTTCGATCCGTGCACGGTCATCACTCTGACCTGACCGCCCGCACCATCAGCGTCGCGCTTCAGGTCTTCGGTAGACGCGTCAAACCATTCTATAAAACCGACCAGGCTGGGCACGCGCTTGCTTTCAAATGCGAAAGCCGCATTGACGAGTTCATCAATCGGATCGTTCGCCTCGCGGCCCAACCGCGCGATCAGTTGCGCCCGCCCGTTCCACGACCCAGTCAGCAGCCATGCCAGCAATGCCTGCGGTGTTTCGTAATCGGCGCGGGCCAGGAATTGCTTCAGCTTGTCGCACGCCTCGATTGCAAAGGGTTCTTCGCTCGCACGCAAATGATCCCATAGCCGTACATCCTTCTCGCGCGGGACGTGCTTCAGAATGTCTTCCTGTGACCAGCCCATCAGCGGTGAGGACAACAGGTTGGCCAGAGAGAGATCATCGAATGGCTGGGATGCGAACCGCAAGGCCGCCATCAGGTCCTTAACCGCAAGCGGAGTGCCAAGCCGCAGCCGGTCAACACCCGCCACCGGCACGCCCTTGGCATGAAGTTTGGCGACAATCTGGCGCGCAAGCTCGCCGCGCTTGCGCAGCAGGATCATCACATCCCCAGGCCCTGCATTGCGATGCGGCTTTGACTTGGCGAGTACGAACGGCTCGTCCTCGCTTACCCAGCGCCGCACCTGCTCCGCGATCTTTTCCGCCAGCAAGGTATCGTGAGCGGGCAGCCAGTCGCGCTCCTGGCCCTCGTCTTCGTCTAACGCACTGACCGAGGTGACCGGTTTCCAGATCGTTACGAGACCGGGCCGGTCCTCACCCACATGATCCCCCGGTTCGCGGTCTAGGCCGAATTGTTCAAAACCCAGCGTACTGATCGTACGGTTGACGAAATCGAGCACAGGTTTCGCAGTGCGGAATGATCGGCCAAGATCGAGATCCTGCCATCCGGGCACACGCCGTCCGTCGCGCAGGTCTGCAGCATGCTTTCTGGCATCGGCTATTGCCTTTGCCACTTTGCCCTTTGCCCGGGCGAAATTTTCCGGGCTGGTTCCCTGAAATCCGAAAATCGCCTGTTTGTAATCACCGACAGTAAAGATGGTCCGTAGCCGGTCTCCGCTCGCGCCTTCGCCGCTGAAGAAATCGTCGATAAGGGCGAATACGATATCCCACTGCGCTTCGTTTGTATCCTGCGCTTCGTCGATCAGAATGTGGTCGAATTGCCGGTCGAGCTTGTACCGGATCCAGTCGGCATTCGCGCTATTCTGTAGCAGAGCCGCTGCCTTGCGAATAAGGTCATCAAAATCCAGCAGCCCCTCGCGCCGCTTGGCCTCTTGCCAACGGAGTGCGAATGCGCGGCCAAGCTCGAAAGCGGCTGTGAGGAAATCTGCCAGCTTGAGAAGTACAATCCGCTCCTCGACCAGACTGACCG
Source organism: uncultured Erythrobacter sp. (assembly GCA_938015255.1). Classification (GTDB taxonomy): domain Bacteria; phylum Pseudomonadota; class Alphaproteobacteria; order Sphingomonadales; family Sphingomonadaceae; genus Erythrobacter. The sequence goes on from CALLQC010000007.1 coordinate 1,757, forward strand.
CCTCGGAGATCATATCCTGTCCCGCAGCAAAGCCCGGATAATTCTCGCGCGGTTTCTTCAGCTGAAGATTTGGCGTGCCATCGGCCTTCAGCAAGGTGCCCTTGAAGCTGGCGACCGCATCAATCCGTGCTGCGTGATCCAGACCCAGCCAATCACGCATGAATGACAAGCACTTATCAGCCGTTTTGGTGCCCCATTCTTCTAGCGGGCCCACCATTGCGAGCAGGTGATCGTCGGGAAACAGATCGGGCGATAGCCCCTCATGCGCCCAATCCGGATCCGCATCGTTCGGGATGCCGAGCAATGTCCGCACACGCCCATCGACCGGCGATTGCCAGGCGGTGTTACCCACCCACATATCCTCGGCGGAGGCGCAGCGCATCAGCCACGAATGGAGAGCGCCCGGATCTTTGGCGGTGGTGAACAGTTCTGCCGCGCCGAGAATGCAAGCATCCTGATGCTTGTCCGCTTCCGCCAGCATTTCGCTCAACACCTCCCGCGCGAGCAGTTGACGATCGCGGTCCTCCATCGGCTGCGCGCCGGGCGCCAGATCTGCTTCTTCGGGAAAATTGGCCAGCAGCCACTGAGAGAACGCATGTATCGTATCGATACGAAGGCCGCCGCCCGGACAATCAAGAACTTGCGCAAAGAGCGTGCGGGCGCGTTCCTGTGTCTTTGGCCCGATGTCTGCGCCGAGATCGCCCAGCTCCTTGCCCAGTAACCCTGCATCAAGCCGCACCCAGCGCGCCAGCACTGCGTTGATCCGGGTCGCCATTTCTGCCGCGCCTGCTTTTGTGAAAGTCAGGCAAAGAATTTCGGACGGATCAACGTCCGGCCGCAGGAGCAGGCGCAGCACGCGGGCGGAAAGCACCTGTGTCTTTCCCGTTCCGGCGGAAGCGGAAAGCCAGACATTGTCTTCCGGGTTGGCCGCAAGAAGTTGCTCGTTCTTGAGCGGAAAAACCTTACCCTCCCCGCTCATGCTGCGCCTTCCCTGCCGGTCAGGCCAACGATCCATTCCTCGAGCCGCATCAGCTGATCGTAATCGGTATAGCCGGGGTAATCGGGATTTTCCTTGGCCGTGAACGGCGCGTCACCCTTGATATATTTGCCGATTGCCTCGCGCAGGAAGCGCTCGTGTTCCGGCAGGAAATCATCGGGCAGCATACCAGAGCGTTTGCGCCCGACCTTCATCGGTACGTCGATATAGCCGAATTCGCCCGCTTTCTTTGCCAAAGACCAATATTCAAAACCGGTAGCGTCGCCGGAAACAGATCCATCACCCGCCTTGAAATTGCCTTCGCGCGCGATCAGGCCAAGCACGCCCAGTTGCAAGGCATAGCCTGCCTCTACCTGCGCAGCTGTTGGCGGGCCGCCGGTCTTGTAGTCGACTATCGCCAGCGTCCCGTCGGGTAGCCGGTCGATACGGTCGGCAATGCCCATTACCTTCACGCCTTCGAACAGCATTTCGCCCCACGCCTCGGTCGCCAGCACTTCGCGCCCTTCTTTTGCAGCGTCCTCCATCCATTGTTCGAAACGCTCAAGCGCAGCGCAAATGCGCGGGCGCCACAGCCCCCAGAACAAGGGATGCACTTGCTTTTCCCGCAGCATCCGCTCTGCAAAGGGGACCAGCGCGAGACTGGGCTGATCCGCCCGCACCTTGTGCCAGGCATCAAGGATGTCATGCACCAGCGTGCCGCGCAGGGCAGCATCGCCAAACGGATCAGCGGCGAGCGGGTCGAGACGTTTCAGACCCAGGATCTCGCGCGCATAGAATTGATAGGGATCGCCCAACAGCCGATCGAGAGCAGTGGCGCTAATCTTGACCTGCCGCTGCCCAGCTGTGGGCATTGGTTTAGGCTGTGCGTAAGGATCGGCGCGCGGCGGGTCGCGGTCAATCGCAGGAAGCATGGCTGGAATCACAGTTTCGCGGTGTGCATCGGCCAGCTTTTCACCAAGCAGCGCCTCCACCCGCAACCAGAACCTTGAAGGCAGCGTCGGTCCTTCTGTGTCCCTTTGAGCCCTGCTTAGAACGACTTCAGGGGCACCCATCGCCCCCGCAAGATCGTGCGCTGCCAGGCCAATCCGGAACTCCCCCGCTGGCACCCCAAGCGCGCGCAATATACCGGGGGCAAGCAGCGGATCGGAACCTGGAGATTGCGGCCAGCTGCCCTCGTTCAAACCGCCGCATATGACAAGGTCAGCCCGCGCCATCCGGCTTTCAAGCAAGCCATAGATCGCTATGCGTGGATGCCCGCCATAGGGCGGCCGCACCGCGATCTCGTCCATCAGATCGCGCAGGATCGGAGCAATATCTCGCGGCGCGATCTGGGTGCCGAGTGCGCGGGCGTTTAGTCGCAGGTCTTCCACCATTGCCGAGAGCGCGCGCCCATCCTCGCGCGCCCATACCGCATCACCAGCCAGCGACTCGGCAGCACTTATTACCAGATCGATTGCCTCGGAAAGCTCGACTTGCTCAGCATCGATCAACAATGGTGTCAGAACATTCTCGACCTCAGACCACCAGGCCAGAACGCCTGCCTTCGCCGCAACTTCGCGCAGCGGCTCGAGCCCGGGTGCAGGAGACGGTCCGCGCAGCTCACGGTCAAAACGGCGCAAGGCCCGAAGCCACGCTTTGCGCGCCACCGCGTCGTCGCGTCTCACAAGAGGATGTGCCATTGCACCAACAACAGCGGCAGGCTCCACGCCATCCGATACGATACCGGAGAGCAAACCGAACAGCCGCCCCGCAGGCGTCAGCGATAGCGGGCTACCGGCGGTATCGTTCGCGGTGATATTCCAGCGGTCAAGGTGCTGCACTATCCGCCGGGCGAGCGACCTGTCTGCCGATATCACGGCCACTCGCTTCTCCGGCTCCTCCAGCGCTTCGCGAACGAGCAGCGCGATAGCCTGCGCCTCTTCCTCTGTGGCCTGGCATGTCATCAACCGTACGCCGGAAAGCCGCCGCTTGTCCGCATCAAGGCCGATCCATGACTGGCTGGCCTTGGGCGGTAGAAAAAGCGAGCTGATCGCATGGCTGCGCGCAGGCTCTGCGGCAGACACGCCCCGACGATGCCAGGGCCGCACTTCCTTGCGTGAGACACCCATCCGGCCCAACAACAATTTCAGGTGGTACTGCGGATGGGTCACGGCATCGGATTTGCCAAACACCTCGGCGCCCGGTTCTTCTGTCGCACCCGCACGGCCCAGTTCATCCCAGGCCTGATCGCTCATCAAAAGATCAAGATCGGGCAGGATCACGGCGCCATTGGGAAAATCGGCGATTGCTCGCAGCATGCGCGCCAGCGCTGGCGCAGCGCTAGTGACGCCGACGGCAATCACCGGCGTTTCCGGGGGTGTATTGCGCCATTTTCGGGCTGCCCGTTCGAACAGCATGTTGCGCCGCGTCGCCGCATCGACCTTGCCCAGTTCATCCAGCCGCGCCAGCCAGCGACGCTGGACAGTTGCGAAGAGGTGCAACGCATCCTTCCAGTGTCCAGCCAAATCGCCGAGCATATCGAGCACCCGGTCGCTCAGCAGATCATCAGGCGCGACGTCTTCTACAAGAAGCCTGTCCATCGCCCGCGCCATATCCCGCGAAAGGCGCAGCCGCGCGGTGGCACCAAGCTCAGGCTTGCCGGCCGCCTGATATTCGGTGCCGATAATTCTGGCGAGTTCCAGCCACCTCTGGGTCGGCTCCACAGCAGCCGGGATATCCGATGCACCGAGCGGATCGAGCAAGTTGCCCAACGCCTCGTCCAGATCGAGGTCGCCGATTGCGACCATGCGCGGCATCAGCAATCCTGCCTCGCCTGAATGGCGCACAAAGGCCTCTGAAATGGTGCGGGCCGCGCGGGAGCTGGGCACTATCAGCGTCAGCCGCGCCAGGCCAACGTCCTTTTCAAGATAGCGCGGCACAATTCCTGCAACCAGCGCATCGGCAAAGCCGCGGTGCGCAGCAATCGAATAGACCGATGACTCTACCCGTTCACCCACGCTTTAACGCGTCTTCGGTCGGCGCGATCGCCTGCGGTGTGCCGACTTCGAACCATGTTCCGGTAAACGCGACGCCAAAAAGTCGCCCTTCCTCAATCGCCCTGTTCCACAGAATGTTGGTGGAGAATTTGCCCTGAGGAGCATCGCGCAAAAGCCGGTGCGAGACCAGCTGGATGCCGGTATAGATGAACGGCGCGATACGCCCGGTCTGACGGCGCGAAAGGGCACCGCGACCATCCATGTAAAAATCGCCGCGCCCGTCAAAATTGACCGCCCTTGCATGGCTGACCAACAGCAACAGCGCGTCCATCTCATCCGGGTTCCAGCGGACCGACAGATCGTGAAATGCATCGCGCGGCCCGTCCAGCCAGATGTTGTCAGCGTTCAGGCAAAAAAACGGATCAGGCAACTCGCTCTGCGCTTTGACCATTCCCCCACCGGTTTCGAGCAATTCGCCCCGCTCATCGGAAATAATCACTTTGGGCGATTTTCGCTCCAATACATGCGCTTCAAGCGCATCGGCCAGATAGTGCACGTTAACAACCGCGCGCTGCACGCCGCTATCCTCAAGCCGGTCCAGTGCATGGTCAATCAGCGGCTTACCCGCGACCCGTACCATCGGTTTGGGCTGGCTTGCGGTGAGCGGGCGCATCCGTTTGCCCAGTCCAGCCGCCATGACCATCGCTGTGTCGCTGGCAAGCGCCGACTTGCTCATGCGATCGTGCCCCCATGCCGCGCGCGCAGATCATCTGGGATGTTCGCCGCAAACCATTCCCTCACCGGGCCTAGCGCAGGGTGATTCAGGTCTCGCTCCATCGCTTTCCAGACCCGCGGGATCATGTCTAGATATCGCGGCTTGCCATCGCGCTTGTATAGGCGCGTGAAGATGCCGACAATCTTGGCGTTGCGCTGCGCGCCAAGCCGCGCATAATCTGCAAGAAATTGATCATCGGGTGAAGCGCGCTCGATATAACGCGCCAGCATAGCCTGCTCCAGATCCTCCGCCACGTCGCGGCGGGCATCCTGCAAAAGCGACACCAGATCATAGGCGGGGTGGCCCACCAGCGCATCCTGAAAATCGATGAGCCCCTGCGGCGCACGCTTCATGGGATCGCCAAGCAGCATGATGTTTTCCGCATGGTAATCGCGCAGCACTGTCACTCCCGGAGTTTGACGATCAAGCAGTGGCGTAAGAACCTCGTCCCAAGCAGCAGAATAGCCGGCAGCGTCGACCTCCAGCCCGATAGCTGGGGCATACCACTGCGTAAACAAAGCTGCCTCGCGCTGATAGACCGCCAGATCATATGCGTCGAACGGTCCTGGCGATCGCTTGTGCAGCTCAACCAGAGCATCAATCGCACCTTCATACGCAGGAACTTCACCGCCGGGATTCTCGTCAATCCAGTCGCGCATCCTGTCATTGCCGAAATCTTCGATCAGAACCCAGCCATCAGACCGTTGTTCGGCGATGATCTCGGGCGCGCGCATCGCGTTCTCGGTGAGCCACGCCGCGACATGCAGGAACGGTTCGGGATCTTCATGCGGGGGGGGCGCATGCATCATCATTGCGGTCTGACCGTTCGAACGTTGCAAACGGAAATAGCGCCGGAAGGACGCGTCACCGGGTATGGGGTCAACAGCGGCATCGCCCCAGCCCGCTTTCGCGACAAATTCGTGAAGACCATCAGGCAATTCGCTCATGGCAACCGCCCTAGCCAATCCGGGCCTGCGCGGGCAATTGCAATTCGACCGTCTTCCCCTTCTTTACCGCGTGCTTCCAGCAGGATGGACAGACACGCGCGTTCATCAGCAAAGCCGCCCGCATGATCCGGCCATTCCGCGATCATGGCTGCGCCTTCGCGGTAATCATCAAGCCCTATTTCATCGATCTCTGTTGGATTGTTGAGACGATAGAAATCGGCGTGGACAATCGGCAGGCGCAGCGGCGGCGCGTCATAGGTTTCAATGATCGTGAATGTTGGAGAAGGCACCTCGCCATCATGCCCAAGCGCCGCGATAATACCCCGCGCCAATGTCGTCTTGCCCGCGCCCAGCCCGCCTTCTAGCGCGATAACATCACCTGGAATCAATTTTGTCGCAATGGCCTTCCCAAAGCTTCCCATCGCAGCAAGATCGGGCAATTCGTATCGCTCTGGCTGGCTCATGGAAGATGGATAATCGCAGTCGTTCCTGCGCCCTCCTCGCTGGCAATTTCGAGCAGTCCGCCGTGCGCTGCGACCAGCTGCCGCGCAAGCGGTATGCCCAGGCCGGTACGCTTTTCGGAGTCACCGTCCGCACCAGTTCGCCCGCCATCCAGCGCCAAAGCGAGACCATCTTCGTCCATCCCCGCGCCATTATCGGAAATGACAAAGCTCGCGCTCCATTCGCTCGCCGGATCATGCTTGAGAATTTCAATCAGGATCTGGCCGTCCTTTGGCGTCCCGGCGATGGCATTGTCGAGCAGATTGCCGAATGCGCGTCCTAGCTGGCGCGGATCGGCCTCAACCATGCGCCCGCGTTTACCCTTCAAATCGAGGCCAAGTCCGGCTTTGATGATCGCCGTCTCACGCTCCCGAACAACCTTCGTGAGGAAATCCAGAAGGTCGATCTCTTCCTTGTTGATGGGTAGCAAGCCCGCTTCGCTTTGAGAGAGGTCCAGCACATTTTCAACCTGCTCGGTCAACCGTGCGACCGCAGTGAGGATTGAATCGAGATACTCACCCGGCCCTTCGCCAATTTCACCGGCAGCGCCACTCTTCAGCAGTTCTGCATACCCGCCAATTGTCGTGAGCGGCGTGCGGAATTCATAAGACATATTGGCCAGGAATCGCGCCTTTACCGCATCGGCCTCCTCAAGAGCGACGGCCCGGTCACGCAGGGCCTGTTCTGCCTTTTGCGAGGCGGTGATATCCAGCACGGTCAGTAGGCCGTTACCATCGGGCAGTGGTATGCCTGCGAACCTCAGCGTTCTGCCATCTGATAGCGCAACACGGCCCTCTTTCTCGCGCCGGTCGAGCGTCGCAGCACGGACAACAGCGCCAATCTTGCTCACCTCCGAGGGATGCTCAAGGTTCTTGCCGATCGCCTCCAGCAAGGCGTCGGCGCTCGGATGTGTATCAAGCAGTTCGCTCGAAAGGCCCCAAGTGCCAGCAAAACTGCGGTTCCAAAGCTGGACAGATCCATCGGGTGCAAAGATCGCCAATGCCTCGAACAAACTGTCCAGCGTCGCAGTGCGGGTGCGAAGGAGAGTGTCTCGCGTAGCCGACAAGGCGAGACTCTCGGTCCTGTCCTCCGCGATCATCACCAGACCGCCATCCGGCATAGGCTGGGCGACGATGCGAAGGTGGGTGCCGCCGGCAAGGGGCCATGCCTCTTCCTGCATATCTGGCTGGTCAAACCACGCCTGATGTTCGCGCCGCCACTCTGGGAAATCGCGCACTTCGGGCGTCCTGCCGCGCTCGCGCGCTTCCGAAAGGAATCGTTCGAATGGCAGGCGGTCCTCGACGCTTCCTTCTGGCAGTTCAAACAGACGGCGAAACGGGCTGTTCGCAAAAGTCAGCCTTTCGCTATCGTCAAACTGCGCCACACCAATGGAAAGCTGATCCAGCATCGCGCGCTGCGCATCACGGAATGCGCGAAATTCGCGGCGCACCTGCTGTTGCTCTTCGATGTCGATGGCATAGCCTGTCACACCTTCTTTTCCGAGCGGTTGATTGCTGACCTTTAGGGTGCGGCGTGCGCCATGGATGGTGGAGGTCGTTGTCCCAACCTCGGCCTCCTGCGAGATATATACCCGCTTGGCCGCATCAGCCGGCGACTCGCCCTCCATCGCTTCGAGCAGTTCGACCTGGTCCTGGACAACGTCATCAGCGCTATTGGCACCGACCGCCTCGACATAGGCCTGGTTCACGAGTTGCAAGCGCATATTCTTGCCCCTGAACCACATCGGCACCGGCGCTGCCTCAATCAGACCGACGAGAGCAGCAAAATCGCTTTCTGCGCGCGAGGTCGCACTGCGCAGGCGGGACAGCTCCTCTTCACTTTCGGTAAAATCGAACACCCAGACCATGGCAGCGCCCGCCGGTGATACGAGCGGATCGGCGAGCGTTCCATGCAGTGCGAGGCTACGGCCAGATCCGGGCGGTGTAACGGCAATCTGAAAAGGTGCTGCGCTCTTTTGTGTCAGACGCACTTTTTCAGTCAGCTCATTGAGCTGTTTCTCCGAAAATCCCTGCCCTTCGCGCGCTAGCTCGCTGAGATATTTGGGCATTTCGTCCAGACCAAGCCAGCGGGCCAGCCGCTCTGGTGCCTCGATCCGGCCATCGACGCGGACCAACAACGGAATGGCGGGCGCTGTTGCGAGCATTTGCTGCATCCGCTTTACGGATTTTTGCAGCGCGTTGGTCCTTTTGGTCTTGGCGTTTGCGCGCACCATCATAACGGCCGCCGCCACCGTCCAGGCGGCCAGCAGCAGACCCATCATAGCCAGAGCGAGCGGCGACAATTCCATGTCTTGCAGCTATGCCCCGTAAGCCTGCGATGCAATGGTGCGGATGCGAAAAGCCCCCGCAAATACGACGATTTGCGAGGGCTTTGGATTTTGAGCCTACGGTAGACCGATAGTTTAGTAGCGGTAGTGGTCCGGTTTGAACGGACCCGCAGCCGGGACACCGATATAATCGGCTTGCTTCTGGCTCAGCTTGGTCAGTTCCACGCCCAGCTTTTCCAGGTGCAACGCGGCGACTTTCTCGTCGAGGTGCTTGGGCAGGACGTAAACGTCGTTCTTGTATTCGTCCGACTTCGTGAACAGTTCAATCTGGGCGAGCGTCTGGTTGGTGAAGCTCGCGCTCATCACGAAGCTGGGGTGGCCGGTGGCGCAGCCCAGATTCACCAGACGACCCTTGGCAAGGATCAGGAGGTTCTTGCCATCAGGCAGCGTCACCATGTCGGTTCCTTCCTTGATCTCCTTCCACTCGTAATTGTCGAGCGCGGAAATCTGGATCTCGCTGTCGAAGTGGCCGATATTGCACACGATCGCCATGTTCTTCATGTTCTTCATGTGCTCGCCGGTGATCACGTCTTCGTTGCCGGTTGCGGTCACGAAGATGTCGGCGCGCTTGCACGCTTCTTCCATCGAGACGACTTCGAAGCCGTCCATGGCCGCCTGCAAAGCGCAGATCGGATCGATCTCGGTGACCATGACGCGAGCGCCGCCATCACGCAGCGACGCGGCCGAGCCCTTGCCGACATCGCCGTAGCCCGCGACGCAGGCGACCTTGCCGGCCAGCATCACATCGGTCGCCCGGCGGATCGCGTCAACAAGCGACTCTTTGCAGCCATAAAGGTTGTCGAACTTCGACTTGGTCACGCTGTCGTTGACGTTGATCGCCGGGAAGGGAAGCTTGCCCTGCTTGGCGATCTGATAAAGGCGCATGACGCCCGTGGTGGTCTCTTCCGAGACGCCTTTGATATTTTTCACAGTCTTGGTGAGATAGCCTGGCTTTGCAGCCACGAACGCCTTCAATGCCTTTTGCATCTCGATTTCTTCGGCGTTTTGCGGAGCGGGCATTTCTTCGCCCGCTTCGATGCGCGCACCCCACAGTGCGAACATGGTCGCATCGCCGCCATCGTCGAGGATGATGTTGGAAGTCAGGTCCGGGTCGGCTTCGGTCGACCAATCAAAGATGCGGCCGACATATTCCCAATAATCAGCCAGCGTTTCACCCTTGATCGCAAACACGGGAATGCCCTGCGCGGCGATCGCAGCGGCGGCGTGATCTTGCGTGGAGAAGATGTTGCAGGTGGCCCAGCGCACTTCGGCGCCCAAAGCGGTCAGCGTCTCGATCAGCACGGCTGTCTGGATCGTCATGTGCAGCGAGCCGGTGATGCGCGCGCCCTTGAGCGGCTGCGAAGCACCGTATTCTTCGCGCAAGGCCATCAGCCCCGGCATTTCAGTTTCGGCGATAGCAATTTCATCGCGGCCGTACTGGGCAAGCGCGATATCTTTGATGATGTATTCGTGTGTCGGGGCAGCGGTTGCCATGGGTGTCTCCATCGAGGAATTGTTTGTTACCGCGCCCCTAGCGACCTACCCCCTCAGAAGCAAATATAAAGTTTTCTTTATATCTCTATGTCCAGTTCAAGGGATCGTGTTGATCGCCACGCGCTGCGGGCCGAGAAGCATCGACGCCGCCTTCGACAATTCCTTGTGATCACGAACCGCGCTGAGCTGGATCGCGGTTTGTTTCAGCTGGGCACAGTCCATCCAGGGATGCCCGTTGCCATATGTGTTGGCCATCTGGACGCTCACCCGGTCTAGCGCCCGCTTGCTGCCGCGCTGGCCATAGCGTGCGCTGAGATTGGAGCGCATCTTGGCACCGGCACGGTTCAGGTGGGCCAGATTTTTCCGGCTGAAATTGCGATACTCGGCTTGAAAGTCGTGCTCTGTGGTGCGGCAACGAAGCGATGTTACCATCAGCATGATGTCCAGCTTTCGGATACTTTCGGCCTCAACCAGTCCCGGATCCGCTTTCGCCGCTGTCACCGCGCTCGCCGCAAGGCATGCTGTGGCTGCAACCATCATCGCTTTTTTCACTATCATTGCCCCTGTCTCCTCTGGCCGGTTTCTTTGCCCCACCGACCAGAGCAGGATCGCTCAGCGTGCTTACTCGGCACTCAACGGGTAGGGTAAAGCGAATTTAACCGGCGCTTCACGCTTGAAGCGTGGTAAAGGGGCACTAATTGACCGTTCAGGTGAACATTTTGAGGAGCATCCGCTATGACCATTTCCGTAGGTGACAAACTTCCCGAAGCCACTTTGGTCAAAGCGACCGCAGAAGGACCGCAGCAGATATCCTCCGGCGAATTCTTTGCTGGCAAAAAGGTAGCGCTATTCTCTGTACCGGGCGCCTTTACCCCCACATGTTCGGCAAAGCATCTGCCCGGCTTCGTTGAAAAGGCCGCCGAACTGAAAGCAAAAGGCGTCGATGAAATCGTCGGCACCGCTGTGAACGATGCGTTTGTCATGGGTGCATGGAACAATGCCGCAGGCAGCGATGACATAACAATGCTCGCAGACGGCAACGCTGAGTTTGTTGAAGCGCTGGACCTCACCATGGATGGCAGCGGATTTGGTATGGGTAAACGCGGACAACGTTTTTCCATGGTCATCAATGATGGCGTGGTGGAACAACTGAATGTCGAAGAACCCGGCGACTTCCGCGTTTCAAGCGCGGAACACATGCTCGGCCAACTCTGACAATTCAGTCCCGAATCAAAAAGGGCGCCCCGATTGAGGCGCCCTTTTTCGTTCTGGTTGAAAAGCCAGCTTAGTAGCCCATCAGACTCATAACTTCCTTGCGGCTGCGATGGTCTTCCAGAAAACAGCCCATCATCCGGCTGGTGAGCATTTCCACTTCATGCACTTTCACCCCCCGCCCGGTCATGCAGCCATGCTCGGCCTCGATGACGACAGCGACCCCGCGCGGCTCCAGATTGTGCCAGATACATTCTGCTACCTCTGCAGTCAGACGCTCCTGCACTTGCAGGCGATTGGCAAATCCGTGGAGCACGCGGGCAAGCTTTGAAATACCGACCACCTTCTTGTCTGGCAGATAGGCTATATGCGCCTTGCCCTTTATAGGCGCCATGTGGTGTTCGCAGTGCGAATGGAACGGGATGTCTTTCAGGAGCACAATCTCGTCGTAACCGCCGACCTCTTCAAAGATGCGGCTAAGGTGGATTGCGGGATCTTCCTGGTTGCCGGCACAGTATTCAAGCCATGCACGACCGACACGCTTGGGCGTATCCAATAATCCTTCGCGAGTGGGGTCATCCCCCGCCCAGCGGATGAGCGTGCGAACGGCATCTTGTACTTCTTCGGGGACGTCTGGCTTGTTCAACGGATTCTCCGGATCGAGTTCCCCATGATCATGCACGTTCATATAGTTCATGGCTATCGGCTTTCTACACATGCGGGTTGAGCCTGCATATGGCCGCCCGTCATTCCAAACATGATCCCAATGGAGGAATCGCTGGGCAAACCCGCGGTTCCCAGAAAGATACGCGTCCTGCGGCGCATAAGATGCCAGTCGCATTCTCTCTCAAAATCTATCTAGGGATCAGCCGCAGTCTTTTCACCGTGCAAAATTGACAGCGCCCGCCACCACCGGGTGACGGGCGCATAGTGCAGTTTACCTTTTCTCTTACTCTTTGGCGTCTTCCGCCTTTTCAGGGGTGACCTCAGCCATTGCCTTTTCGGCCTGCTTTCGCTCATCAAACGTTTCGGTCATTTCCTTATCCATGGCTTCGTCGATTTGTTCGGCGAAATCCGGGAAGTGATCGTCTTCCTCTTCGTTGATGTGGTGACGGTACCGATCATCGAGCTGCTTGAATTTCTGCAGCCACGCCGGTGAACTCATATCCGTGGCAGCCAGATCATTGAGCATTTCATCGATTTCGTGGTGTTCTGCGACCGAGTGGCGCGTTTCGTCACTCACTTCGGGATCAGCCAGCATTTCCGAATACACTGCCTGCTCCTCAGCTGCTGCGTGACTTTTGAGTTCTTTGGTCAGCTCGACAAAGAGTTCGCGGCGCTCTTCACTCTCCCCACTAGTCTGCGCGATCTTGTCAAGAAGCTCGCGCTGACGGTCATGGTCTGAGGTAAGGCGGTTGAGAACTGTGGTTTGCTGATTCATAAAAATTTCCTTTGATCTTTGAAATACCAACGGAAATTTCTGCCAATCGTTCCGAATTCTTGTCGCCCATCCGATGAGGCACCATATGTATGCGATGAGCCGAGACATCCCTTCGCCAGCCGAATTCGAGCGTGCTGCGTCCGCGGTAATTCGATCATTGCCGCCACAGTTTCGCGACCAGCTTCGCAATGTCACGCTGAGGGTTGCAGAGTTTGCCAATTGCGATCAGCTCGCCTCTGTTGGCGTTGAAGACCGTTGGTCACTATCCGGGCTATACGAAGGCATCCCGCTAACCGAGCAATCATCGTGGTCGAGCGGCGACATTCCTCCTGTCATCAGCCTGTTTCGACAACCTCTCCTGATGGAGATGCGGCAAACGGGAGTCCGATTTGAGGAACTGGTGCGCCATGTGGTGATACATGAGGCGGGCCATCACTTCGGCTTTACAGATGAAGAGATGCACGCACTGGAAGACAGCGACCATTAGCCAGAATGAAGTTATGAACGCCCAGACCAACAAAAAAGCCCACCCCCCGCGGGGATGGGCTTTTTTGGCGCGCCAGGAAGGATTCGAACCTCCGGCCGCCTGATTCGTAGTCAGGTACTCTATCCAGCTGAGCTACTGGCGCGCGGTAGAGCGGGGCACATAAGGGGCAGCGGAGAAATTGGCAACCTCTGTTTGCTCCTAATTTTGCGATTCTTCGCGTTTACGTAAAAAGCCCTGCCAACAGATCCCGATCTAGCGGTGGCATGTCCAGCCGGGCAATCTCTTCAGGGGTGTACCAGCCGATTCCCCCGCCCTCCAACGCCTGCGGTTCGCCATCCCAACGCGCGATCTTGTAAAGGAATATGACAATAGTCGCCTTGCCAGCCTGTCGCTTGTCCTCGGCAAAGCAAACCGGCCTGCACGCTTCCGTCCTTAACGTAATACCCAGCTCTTCCGATAGTTCACGGACAAGAGATTCTACTGGTGTTTCAGAAGGTTCAACCTTACCGCCAGGAAACTCCCACAGGCCGCCATGGTGCTTTCCTTCGGGCCTCTTGTGCATCAGCCATAGACCGTCAGCACGTTGAAGTGCGCCGGCAACGACCAGCAACAAGTCTGCTTCGCTGTCGGATTTTTTTCCAATCACGGCATCTCTATCAACCATTTCTTAAGTCCCTCGGACGATATCGGACCCTGTCAGGAACGTATTGACAGGTGAATCCATGAAATTGGCGAAATTCCTAAAGCACATTGGAAACGACAACAGAGGTGCCACCGCCGTTGAGTACGGACTGATCGTGAGTCTGATCGTGATTGCCATGATTGGCGCTCTCAATAGCGTGGCTGATGAGACCGTCCAGATGTGGAGTGAAGTGAAGACTGCGACAGAGGAAGCGTCGAAATGACCAAATTAAGGTTTTTGAAAGGCTGCGGATTAGGAGTTTTTCAAGAGCTGTTCGCTAATTCCTCTTTTGTCTGTTCGTTTGAATGAACGGACACACGGGTACCGAAGACTGAAAACCAGGAGACTAACAATGAAATTCTTTAACAAGCTTGCTCGCGACGAACAGGGTGCAACCGCTATTGAGTACGGCCTGATCGCTGCTCTGATCGCTGTTGCTGCAATCACTGCAATGCAGAGCCTCGGCTCGACCCTTTCTGACACCTTCTCGAGCGTTGCCTCGTCGATGGGTGGCTAAGTCGCAAGACTTACCGAAAAAAGGAAGCGGCGGGGATTTCCCCGCCGCTTTTTTTTGTGCGCGATAGATTTCTAACGCGCCGCATTCTCTTTAAGTTGCTCTACCGTCCGCGAACGACCAGCTTTACCTTTTGGCCAGCGCGCAGAGTATCATTCGATCCAAGCGCGTTAAGCACACGGAATCGCTCAATCTGGGCAGTGTCATAGGCCATCCGCCTCGCCAGACCGCTGATCGTATCGCCGCGCTGAACTGTCACCACGTCGATTCGGCGCGGAATCACAGAAGAGGCCTCACGCTGCGTAATCCGCCGCATTGATTGAAACATCGATGAAAAAGCGTTGGAGTTTCCGGCAGGCGTGATTGCCTGGAAATGGTATGCGCGGTCATTCGCGAATTCGTAAGCGAACACCACAACATCAACCTGACTATTGCCGTTGTTGACGCGCGCGGTGCCGTATGCGGCTGGGATTCCGTTCACGGTCGTGCGCTGAATGCTTGCAGGCGCAAGGTTGTTGTTTTCACCGCCCAGCTTCTGGAATTGCTGACGGATATAGCTGTCGAGGTCGCCGCTATACGGAGCCAGTGTCAGCTGCGCTTTGCCGCCCTGGCCATTGATGCTGACGGCGCGTGTGCCGTTCACCATGTAAAAACCCTGAGGCGCTGTGAATGACAGGCGCAATTCCGGATGGATGAATTGCCGGCCCTCAATCACACCCTGTTCGGGATCATCGCCATAAATCATCCCGTCAATGCGCGAGAGGAAGGTGTCGCGATTGGTCACACCTCCGGGCAGTCCCTGCGTTTTGTTGAGCGCAGTCTGCACCCGGCTGGCGGGATCGGGGTGGGTCGATGCCCATTCCGGCACTGTCGCATTATCGCGCCCTTGCAGCCGCGCATCGAGGGAATTTTGGGCTGCCAGACTAGCAAGCACGGTGCTCATCGCCTTGGGATCATACCCGGCGCGCTGAAGGTAGAGAATGCCAAGATCGTCCGCCTCAAGTTCCTGCTTTCGCGAAAAGCGCAGCGTAAGCAACTGCGAACCTTGAAGAAAACCGCGAGACAATGTGTTGCCGATGGAACTGTCGCCCAGCAGAACCGAGCTGCCGATCGCGCCGAGCACGCCAAGAATGGAATTGCGCTGGGCAGCTTGCTGACGGCGCTGCGAGTGGCGCGCGGCAACATGGCCAACTTCATGACCAAGCACACCGGCCAGCTCAGCTTCATTGTTCATCAGAGAGACAAGCTGACGCGTCGAGTAGATGTAGCCGCCGGGCACCGCAAAAGCGTTGTTCACCGGACTGTTAAGCAAGCTCACGGTGAAACTCTCGCGCGCATTGCCCAGGCCCGACTGCACAGCGACATTCTTGCCGATCTGTTCAACGTAATTGGCCTGCGGGCCTGTCATCGCGCCGCCGAATTCAGCCATGAATTGCGGATGGTATTTCGCCCCGAGCTCTGCCTCCTGCTGAGTGATAGGTGTGGAGGCAGACGGCACTGAGCCGCCTCCGCCCATGCACGCTGTCACGGCGAGGGCAAGTCCGGATGCAAATCCAGCCCGCATGATTTTTGTTTTCTTTTTCATAGTCTTCGCGCTCCTCATGACCCACATTCTAATTGGGGGGGATATGTATCAACAAATACATACCCGCCGCCGTGGTTCCGAAATCGCGAAGCAATCAGCCGCCCATTTGCAGGAAGCGTTCCTCGCGCAACCGGATTAATGTGTCGCTCGTCATCCCTACCAAGGTGTCGAGCTCTTCGGAAAGGGCTTTACCTAAGTTTACAGCGGTCGAGACCGGATCACGGTGCGCCCCGCCAGCTGGCTCCTTCACGATCCGGTCGATCACTTTCAGGCGCTTGAGGTGCTGCGCGGTAACTTTCATCGCCTGAGCCGCCTCAGAAGCCTTGTCCGAAGTGCGCCATAAGATCGAAGCGCACCCTTCAGGCGAAATCACCGAATAGATAGAGTGTTCGAGCATCACCACACGCTCTGCACTGGCAAGTGCCACCGCCCCGCCGGAGCCGCCCTCACCCACGATCACGGATACCATCGGAACAGGCAGGGCGAGACATGCCTCTGTGGACCGTGCGATAGCCTCTGCCTGCCCGCGTTCTTCGGCCTCGATGCCAGGAAAGGCGCCCGATGTATCCACCAGCGTCACCACGGGCAGTCCGAATCGGCCGGCCATGTCCATCAGGCGGATGGCCTTGCGGTAACCTTCGGGCTTGCCCATGCCGAAATTGTGTTTGATCCGGCTTTGCGTATCGTTGCCCTTTTCATGGCCGATCAACATCACCCGGCGGCCGTTCAGCTTGGCGAAGCCGCCCATGATCGCCAAATCGTCCCCGAAGTAGCGGTCTCCTCCAAGAGGCATGAATTCTTCGAAAGCGTGCTCTACATAATCGCGAAAATGCGGACGTTCCGGATGCCGGGCGACCTGTGTCTTTTGCCAAGGCGTCAGCGAGGCATAGGTACTGGCCAGCAATTCGGCGCTCTTGTTTTCGAGCCTTGCGAGCTCAGCCGAGATATCGACCTCGTCGCTTTCACCAGCCGATCGCAATTGTGCGATCCGCTCCTCAAGCTGGGCGACGGGTTTCTCGAAATCGAGATATGCAGTCATGCCAATCGCGCTAGTCGCTCACGTGAGACGGAGCAAGGGGCAAGGTGCGCATACCGCGCGCTATCCACGCTGCGCCAAAGGGTGACGCGCATTGACAAGGGCAACCAGCCGGGCCGCATCGACATGCGTGTAAATCTGGGTCGTTGCGATATCGGCATGCCCCAGCAGAGTCTGCAAAACGCGCAGATCCGCCCCGCCTTCCAGCAAGTGGGTGGCAAACGCATGCCGCAAAACATGCGGGCTGATGCCAACCGGATCCAAGCCCGCACGCGCGGCAAGTTCTTTCAGCATTTGGAACAATCGCACCCGCGAGAGGTGTTTGCCATTGCGCGACGGGAACAGGAATCGCGACCCAGAATCAGCGCCCCTCACAGAAAGCCACCTCTGCAAAGCTTCATTTGCCCGGTCGCTTACCGGCACCATGCGCGCCTGCCCCCCTTTGCCCGTCACCGTGATCAGCGGCGCATCGCGCGGAATCGCGGTGAGGGGCAAGGAGACAAGCTCGGTCGCGCGCAGACCAGAGCCATAAAGCATCTCCACAAGCGCCAGTTGCCGTATTGAAACCGGCTTGCCGCTTTGCGCCTCATGCTCGGCACGGTTCAACAAAGCCTCTACATGGTCGTGGGAGAGAACCTTTGGCAGCGGACGGCTTGTTCGCGGGTTTGGTAGCGCGCCCGAGGGATCATCGCTCCGCCAGCCTTCATCGACCGCGAAACCGAAAAACTGGCGCAGGGCCGACGCTTTGCGAGCAACGGTGGATGGGGCCAACGCAGACCAGTCTCCCGCCAGTTGCGCTACCTTGGCGCGCGGCACCTTGGACAGGTCGCCAATGGCGTCCTCGGCCAGTTCAAGGTCACGGCGGTAAGCCGCCAGCGTATTGGCCGCCGCGCCCCGCTCCGCAGCCAGCATATCCAGAAAAGCGTCCGTGGCCGCCGACACAGCCCGCTCAGGCCCGCGCGACAGCTTCCGCTGCGATCATCCTGGCCTCTGCATCAAGGCCGACTTTCCTCAGAGCCGAAACAATATGGAACAGATGCAGCGGGGTCATCAATGACCAATCATCGCCTTGCATTCCCAGCCCTACCAGCAATGCCACAAGCGCCGGGTTGTTGACCTCTGCAGCCTGGTCAATCGTTCGCGCCCAGCGTGTCTGGCGATCCAGTCCCAATTCAAACTCGTCCGAAAACTCTGCAAGATCGGCCGGAGAAATACGCTCAAGACCTGCAAGACCCGCTACCAGATAGGCCGACGCACGCTGTCCGGTGCTATCGTCGTTGCTGGCAAAGGTTTCGATTGCATCTGAGCCGGCATTACCCCCGGATGGCAAAGCCAGCGCAAGCAGCGCCCAGCCCAGACTGCCATCCGCCATGGTCCCGCGCCATGTCGCTGCGTCACGGTCCAGCCCTGCCGCCAGCATCGAGGAAATCAAAGATCCCGCATAGGGCGCCAGCTCTTCCGACGCGGGAATACGCGCCGCGGCAAACGCGGTTGTGACAGCCCCGGAGTAATCAGGTTCACCGCCCCACAATTGCTGCATGGCCGAGATTCGCGCCTCCGGTGTCACCCCGACATAGGCATCCCGCAGCGCAGAAGCCCGCGATCCCGCTTCTCCGCCAATTGCATTGCTCGCATAGATCTGGCTGTAGAGGTCGATCATGGCACTTGCCGAAAGGACGCCCTCACTTGCCGCAAGGCGCGCATAATTCTCACGATTGGACAAGCCGATCGTCGGCGCCGTCGCCGCAGCCAAAGCATAATAATCGCCGTTGGGTCCGTTCAGAGCATCATTGACGAGCCCTTGCGGGATGTCTTCACCAACTGCATTCGCCAATGCGAAACGCCAGGGATTGATGGCATCGACACCGTCCCATTCAATGGACACGCCGCGCCTTCCTCTGCCCGCTGCCCCGGCATAGCGCTGGGCCAGGAGTATATCGATTTCAGGAGCGATTTCCCCGCCCAATGCACGGTTCAGCTGGGATGCGGCAAGCGCACCCTCGCCCGCAAAGGCATTGCAGATCGCGCGGATCATCGTCCACTGCGGGTCATCGCGCTGTGACCCTTGCAATCGCACTGCCGGGCAGGCCCCGACAACGTCGGATGTGGCGATGTATGCTGTCAGCGCCTGACTGGTCAGCGCCGTATTCCAATTGCCTGTGTCGACATCCTGCGCGATGCCGCGTGCAATGGCGAATTCCCCCATCCTGTTCAGGACAGCCGCGCGCAATGCGGCAAATTCGACCGGGTCCATCCCGTCAGGCGCGGTCATTCTGCTGGCAAGAGCGCGGCGCATCAGGATGTGCCCCCAGCGCGACACCATCCCGTTCTGCGTACCGGACAGAATGGCGCGGACCAGTTCTGCAGGCTGATTGGCCAGCGAACCACCGGGAAAACCACCTTCGGCAGATGAAATGACACCGACGTTCGACAATGCCCGGCGGGCAGCGGGCGGAATGTCGAACTTCGGCGTCAGGCCCAGCCGTTCATCCAGCTCGTCCGGGGAGAGATCTTCAAGCTCCTCTATCGAAGGCAGGCGCCCCAGCTCATCGCCGGACAGTACAGGAACCGGCGGGAGATCAACTGATCCTCCGGGCGGTGCGGTAGCACCGGGTGCCGTTGGCAAGGGCGGCGCACCAGCGGGAGCCGGTTGCGGGGCCGCGGTCGGTAACGCTTGCGGCGGCGGTGTGGGCGTGGGAGCGGGCGCAGGATCGTCAAATCCGGGCGGCAGGAGCGATTCTGGTGCATCTTGCGCTGTTGCGAGCGACCCAGACAGCATCCCCGCGGAGGCTCCAACCAACCCGAGAGCCGCCGCGCTCAAAAGCCAAGCCGAACGGCGCATCATTCACCTCCACCTGATGCAGGCAATTCGATCGTCTGCGAAATCGGACGAATGGGCTCCTCGCCACCATCAAAATACGCAAGCGCTATAATCGCGAGCAAACCGCCGCAAATGTATACGGGCATCCGGCCTGAGCCAATTCTGCGTTCGGAAAGCCTGTTATGTTGAAGCATACGTTTGTGACCATTTGCCATATTGCGCGCGCTCTAGCCCATCTATAGGCCATGCGGCAATGACTCCCGATACCGCTTTAAACGACCACGAAATAGCCTCTATCGCGCGCCGGATCGACAGACCGGTCGTGCTTGTCGGTCTGATGGGCGCGGGCAAATCCACTGTCGGGCGCAAGCTCGCTTCCTTGCTGCAACGCGATTTTGTCGATGCCGACGACGCTATCGAAGACGCGGCGCAGCGCAAAGTTGCGGAAATTTTCGACGAGTTTGGTGAGGAATATTTCCGGGACGGTGAACGACGCGTCATTGCCCGTCTTATCGAAGAGAATAGCGGAGTTATTGCAACCGGAGGCGGCGCGTTCGTCGATCCGGAAACGCGCGCCTTAATTCTCGACAAGGCAATCGCCGTGTGGATCGATTGCAACATCGATACTCTGGTCGAAAGAACATCGCGGCGAAGCCATCGCCCGCTGCTTAAGACTGGCGATCCAAGAGAAATTCTTACCCGCTTGCTGGATGAGCGGCACCGCTTTTACAGCGAGGCGCAGGTACGCGTGCAAAGCGATCAGGGACCCCATGTTGAGACGGCAAAGTCGATAATCGAGGCGATAGACAGATGGTTGTAATCCCTGTGGCGCTTTCCGGGCGCAGCTATGATGTGATTATCGAGCGCGGCGTTCTTGCCGACCTCGCAGTGGTCGCTGCCGGCTATCTGGCAAGCTACACCAAGTCGGGTCGAAAAGTGCCTTTCGTTGCTGATACAAACACGCATTCGATTTTTCACGAAGCTGTCGAAGCAAGCCTGGCCGCGGCCAATGTCGCGATTGACTGGTTTGTGGTGGAACCGGGAGAAGGCGCAAAGAGCTGGCGCGTTCTGGAACAGCTGACCGATTGGCTCTTGGCGCTGGGTGTTACCCGGTCCGATCACGTATTCGCTCTGGGCGGCGGGATTGTGGGCGATCTTACCGGGTTTGCCTGCGCGGTGACAAAGCGCGGATGCGGCTTTGTGCAGCTTCCGACGACTTTGCTGGCGCAAGTTGACAGTTCTGTAGGCGGAAAAACCGCAATCAACACCGGCGCTGGAAAGAATTTGATCGGCGCTTTCCACCAGCCATCGGCGGTCCTTATCGACCCCATCGTGCTTGATTCGCTGCCCGATCGCGAAATGAGAGCGGGCTATGCCGAGGTGCTGAAATACGGCCTGTTGGGCGATGCCGCATTCTTCGACTGGTTGAGCGGAAATGGCAGTGCAGTGCTTGCCCGAGAGCCAGAGGCGCTGGAACATGCAATCGCAACCAGCATCGCTGCGAAGGCACGGATTGTGGCAGAAGACGAGCGCGAGACCACCGGCGTTCGCGCATTACTGAACCTCGGTCATACTTTCGGCCATGCGCTAGAGGCAGAGACCGGATTTTCCGATCGCCTGCTCCATGGCGAAGCAGTGGGTACCGGAATGGCGCTCGCAGCGCGATATTCTGCGCATCGCGGCGAAATGCCAGAGGAAGACGCGGCGCGCGCGGTCACAGCCATTGGCGACAGCGGCCTCACTGCGAGGTTAAGCGATCTCGATCTGTCATGCGACGGCGCGAAGCTTGTCCAGCACATGCTGCACGACAAGAAAATGGAAACGGGCACTCTGCCATTTCTGCTGCTAAAGGGAATAGGGAAAGCCTATCTCGCGCGCGACGTCGATCTTGGTGATGTTGCGACCTTTCTTGATGCGGAATTGGCTGGATCATGACCCGCTTCATCGATCTTTCGATCCCGATCACGAATGACGTGATTTCCGATCCGGAGGTCATGCGCCCAAAAATCCAATACATGACCCATGAGAATACGTGGGAACAGATCGCCATGTTCTTCCCAGGATTGGCGAAAGCCGATCTGCCGGATGGCGAAGGTTGGGCGGTCGAGATGCTGGAGCTGTCTACGCACAATGGCACGCATATGGATGCGCCCTGGCATTATCATTCAACTACAGATGCGGGCGCTTCACCGGCGCCGAGCATCGATGAGGCCCCGCTCGACCGGTTTTTCCGGCCCGGCGTAAAGCTCGACCTGTCGCATTTGCCGCACGGTCATGTTGTATCGGCGCAAGAGCTTGAGGAAGCATTCGCCGCCATTCGGTATGAATTACAGCCGCTGGACATTGTCCTGATCCAGTCCGGTGCGGTTTACGGGACCGACAATTTCACGGACCAGGGTGTTGGACTGGGAGCCGAGGCAACCTTGTGGCTCACACAGCGGGGTGTCGAAGTCGTCGGAACGGACGCATGGAGCTGGGATGCGCCGTTTAGCCATACTGCAAGGCGGTGGGAAGAAGACCGGGACCCGTCGATCATTTGGGAAGGGCACAAGGCAGGCCGCATCCGCCCCTATTACCAGATTGAAAAGCTTACCAATCTTGGCGCGCTGCCTTCGCACGGATTTATGTTCAGCTGCTTTCCGGTCAAAATCGAGCGCGCAAGCGCTGGCTGGATACGCGCCGTCGCGATGATCGCGGACTGAAAAGCCTAAGCGGGCAGCTTGGTCACTTTGGCGGTGATGTCCGTAACTTTTGCATCGGTCATGGCCGCGTGTTCGGCCATCATAGCGTCGTGCTCTGCGAACAGGCGCTCTATCTCCTCGCGCTTTTCAAGCATCATTTGAGCGATACCCGGCGCAAGGCTTTCACCCTCACCGATCTGCCCAAGAAGTCCTGCAAGATCGCTCGCAGTTGCATCACGCGGGGCTTTGAAAAAGTTGCCCTTGCGGTCGAAATATCCGGTTCCTGATCTAGCCACTGTAAATCCCTCCATTGAGATAACCTTCGCAGCCGGCCATGTAGTCGGCGTTGGAATTGTCCCTAATGAAGAATGAAAATGCGAGTCAGCGTGTGTAAAAACACGTCAATCTGCGCAGTTTGTCGTTTGCATACAAACGCCTGATAACTTTCGGAAGCCTGCACGCTCACAAAGTTTCACTGGGCTGAGCGATTCAGAGTTAACGCGATTAGCATTAACCCTATTCGAGTTCGAGAATCACTGCATCCACGGCAAGGCTTTCACCTTCAGCGGCGTTGACCTTGGCGATTTTGCCCTCTTTCTCGGCACGCAGAATGTTTTCCATTTTCATCGCTTCGACCGTTGCGAGAGGCTGTCCGGGCTGGACTTCCTCACCCTCAGCCACATGCAGCTTAACCAGCATCCCCGGCATGGGGCAGATGAGCATTTTGGAGAGGTCAGGTGGCTCTTTCTCGATCATCAGGCTCTCATGCTCTGCCAATCGCAGCGGAAGCACCAGCGCGCGATGCGAGGCACCGCGCGTTGTAACCATCCAGTGATTGCCAAGGCGCTCAACCACCAGCCCATACCGCGTCCCGCCTTCGCCATCTGGTGACGTGGTGGCCACGGCCTGCTTCATGCCCGGAAGCCAATTGCAATTTCCATCAACGCGCTCGCCATCGACGATCGCGTGACCTTCACCCAGAATTACTTCATGGCGCGTGTCGCCCAGTTTCACGAGCCAGTCGCTCGTGACTGGCATAACGCCATCCAGTTGACCGGAAATGCGCTGCGCACGGGCCTGCCAGGTGAATTCATTCCCGGCGCAGATAGCCGCCAGCATCCGGCGAAAATCATCGCTGACCGGAGCACCTTCAAAACCGTCAGGATACTCTTCCGCGATAAAGCCTGTTGTGAGTTCGCCCGAGCGAAACCGATCATGCTGCATGATCGCGCTCAAGAAATCGACATTGTGACCCAGCCCCTTGATATGAAACGCATCCAGCGCCTCGATCTGAAGGTCGGCGGCCTGCTCGCGCGTTGGAGCCCATGTGATCAGCTTCGCGATCATCGGGTCATAGAACATGCTGACTTCGCCGCCTTCGTAGACCCCGTCGTCAATCCGTACGCTGCCCACGCCATGGGCGACACCGCGCCGCGCCTTGCCCGCAACGGTTTCATCTTCGGTCCAGCCCGGAATGGGCGGCGAATATTCGATCAACCGGCCTGTCGAGGGCAGGAACCCGCGATAGGGATCTTCGGCATAGACGCGGTTCTCGATCGACCAGCCATCTATTCCGATATCATCCTGCGTCATTTCCAGCTTTTCGCCAGCAGCGACGCGGATCATCTGTTCGACCAGATCGACACCAGTAATCGCCTCGGTCACCGGGTGTTCAACCTGAAGCCGGGTGTTCATTTCGAGGAAGTAAAAACTCTCACCAGTTTCGTCCGCACCGCTGACGATCAGTTCGACCGTTCCGGCTGAGTGATAATCAACCGCCTTTGCCAACGCGACGCATTGTTCGCCCATGGCTTTGCGCATCTTGGGCGTCACAAACGGAGATGGTGCCTCTTCGACAACCTTCTGATGCCGCCGCTGGATCGAGCATTCGCGTTCGTTGAGATACAGCACGTTGCCGTGCTTATCGCCGAGGATCTGAATCTCGATATGGCGGGGGTTGAGGATAAACTTCTCGATAAAGACGCGGTCATCGCCGAAAGAATTCAGCCCTTCGCGGCGCGTTGCCTCGAACCCTTCTTCTACATCCTTGTCATTATGGGCCAGACGCATGCCCTTGCCGCCGCCGCCCGCGCTGGCTTTCATCATCACAGGGTAGCCGATTTCCCGGCTGACTTTCAGCGCCTGTTCGGTCGATGTGATCTCACCCTCCGACCCTGGCACCGTGTTAACACCGGCCTCCTTGGCCAGTTTCTTGGACTCGATCTTGTCGCCCATCGCCGCGATGGCTCCGGCTGGCGGGCCGATGAAGGCGATGCCTTCAGCCTCCAGCGCTTCCACAAAGCTGGCCCGTTCAGACAGGAAACCGTATCCGGGGTGCACCGCCTGCGCGCCGGTTTCCTTGCAAGCAGCAATGATCTTTTCAGGTATCAGATAGCTTTCGGCTGCTGGCGCAGGTCCGATATGCACCGCCTCATCCGCCATCTTCACAAACGGCGCACGCGCATCGGCATCGGAATAGACCGCAACAGTGGCAATGCCCATCTTGCGCGCCGTGGTGATGACACGGCAGGCGATCTCGCCGCGATTGGCAATCAGGATTTTTGAAAACATATTAGTCCCGTGTCTCGTCTCTCTTGGCGCTCGCATAGCGGATTAGCGCGCCCGCGTAAGCCCCTATGCCGCGCCTTTCGCCTTCACCGTGCACTAGCGTCTGCACAGCGGATGCGAGATGCTGCAAATTGTCAGGGGTAAGGCGGCATAGCGGCTCGACATAGATGCCGATGGTGAACAGGATTGCGCCAGTTTCAGGCAGGCGGCGCAGCGTCTGTCGTTCCGAGCGGACGAACAAGGCCTCGCCTGCATTGTCTGACGTAACATGCGCGAATTGCTCTCGGGGGTCGACCGCCGCGAGCCAGCGCTTTTCCCCTGTCGGCGCGATAAACCAGTTGCACCGGCCATAGATTGCGCCGGCTTTGAGCGTTTCCATAAACCGGTCCACGCCGGCCGCGAGGTGCTCTTCATACCCCGCAATCGGCGCATGCAGCGCCCGCAGCGGCAGGCCGATCTTGTCCTTGGGATGCCAGTCGGAAGGCCAGGCGACCGCTGCGCCGATCAGGCGATAAACGTCCTCGCCTGTTCGCTTGGTGAGAAGGCATATGTCTTCATGGTGGTTACGAGC
>CALLQC010000008.1 GCA_938015255.1 uncultured Erythrobacter sp.
CCTTTGTTGATTTCGAAGGCGTTGGCCAGTTCGTCCGGATCGGTCCACACGCCGCCATCGATCATCTGGTTTACATTTGCGCCATAGGCGCCTTCCTGATTTGAAAAGACGCGAAGGGACGCTGTTTCAAGCTCGCAGCCATGTGCCTGTTGATGCGCGAGCGAGTGTTTGCGCACAAAATTCGCCTCAAGCGGCTCGTCCGCCTGGCTCGCGAGCAGGGCGGCCTCTGCCAACATGCGCGTTTGCAAAGGCAGCAGATCCCGGAAAATCCCGGAAAGCGTCATCACCACGTCGATGCGTGGGCGGCCAAGCTCTTCCAGTGGGATCAGTTCCGCACCGCACAGACGGCCATAGGAATCGCGCCGGGGCCGTGCGCCCATCAGCGTCATCGCCTGCGCAATCTGGACGCCTTCGCTCTTCATATTGTCTGTGCCCCACAGCACCATGGCGATGCTTTCGGGGAACGGCTTTCCGTTTTCGACATGTCTTGCGATCAGGCGCTCTGCCTGGTCCCGCCCCTGTTTGCAGGCAAAGGCTGAGGGAAGCAGAAAGGGATCGAAGCCGTGGATGTTCCGGCCCGTCGGCAAGACCGCAGGATTGGCAACAATATCACCGCCGGGTGCCGGCTGGACATATCCGCCGTCAAGCGCGTGGATCAGGGAGCCGAGTTCATCACTTGCGTCCAGCAGCTTGCCGAGTTCTTCGCTGCCGACATTATCATCTTCGCATGCCTCTGCCATGGCGCGCAGCATGTCAGCGCGTTTGCCACCGGAAGGATTGCTGCCCAGCACATGAAGGCCGTGCGGGATCAACGCCTCTTCAAGTTCGTAGAGCCGTCCGGTCAGATCGCCGATTTCTCCGCATTCAATGTCCAGCGCATCGCATTGGTCTTCAATCAGCTGCGCAAGGTCGGCGCGTTCCTGTTTGCCGTCCGCATCGTTCGCAGTCGCGCGCCAGCGCTCCACGCTCGCTTTGAGTTCGTTGAGACCTTTGTAGAGGCCTGCCTGTGCCAGCGGCGGCGTCATATAGCTGACGAGTGTCGCGGCAGAGCGGCGCTTGGCCAGCATCCCTTCAGAAGGGTTGTTGGCGGCGTAGAGATAGTAATTGGGCAGATCGCCGATCAGCCGATCGGGCCAGCACTCGCCTGTCATGCCGGTCTGTTTTCCCGGCATAAATTCGAGCGCACCATGCGTGCCAAAGTGCAGTATGGAATGTGCGGCGAAATCCTCACGGACCCACCTGTAAAAAGCGCTGAATGCGTGGGTGGGGGCAAAGTTGCCCTCGAACAGCAAGCGCATTGGATCGCCTTCATATCCGAAGGCTGGCTGGATGCCCACAAACACGTTCCCGAACTGGGCGCCAAGCACCTGGATATGGCCGCCATCGCTTTGCGCCTTGCCGGGTGCGGGGCCCCACTGTGCCTCAATCTCGGCGAGATGCGGCTCGCGCCGGACATGCTCGTCAGCCGGAATTCGCGCCGCGACATTCGCATCTGCGCCAAACTGCTCTGCATTGCCCTGAAGGATGGCGTCGCGCAGCGCGTCGACGTTTTCGGGAACCTCGACCGAGTAACCCTCTTCAGAGAGCCGCTGAAGCGTTGCGCGCAGGGATTCGTAAACTGCGAGGAAAGCCGCCGTACCGGTTGCGCCAGCGTTGGGAGGAAAGTTGAACAGAACCACGGCGAGTTTGCGCGTCGCCCGTTCGCTGCGGCGCAATTCTATCAGCTTGGCAACCCGAGATGCCAGCGCTTCTGCCCGCTCCGGACAGCCCTGCATCGGGCGCGCATGTTCGGAAGCGGGGCGTTCACACTTGCGCTCGCAGCCGTTGCAAACCGGTGCTTCACCCGCACGGCCGCCAAAGACACTAGGGACTGTTGAGCCATCAAGCTCTGGCAAAGCGACCATCATCGTCGCCTCTAACGGCAGCAATCCTTGCGGACGTGCACGCCATTCCTCGATTGTCTGGAATTCGATCGCGTGCGCCGCCAGATACGGCACATCCATCTCGCCTAGCACTTCGCGTGCGGCTTCTGCGTCATTATAGGCGGGGCCGCCAACCAGCGAGAAGCCGGTGAGGTTGACGATCGCATCGACTGCAGGATTTCCATTGCGATCCTTGAAGAAATTCTC
Source organism: uncultured Erythrobacter sp. (assembly GCA_938015255.1). Lineage (GTDB taxonomy): Bacteria > Pseudomonadota > Alphaproteobacteria > Sphingomonadales > Sphingomonadaceae > Erythrobacter. The sequence continues at coordinate 2,130 of CALLQC010000008.1, forward strand.
GATCGCCGGGCGCGCATCCAACCCGCTGGCAAAGACGGGAACAACTTTCATGCCCCTGGCTTCAAACGCCTCGATTGCCGCATCGTAGTGCCCGCTGTCGCGGCCCAGCAAATAGGACCGCAGCAGGATCAGACCGACCGTGCCGTTCTTCGCATTCTTGCGCGGCAGGACCCGCAGGCTCTCCGAAATGCGTTGATTGGTGTTCGGGTGATAGACGCCGGTTTCGGGATATTCGAGCGGCGCTTCAGCCTTGGTATCGCCGCGCCGTCCCGCGCGCTCGCCCGCCGCATACCGATCAATCAGCGCGCGCACCATGGCGATCACGTTCTCGTCGGACCCAGACAGCCAATATTGCAAGGTGAGAAAATAGGCGCGCACATCCTGCGCTGTGCCGGGGATGAATTTGAGGATCTTCGGCAGGCGGCGCAGCATCTTCATCTGGCCTGCGCCCGAACTTGCGCCTTGCTTCTTGGAACCGCGCAGTTTCTTCAGCAGCGCGAGCGGCCCTTTTGCCGGGGCATCCATTCTATAGCCGCCCATGCGGGTGAGCTTTACGATCTCGCCCGCTGACATCAGGCAGACCATCGCATCGCAATCTTCCCGGCGTGCTTCCAATGCCGGCTGAATTGCACGGCAGTGATCGTCGAGAAACAGCATTGTTGCGATCACAATGTCGGCCTGGGCAATCGCGTCACATGCCCGGTCAAGTGCGTGCTTGTCGCGATCCCAATCCGATGCTGCGTGAAGTGTAAGGTCGATATTCTCCTTGCCGAGAACGCTGCCTGCCCGTTCAACCGCGCCTTTCAGGTGATTGTCCAGCGTGATGATCACGACCCGGACAGGTGTGCGCTTGTGCGCGAGGATCGAGGCGCCGGCATTACCGGGCATAGTGAGCTTTCGCGTCGTAAAGCGTTTCAATATCGATTTCCGGCCGGCCCTGGTCGGCGGCAAACGCTTCGGTATTCCGGCGGGCCTTGCCGCGAACGAAGAACGGTATCTTTTTCAGCTCCCGCTCGGCCTCAATGGTCCAGATGCTTTCGGGATTGTGCGGAATTACCGGCTCTTCCGGCACTTCAGCATCAAGCGTTGGCGCTCTTGGCGCATGCGCTGCGTGGTGCGAGGGGCCGTTCTCGTCTGAAAACTCGAAATCTTCACGGAACATCGTCAGCAGATGTTCTTCGAGACCCATCACGAGAGGGTGAACCCATGTGTCGAAGATCACATTGGCGCCTTCATACCCCATCTGCGGTGAATGCCGCGCAGGGAAATCCTGCACATGGACCGGAGCAGAGATCACTGCGCACGGCATACCCAACCGTTTGGCAATGTGCCGTTCCATTTGCGTGCCGAGCACCATTTCGGGCGCGGCTTCCATGATGGCTTGTTCTACTGCCAGATGGTCATCCGTGATCAGCGGTTCGACGCCGTATTTTTTGGCCGCCTCTCGAACGTCTCGGGCAAATTCGCGGTTGTAGCAGCCAAGTCCGCATACCTCGAAGCCAAGCTCTTCATGCGCGATCCGCGCGGCAGCGACCGCATGGGTCGCATCACCGAATATGAAGACGCGCTTGCCGGTGAGGTATGTCGAGTCGACAGAACGGCTCCACCATGGCAGCCGGGAATGGGTGTCGCCGAGGGCAGGCGTGGGATCTGCACCTGCCAGCTCGGCGACGTCGACAATGAACGCGTTGGTTGCGCTCACGCCGATAGGGATGGTCCGCACAGCGGGCTGTTTGAACGTGCGTTCAAGCCAGCGGGCGGCCTCATCTGCAATTTCGGGGTAGAGAACGATGTTGAAATCGGCATTGCCGATCTGAGTGATGTCGTGCGGCGTGGCGCCCAGCGGTGCGACGAGATTGACCTCTACGCCCAGCTTATCGAGAATTTTGCGGATTTCGACCAGGTCATCACGGTGGCGAAAGCCCAGCGCCGTAGGGCCAAGGATGTTGGCGCGCGCTGCGCGGCCTTCCCGCGGACCGGGCGTTATAGCCTTGTCCGCCAGATTGCGGACGATCTGATAAAACGTTTCCGCCGCGCCCCAGTTTTCCTTGCGCTGATAGCTGGGCAGCTCCAGCGCTATTGCAGGGCAGGGCAGATCCATCGCTTCGCTAAGTCCGCCAGGATCATCCTGAATAAGCTCGGCGGTGCAGGACGCACCAACGATTATCGCCTGGGGATCGAAACGCGCGACCGCGTCGTGTGCCGCATCCTGGAAGAGCTGAGCTGTATCCTTGCCGAGATCGCGCGCTTCGAAAGTCGTATAGGTAACCGGGGGGCGATGGCCGCGCCGTTCAATCATGGTGAACAGCAGATCCGCATAGGTGTCGCCCTGCGGTGCGTGCAGAACATAATGCAGCTTGTCCATCGCGGTCGCGACACGCATCGCGCCGACATGGGGTGGGCCTGCATATGTCCAGACTGCAAGCTGCATTGCGCCTACACCTCCAGCACGTCACGGCGCCGCAGCGGCCGCGCAAAGAGTTCGGCGAGATCACCGGCCTGATCGAAGCCGTGGATCGGTGAAAAGACGAGTTCAATTGCCCATTTGGTGCTGAGGCCTTCCGCCTCAAGCGGGTTGGCCAAGCCAAGTCCGCACACGGTAAGGTCCGGCTTGTCCGCGCGCACCCGATCGAGCTGCTTGTCGACATGCTGGCCTTCGCTGATCCGGGCTGAGGGCGGGATCAGGTCGAGCTCTTGCGCGCAATGATCGCGGTGGAGATACGGGGTGCCGATTTCGACCGGTTCCATATCAAGCTCGGTCGCAAGGAAACGCGCCAGCGGTATCTCTAGCTGAGAATCCGGGAGGAAGGTGATGCGCTTTCCTTCGAGTGTCTTGCGCGAATGCTGGATCGCGCGCTTTGCCCGCTCGCGGGCCGGCGCGATCACGGCATTGAAATGCATCTCGTCAATACCGAAGGCGTCGGCTGCGGCTTTCAGCCAGTGGGTTGTGCCTTCTGCTCCAAAGGGGAACAGGGCATCCAGCCGCTGTGCACCCCGGTTTTCGAGCGCCATGGCGGTGTCAGCCAGAAAGGGTTGGGCGAGGAGATAGCGTGTGTTCGGCCCGACTTGCGGCAGGTCGCGCGCGTTGCGTGCCGGAAGGCATCCCACCCGATCAATGCCCAGCTGGTCAAACAGCCGAAGGAACTGGTCCTCAACTATATCGGGCAGGGATCCGACAATCAGGAGCTCCTGCGGTGCATCGATTGGGCTCGCTGGCATTTCCGGCACCAGCGCGGCAAGGCATGCGTCTTCGCCCTGGGTAAAGGTTGTCTCAATACCGCTGCCTGAATAGTTGAGAATGCGGACCTGCGGCATGTGCCGGGCCCCCAGACGCTCGGCAGCTTTCGCAAGGTCCAGTTTGATCACCTCTGACGGACATGAGCCGACAAGGAACAGCGTCTTGATATCAGGGCGCCGGTCAAGCAGCTGGCCGACCACGCGGTCAAGTTCATCCTGACAGTCAACCATGCCGGCAAGATCGCGCTCTTCCATGATGGCCGTGGCGAAGCGCGGCTCTGCAAAGATCATCACCCCGGCGGCGGATTGCAGCAGGTGCGCGCAGGTCCGCGAACCCACGACAAGAAAGAACGCGTCCTGCATCTTGCGATGGAGCCAGATAATGCCGGTCAGCCCGCAGAAAACCTCGCGCTGGCCGCGCTCTCGCAGAACGGGGCGGGCCGCTTTCGCTTGCGGGGCATCGCAGCCGGGAAGGGTGGCGGGCGCATTCATGCGGGCACCGCCGTATCGCCGCCTTGCTGCGCCGTGCCTTGCAACCGCGCCATCCGCAGCTTCCAAAGAAACTGCCCTGCATTGATAACGTAAGCGGCATAGGCGGCCAGTGCGACCATCATGCGCTGTTCAACGGAACCAATCGCACCGAACAGCATCACGAGGTAAAGCGTGTGCAATGCCAGCACCAGCATCGAGAAGACATCTTCCCAGAAAAAGGAAGGGGCGAAGAGCCAGCGCCCGAACACGACCTTTTCCCAGATCGAGCCCGTGATCATTATCGCATAGAGCACCAGCGTTTTGATGACGATTGAGAGGTCGGCAGCGAACGCACCCTCGCCAGTGCTCAGGAATCGGATGACCAGAGCGAGGCTGGCGAGGAATACGAGAAACTGGAATGGGGCAAGTACGCCTTGAACGAGGGTCCAGATCGACTCGTCACGCCGCCGGCGCTCTTCTTGCGAATAGAGCCCCCCATATGCCCCTGGCTTGCTGCCCGATCCCACATCGTGGGGAGCAGTCTTGCGCAGCGGTGCGTGATTCAAACGACTCATCCCGTCTATGCCACCTTTCCCTCTGGAATCATCAACTACGCCATCAGTGCCCTGAGTGTCAATTAAACTGGACGTCTCATAGAATTGACACAATTGATGAAGTGCGCGACTGAGTTTGCCCATTCGCTGGAAAAGGCGTAGGAACGAGTCGTTGGCGGACTGGGAGTCGGAATTTCTCCGACCACGCCTACATCGACGCGATCCGCGCCGATCCCGGCATAATGGACCGGGAGTCAGGGAGGATCAGATGGCAAGCAAGAAGGATACACGCACTGCTGGCGTGGCCCCGCCTGTATGGCGGAAACTGTTTGCCGGCCCTCTCGGTCGCGATGAACGAGATGCTCCGGCCAGTTCTTTGGACAACAGCCCGCTTGCCGACGATTCCATAAACGCGATCATAGAGGGCGAAATAATCCCGCGCTTGTTGATGGCTCATGCTTCGGATAATGCGCCGGGCATGGTCCGAAGAGATCAAGAAATCACGGCAACTGATGCCCAGAAATTCGCCGCGCTGCCTCTTAGGCTTGAGGCGGCTGGCTTGCTTGAGGAAGTGGATAACTTCCTGGAGCAGGGGGTTAGTGTCGAGGCCATTTTGCTCGATCTGCTGGCGCCTGCTGCGCGTACACTTGGCGAAATGTGGGAAAGCGATGAGTGTGATTTCATCGATGTGACGATGGGCTTGTGGCGCTTGCAGGAAGTGATGCGGGATGTATCAGCGCGCGCGCCGCACTCGATTGAAAATTCACCCAAAAACAATTGGCGTGTTTTGTTCAGTCCAGTGCCGGGAGACCAGCACCAATTCGGCGCGCTTATGCTTGATGAAATATTCAGCCGCGCCGGATGGAACAGCCAGGTTCTGGACAAACCGCAGCGGCGTGAATTGCTGGACCTGTTGGCTGCAGAACCGTTTGATCTGGTCGGATTGACCATCACACGCGATTGCCCTAGCGCCTCGTTAAATAACTTGATCAAAGCCATGCGCAGCGTTTCTTCAAATCCGAATATTGCAATTATAATTGGTGGTAATGCGGTTAACGAAGACCCGACCATCGTAGCCGAAACAGGAGCCGATGGGACCGGCCCCGATGCTCAGGCAGCTCTTAAGGTGGCTGAGCGCTTGGTCCAATCTGCGCCGGTCCGTGCGCATAAACTGCGTTAGGGGCCGGTTGACGGATGCTGACACGAAAACACTCCATCGAAGGTAAGAACCCGTTCGGCAAAGCTGCCGAGCTGTTTGATACGCTGGATGCTGACGCGGCGATGAAATTCGCCATGGTGGCAGGCGATATCACGCTGGTGCTTGATGATGCGGGAACAATTCTTGATGCGGCGTTCGATCCAAAAGAGTTTCCGGGTTTCGAAAACTGGACCGGCACCAACTGGATAGAGACGGTTACCGACGAAAGCCGTCCCAAGATCATGGAGATGCTGGCCGCCGCGCGCAAAGGCGAAACACAGCATTGGCGTCAGGTGAACCATCCGTCACCCGATGGTCCGGTGCCTGTGAAATACGCCGTTCTCAACGTGAACAAAGGCGAGCACAGGATCGCCTTTGGCCGCGATTTGCGCGATGTTGGCCAGGTTCAGCAGCGATTGTTGCAGGTTCAGCAGGCGCTTGAGCGCGATTATCTGAAAATGCGTCAGCTGGAGGCGCGTTACCGTTTGCTGTTCGATCATTCAGCCGAAGCGGTGATAATGGTCGAAAGCCAAAGCCTGCGCATTCGCGAGGCCAATCCTGCCGCGCACAGCATGACAGGAAGCCGTGCGGGAACTCTGCTTGGCAAAAAGCTCCCGAGCATCTTCGACAAGGCGTCCCGTGACGCTTTGCAGGCACTCGCCGGTTCGGCAATGGCCGCTGATGCTGCGACGCCGGTGGAGGTGAAACTCGCCAAGGGATCAAAGCCGGTTTCCGCCTCGGTCACGGGCTTCACGCAGGATCGCAGCCGGTATCTCTTGCTGCGTCTGGCTGCGTCGGGCGATGGTGGCAAAGAAACCAGTTCGCCTGTTCTCGGTCTCGTTGATCTGATGCCGGATGCCTTTGTCGTGACCGACGCAAATCTCGAAATTATCGATGCAAATCAATCCTATGTGGAATTGATCCATGCCGCGAGTATGGACCAGCTTCGCGGACGTCATTTGTCTGAAGCGGTCGGCAGGCCGGGCATTGATCTCGATCTGATCGAAGGGCAGATCGACCAGCACGGTTCAGTCCGAAACATCGCGACGGTCTTGCGCACCGGACATGATCATGAAGGTGAGCCGGTGGAGCTATCTGCAGTGCGCAGCAGCGGAGATGTGCCGCTCTATGCGTTCGTGATCCGCCCAATTGGCCGCCGTCTGCGCGATCTGCCGCCGGGGACGCAGGATCTGCCGCGCTCGGTCGAGCAGCTGACCGATCTCGTCGGGCGGATGTCGCTAAAAGATATCGTGCGCGAGTCGACCGATCTGATCGAGCGCCTGTGCATCGAGGCTGCGCTTTCCTACACTTCCGACAACCGGGCATCGGCGGCGGAAATCCTCGGCCTGTCGCGCCAGAGCCTCTATTCCAAATTGCACCGCCACGGGCTTGGCAACTTGGGTGAAGAGTCCGAATAACGGCGAGTGCAGGACGAAAACTGACCGGTTGAGGGATGCATAAAGGGGTCTAGGGACTACTTAACGGCGCTCAGACTGACCTCGCTTCGTTCAAACATTGTCTGAAGCGACTCGCCCACGGGTGACAAGTGTCAGGCAAAAGATTCCCAAAAGTGTCAGCCGGTTGCGTCGAAGTGATACGTATTTCCTCCGGAATTGATCACTTTTGACACTTATACAAATTCGTGTGTCAAAATAATTTGACGCCTGCTTATGTCAGGCATAGCCTCTATCTATGGAACGCTCCGCGCTTTCGACTCGACCTGTGCCGATCCCGGCACTGCGCGACGTCGTCCAGCTGCTGAAGCCGATCACTTGGTTTCCGCCGATGTGGGCCTTTATGTGCGGCGCCGTTTCTTCGGGTGTCGGACTGGAGGGGCGCTGGTGGTTCGTCGCAGGCGGTATTCTGCTGGCAGGCCCACTTGTGTGCGGAACCAGCCAGGCAGTGAATGACTGGTTCGATCGCCACGTAGATGCGATAAACGAACCGGATCGCCCGATCCCCTCAGGCAGGATCGCCGGACGCTGGGGGTTATACATTGCTCTGACCGGCACAGCGATTTCGGCTGCGGTTGCGTGGCTGCTGGGAATCTGGGTGTTCGCCGCGGCGCTTGTCGGACTGGCGCTCGCCTGGGGTTACAGTGCGCCGCCATTCCGGTTCAAGACAAGCGGATGGACCGGCCCGGCTGTTGTCGGCCTGACCTATGAAGGGCTGAGCTGGTTTACCGGCGCCACCGTGATGCTTGGCGCGCTTCCTTCAAACGCAGTTCTGATCGTGCTGGTCCTATACAGCCTGGGCGCGCACGGCATCATGACGCTGAACGATTTCAAAGCGGTGGAGGGCGACCGCGAAACCGGTCTGAAGTCACTGCCGGTCACGATGGGCGTAGACGCGGCGGCGAAACTGGCCTGCGCCGTGATGGCGATGGCGCAGATTGCGGTTGCCGCCTTGCTGCTTGTCTGGGGCCACACAATCTCTGCGGCGCTGGTTGCGATCGTGCTTGCCGCGCAATTTGCCGCAATGCCGCGTCTGGTCCGTGATCCCAAGAAATACGCCCCCTGGTACAACGGTGTTGGCGTAACGCTCTATGTCCTCGGAATGCTTGCTGCGGCTTTCGGGCTGGGGGGATACATTTGATGGCTGCGACCGGATCAAAGCCGGCGGGCCTGGGATGGCTTGCGATTGTCAGGATCGGTCTGGTGCAGGCGTCGATCGGTGCGTTGGTCATGCTTCCAACAACGGTGCTGAACCGGTTGATGGTGGTCGAATATGCGCTGCTCGCGGCGATACCGGCTGGGCTGGTCGCGTGGCATTACGCCGTCCAGTTGACCCGCCCGTTATGGGGGCACGGGTCTGACAAGGGGCGCAAACGCACCCCGTGGATACTTGGCGGCATAGCGACACTTGCTGGCGGAATGCTCCTCGCCTCCCACGCGACATTGATGATGGCGACTACCTTTGGCGTCGGACTGGCGCTGGCGGTTGTAGCCTACACATTGATCGGGATCGGCGTTGGGATGGGCGGCACATCGGCGCTGGCACTGCTCGCATCGGGCGTTGCTCCGCAAAGGCGTGCGGCTGCTGCTGCGACGACGTGGATCATGATGGTGGCCGGCATCGTAACCTCAGCGATCACTGTCGGCGCATTGCTTAAACCGTTTTCACCGGACCGGCTTATTGAGGTCGCCAGCGGCCTTGCGTTTGTGACAGTGGGCTTCACTGCGCTTGCGACATTCCGGCTGGAGCAAGGGCATGTCGTGTTCGAGGAAACGCGCAAGTCCGAACCTGCGCCCGATTTTCGCGCCGCTCTTGCCGAAATCTGGAGCGAGGCTGCCGCGCGGCGCTTCACCGTCTTTATTTTTGTCTCCATGATCGCCTTCAGCATGCAGGACCTAATTCTGGAACCCTTTGCCGGGCTGGTGTTCGGCATGGATCCCGGCGCATCGACCCAGCTTGGCGGGCAGCATCAGGGCGGCATTCTGATCGGGATGATTATCGCCGGCGTCGGCGGGAGCGCGTTCAAGGGCAAGCTTTCTTCAAACCTGCGGCTCTGGATCATCGGCGGCTGTTTGTTGTCGGCATTGGCGCTAGCCGCGCTTGCCTTTGCCGCCATGGTTGGCCCCGGCTGGCCAATCGGCGCGAACGTGTTCGTCCTGGGATTTGGCAACGGCGTGTTTGCAGTCGCCGCGATCGGATCAATGATGGGACTGGCGGGGGCGGGCGCAAAAACCCGCGAAGGCATCAGAATGGGCGTTTGGGGCGCATCGCAGGCCATCGCGTTCGGCACGGGCGGGCTGCTCGGCGCGGTCGGTGTCGATATCGCACGCCGTGCAATGGGCCAGGATGGTCCGGCATTCCAGATCATTTTCACAATCGAAGCTGTGCTGTTCGTCGCCGCGGCCGTGCTGGCCATCCGCGCAACCAGCGCCGCAAGCGCATCATCCATGGCGCAGCGGGAAACCACACGAAAGCAAGAGGTGTTCGCATGACCGAGACTGTCTATGATGTTGTTGTGGTCGGCGGAGGGCCGTGCGGAGCAACCGCGGCGAATGATCTGGCGCTGGCGGGCCATTCTGTTCTGCTGATTGAACGGGGCGGGCGCATCAAGCCATGCGGCGGCGCTGTGCCGCCGCGCATGATGGAAGATTTCGACATTCCGCAAAGCCTGCTGGTGGCCCGCGCGCGCTCCGCCCGGATGATTGCGCCGTCTGGCCGCGCGGTTGATATGCCGGTGGGAGAGATCGGCTATGTCGGCATGGTTGACCGCGATGAATTCGATGAGTGGCTGCGCGAACGGGCCCGCATGTCCGGCGTCGAACGGCTGACTGCGGTGTTCGAGAAGATCGAGCGCGATGACGAAGCGCATCCAATCGTGACCTACCGGCGCAAGCGCGGCGGCGAGATTGAGCGGATCCGCGCCCGCTGCGTGATCGGCGCTGACGGTGCGCGCTCTGCCGTTGCCAAACAGTGCCTGCCCGGTGCCGAGCGCGTCCCATGCGTTTTTGCCTATCACGAAATCATCAAATCGCCCGATATGCGGGAGGTCGCCAACAAGGAAGCATTCGACGGATCGCGCTGCGATGTGTTTTATCAGGGCAAGCTCTCGCCTGATTTTTACGCCTGGGTCTTCCCGCATGGCGAGACGGCCAGCATCGGGGTGGGCAGCGCGAACAAGGGCTTTTCATTGCGCGGCGCTGTCGCCCAGATGCGCTCCGATCTTGATCTGACACGCTGTGAAACCGTTCGGCGCGAAGGGGCACCAATTCCGCTTAAACCGCTGAAACGGTGGGACAACGGCGCCGATGTGATTGTAGCCGGTGATGCGGCCGGCATCGTTGCGCCCGCATCGGGTGAAGGCATCTATTATGCGATGACCGGCGGCCGGTATGTTGCCGATGCGGCGAGCGCTTTTCTCAAGACGGGTGAGGCCAAACAGCTCAAAACGGCGCGCAAACGGTTTATGAAAGATCACGGCCGCGTGTTCTGGATTCTCGGGATGATGCAGTACTTCTGGTATTCATCGGACAAACGCCGCGAAAGGTTTGTGACGATGTGCGATGACGAGGACGTGCAGCAACTGACCTGGCAGGCCTATATGAACAAGAAACTGGTGCGCAAAAAGCCGCTGGCGCATGTAAAAATCTTCCTGAAAGATACCGCGCATCTGTTAGGACTGCGTGCAGCCACACCCTAGGGGACGGGGAAACGGGATCATGAAGACAAGCTGGATTTTACCAGTCTCGATTGCGACTTTCGCAGCGCTGATCGTGGCGACGCTGGGTGCGACGGTGACAGACCTTGGCCCGTGGTATCAAAGTCTGGAGAAGCCGGACTGGAATCCGCCTGACCAGCTTTTCCCGATGGTCTGGACGCTGATCTACGCTTTGATAACGGTCTCTGCCATTACCGCCTGGCGCGCAGCGCCCGGCACCGCATCAGCACAATGGGTAATCAGCCTGTTCGCGCTCAACGGCTTTCTCAACATCACATGGAGCATCCTGTTTTTCCGCCTGCAGCGCCCCGACTGGGCGATGTATGAACTGGCGGCGCTGTGGCTGTCGATCATCGTTTTGATGATATTTTGCGGTCGGTTCTCGCGCCTCGCGAGTGTGCTTTTGGTGCCCTATCTTATCTGGGTGACAATTGCGGGTGCGCTCAATTGGGCGGTCGTTGATCTCAACGCTCCGTTTGGCTGAAATGCCCGCTGGCCTTGCCTTCGCAGAGCGGTTCTTCGCCTCGGGCCACGCCGCCGATTTGATCCTGCTGGTACTCATCATCGAGTCGCTGTGGCTGCGAACGCGCGGTTGGATGTGGCGCGAAATTGCAGGGCTGCTGGGCCCTGCCGTGTTTATTGTGCTTGGCCTGCGCTCGGCGCTGGTCGGGGCACCGTGGTACTGGACTGCGCTGTTGCTGGGGCTTTCCCTGCCGGTTCACCTCATCGACGTGAAGGCCCGCCTGGCGCTGCACAAGCCCGACTGACGGGCACCTCTCTCACAAAGGAAAAGGCCCGGCTTCGCGATTAGCAAAGCCGGGCCTTTTTCTAAGCCGACGGGTAGAGCTTGTGTTGCCGTATCTGGCACGCTCTACCCTCTCTCGCGCGTTACTTGGGAGCGTAATAATGCTCCTGCGCCCAGACATACCAGTTGTCGACCACGGTTCCGGTCAGCAGGATGCCGATGCCGCCGGTAAAGGTCGTCAGCACTGCAAACCACCAGGCCCAGCGGTGGATCGATTCCATCGTGGCGTTAAAGCCCATGGTCCAGCGCCAGAACAGGCCGGCACGTTCCGATGCCGTGCCGCGATCGGTGATCTGTTCAATTTCGCGCTCGCCGCCATAGCGGCCCACTGCAAGGATCGTCGCCCCGTGCATCGCAAACAGAACCGCAGAGCCATAGAGGAACACGATCGAGAGTGCGTGGAACGGGTTGTAGAACAGGTTGCCGTGGATCAGCGAGAAATTGTTGGTCCAGTCAAGGTGCGAGAACACGCCGTAAGGCACCGCCTCCGCCCAGCTGCCGAGCAGTAGCGGACGGATGAAGCCCAGCACCAGGAACAGCCACACTGCGCTGGAGAATGCCCAGAAGATGTGGAGCCCCATGCCAAGCGCTCTCGCCCGGTAATAGGTCCGCGCCAGCCAGCACAGCACCGAGATCGAGAGGAACGCGCCGGTCATGATGAACCAGCCGCCCTCGTTCAGCGGTACGAACGGGCTAAAGCCGTATTCCGGCCCCGGAGGATCGAGCGAAAGCCAGAAGAACTCGCGCATGAAGACCTGCGGGCTCCATCCGGCCTCGGCCCAGAAATTCAGCCCGATGATCATGATCGCCGCGCCGCCAAAGGCCAGGCTGATCATACCGAGCAGGCCGAGATAGACAGGGCCGATCTGGGCCTGACCGATCTTGCCCATCCAATAGCTGTAGCCGGTCAGATTGATGCGTGGTTCGCTTCCGTCGAGGTGCGGCACGCCCATTTCGGGCGGACCCTTTACCTGGACCTGGGTGAAGATGTTTTGATATGTCGCCATGGTTCAGGTGCTCCTTACGACCAGATCGGGATTTTCTTCCAGAAGTCCCAGAACTCCGGCCAGCTGCCGACATAAAGGGTTCCTGAAATGACGATGCAGATCGCGCTCCAGAATGCCGCGCTCAGCGCGAGGAACAGACCGACACGGTGAATGCCGAGCGTGCCGACCGAATAGCCAATGAAGTCACGGAAATAGGTGTCTTCATATTCCGGCGAGCGTACGTCGGTTCCTTTGGGCGGGTTCACCGCAGACAGCACGAGGCCGCCGTGGAGCGCCAGCGCGAGACAGTTCGTGAAGAAGAACGTGATCGCGAGCATGTGCACCGGATTGTAGTGGAAGTTCGCATACATGTATCCGGTGTTCGACACCCAATCGAGGTGCGACCAGATGCCATACGGAAAGCCGTGGTACCACGCGCCCATCCATACCGGACGGATGACGACCAGCGTGAAATACGCGAAGACCGCAAAGCTGAATGCGAAGGGAATGTGATAGCTCATGCCGAGCTTGCGGGAGATTTCCGCCTGCCTCAGCACCCATGAGCCGAACGCGACAAGCGCGCAGGCGGTGATGACTTGCCAATATCCCCCTTCGGAAAGCGGGGCGAGGCCAAGGCCATATTCTTCGGCTGGTGGTTGGATATCGATCAGCCAGGGATTCAAGGTCGGCCCGTCAATGGCCGCGGCGAAGATCAGCATAGTGCCCAAAAGCGCGCTGATCGCCGTGGTGACCCCAAAGAATCCGACATAAAACGGCCCGACCCAGAAATCGAAAAGGTCGCCGCCGATCAATGTACCACCGCGAACGCGGTATTTCCGCTCGAAACTTAGGAGCGCCATAGGTCCATCCTTCCCGCCAGAGAGGCGGGTTCTAATATGTTACCGGAAAGAAGTAGGAGGCAGGCAGGCGAACCTGCCCCCTCGCATCTTTGGTTGCCGTTAAGTGGCCGCCGGAGCTTCCGACGATTCAACAACAGCTGCCGCAGTCGGATTGCCCGTGGTCGAGTTATCGAGCCAGTTGTAGCGATCCGTGCTGAGCAGGATGAAGTGAATCGAGAAAGCCAGGACAGCCAGGCCGACGTGAAGAGCCACGAGCACGCGGCGCACGTCAAAATGAAGCCAAATACTCCACATGGTGAAATTCCTTTGGGTTTTCAGTTGCAGGTTTCCGCTGATCGCTTCGGGCAAGCCCTAGCTTCTCAGCGAAGCATGCCGTGGACTAGATTGGGAACCAGGGCTTGTCGGCCCAGACCAATGCGTGAGCCACGAGCGCGATTGCCACGTAAAACGTGAACGTGCCCATGAACCCTTTGTGGATCTCCTTGGCCTCTTCAGGCGTCAGGTGAGTCCCAATGCGTTCCGGATCATTCATTTGTATGTCTCCGTATCAGTTGGTTGGAGTGGAGGCCGAAACCTCCGTCGGCATCCCCGCGTGATCCCCCACGTGGATTTGGTAAGCCCTTTGAGAGGGCTGTCTGGATGCCGGGCACGGCTGAGGTGATCACGATCATGCGTGCTCTCCTTCAAGCTGTGCCCCAGAATAATGTTCGTCGAGGCAGTCGGGCGTGACTGCGCTCTGCCCGCGCTGGCGCGCGGTGGTTTCTGCCGCATCGCGCAGCCGCTTGGCGGCGGAAATGCGGATAAGGACAGGCTGCGCTTCGACCAGCTTGTCGAGCTTGGTCTTGGCTGCGGCTTCCCATGAAATTTCGGTCTTCTCGCGCGCCGGGGTCGGCTGGGCGCGGTCCATGTCACTGCCCAGCGGCAGAATGTGGAACAGCGCATCGAACAGCGCATTGCACACTTCCTGCACCAGATAGGTCGCGCCGGAATACCCCATAAAGGGCGTGCCCGTGTGCCGGCGAATAGCTGCGCCCGGAAAGCTGGCAGGAATGAATTGCCCTTGCGGGCCGTGGCCCACGCCGCCGGTTTCGGCCATGTACATCCGCTCATTGTAAGAGCCGAACAGCACCAGCGGCGGATTGGAATGGATCGCGGCGCGCACGTCTTCATTGACCGGCTTCTTGCCCGCCTCCCGGCTGAAGGCAAAGTTGCAGGGCAGCCCCATGTCCTCTTCGAGGAAATGCCGGATGCCGCGTGCGTATGTATCCGTGGCGACTATGCCGAAGCTCGCCGTGCCAAAGAAATCCTGCGTGACCGAACGCCACAGATCCCACAGCGGTTTTATCGTCGTGTGTTTCTCTCGCTCGATAAACGGTTCCGGGTCCAGACCCAGCTCCTCGCCCAACGCTCGCAGGAATTTGGTGGTGCTGGAAAGCCCGACAGGTGCCTGGAAATACGGCCTTTCCAGCGTCTCGCAAAGATTGCGGCCAAACTCGCGGTACATGCAGACATTGGCGTCTGCGGTTCCGAGCTGGCGGATATCGGCAAGATGGCAGCCAAGCGGGAAGACTATCCCGACCTGCGCTCCAATCCCTTCAATCAGTCGCCGGATTTCAGCGAGATCGGATGGCATGTTGAACGTGCCGTAGGAGGGGCCGATAATATTGACGACCGGCTTTTCACCTTCCTTGCGGGCGCGCGGTTTGGGCATCTTCTTGGGGCCAAACTCGGTCCACAGCCAGGTGAGCGCGCGGTCGGCGCTTTGCCATTGATCTTCATCGATCGTGCGCGGCAGAAAGCGTTTGATATTGGTGCCCTCTGGCGTCACGCCGCCGCCGATCATCTCAGCGATTGATCCGGTCACCACCACAGCGGGCAGTTCCGGGTCGAGTGTTTCCCAGGCGCGCTTCATCGCGCCTTCCGTGCCGGTCTTGCCGAGTTCCTCTTCGCCCAGGCCCGTTACCACGATCGGCAATTCATGCGGGGGCAGGGCATCTGTGTAGTGCAGCACGGATGTGACGGGCAGGTTTTCGCAGCCAACCGGGCCATCGATGATGACCTGCAGGCCCTTGACCGCTGTAAAGACGTAGGTCGCGCCCCAATATCCGCCTGCGCGGTCATGATCGAGAACGAGGGTCATGTGCCCACCGCCTCTGCCGCCTTGCGCGCGGCTTCGTTGAGGGCGGCGTATTTCTTGCGGAATTTTGGCCGGTCGACGGGCGTGTCTTCCCACACACCTGCAGTGTGTTCCGCTCCGACACCTTCGAAGAAGTCCCGCATTTTGTCGAACCGATCCTTGTTCGACATCGCCGCATTGATCACCGTTGCGAGGCTGCCTGCGCCAGCAGGTCCCATCAGCGGACGCGCCGAGATCAAATTGGTAAAATATAGGGAAGGGATGGCTTTCGCCTTGGCATGCTGAACCACAGGGGTTGTGCCGATGGCGAGGTCGGGGCGGAATTCCTCGACGGCAGCGATATCCTCTTCGAGGCTCGCGCGGAAATTGACTTTGACCCCCTTGCCTTCGAGCCATTGGCGATCTGCATCCGACCATTTGGTCTTGGGGCAGGCGCTGCCGACATAGGGCACATCCGCGCCGCTTTCGATCAACAGTCGGGCGACCAGAAGTTCGGAGCCTTCATAGCCGGAAACGGTGATCCGGCCCTTTATCGGCAGGGCCGAGAGCGCGCCGGTTATGGCGCCGGTCATCGCGTTCTTTACGCTATCGACCTTGTCTTGCGGCAGGCCGAGCGTGTCGCCAATGCTCTGCAGCCAGGCCACCGTTCCATCGACGCCGACAGGCGCAGAGCCGATGATCGGGCGGCCAGCGGCTTCAAATTCGCGCACGCTGGCGGTGTAGAACGGGTGAATTGCGGCCACCAGCGAACAATCGAGCGCAGAATACAGCTCGCGCCACTCGCGGGTCGGCACGACCGGTCCTGCGGCAAGGCCTAGCGGTTCGAGCAGCTGCCCGATGACCACCGGATCGGCCGGGAACATCTCGCCTAGCAGCGTCACCGTCGGTTTGTCGCTGCGTTCAGCCGGTGCCGCGACCGGGCCTGCCGAAACTTCTTCGCGCGCAAATTTGAGCATCGCTCCGGCGAGGACGTCCTTCGCCTCGGCGTGGGTGGGGATGCCAAAGCCGGGTACGTCAATCCCGATGATGCGCACACCGTTTATCTGATCGGGCAGCAAGCGCAGCGGAACGCCGCTCGCCGTAGGCACGCACAGATTGGTGACGACGATCGTATCGTACTGCTGGGGATCGGCGAGATCCTCCACAGCTTCCTTGATGTCCTCAAACAGTTTGCCGGTGACAAGCGTTTCGGACGAAAAGGGCACATAGCCGACCGTCCGCCGCGCGCCGTAGAAATGCGACGTAAAGGTCAACCCGTAAACGCAGCACGCGCTGCCTGACAGCACCGTTGCGGTCCGCTTCATTCGCAGGCCGACGCGGAGCGATCCGAAGGCCGGACACATGCTTTGCGGCTGATCGTGAGGCCCGACAGGATAATCGGCGGCGTACTGGTCTAGCACGTCGCTTTTGCCTGCCTTGCGCGCGGCTTCCTTCATTGTTTCCGTGCTCGAACACGCGCCGCCGCCACCGCTCAGATCGAGCGTGTCGGGGGTGCGTTCCGCATTAGAGGCGTGAAGGTCGGTCAGATCAAACCTCGTCGTAAATCACTTCGAGTGATGGTTTTTCTTCGAATGTGCCGCCGCGCATATCGGCCTGCGTGGCCGGCACCAGCTGGACGTCGCCGCCAGTCTCTTCGGGGCTGAAAAGGTTCAGAAGTCCGTCCTGATCGACCGGGGTCGGCTGGAGCGGCGGTGCGCTGGCAACATTGGTGGCCAGCGTTTCAAACAGGCTTGCCCATTCACCGCCCGGCTTGCCGATAATCTGGTAATTCGCAGATTTGCGGCGAATATCCTCATCAGCAGGGATTGCGGTGAGTACCGGTATGCCGACGGCATCCGCAAAGGCATGCGCTTCGCCGGTGCCATCATCCTTGTTCACGATCATGCCTGCCACGCCGACATTGCCGCCCATCTTGCGGAAATATTCGACCGCATGGCAGACATTATTGGCAACGTAGAGAGATTGCAGGTCGTTCGAGCCCACGACGATCACTTTCTGGCACATGTCGCGCGCAATCGGCAGGCCGAACCCGCCGCACACAACGTCACCCAGAAAATCGAGCAGGACGTAGTCAAAGCCCCATTCATGGAAGCCAAGCTTTTCCAGCAATTCAAAACCGTGGATGATACCGCGACCGCCGCAGCCGCGCCCGACTTCCGGCCCGCCTAGCTCCATCGCGAACACGCCGTCACGCTGGAAGCACACATCTTCAATGCTGACTTCTTCGCCTGCGAGTTTTTTCTTGGAAGAGGTTTCGATGATTGTCGGACAGCTCTTGCCGCCAAACAGCAGGCTGGTCGTGTCCGATTTCGGATCGCAGCCGATCAGCAGGACCCGCTTGCCCTGCTGGGCCATCATGTAGCTGAGGTTGGAGAGGGCAAAGCTCTTGCCGCTGCCGCCCTTGCCATAGATCGCGATGACCTGCGTTTCCTTGGTCACCTCTCCGGTGTGCACAGGATCCGGTTCGTGCGAAGCTTCATCGCGCAGCGTTTCCGTGTGGGCGTCCAACATCGTCATGCAGCTTTGCTCCAATCAAGAACCATTTTCAGGCAGGCTGGATCTTCGAATGCCTGTGGGTAGGCATCGGCGGCCTGATCCGCTGGCCGCGTGTCTGAAATGAGACCGGCCAGATCGAGCTTTTCGGTTTCAACCAGCGAGAGGGTCTGGGCGAGATCTTCGCCCTGCCATTCGGCTGCAATGCGCAGGCGCGCTTCCTTCATGAATGCAGCAGGGAAAGCGAAGTTCACCCTGTCCGAATAGAAGCCTGCGAGCGTGATCTCTCCGCCTTTGGCAAGGTGCGGCAGGACTGAATCGATGATCGCAGCATCGCCGCTGGCATCGAAAACCGATTGATAGTCGCGGCGCTCGTCAGCTTTTGGATGGACAAGCCGATAGCCCGCCTCACCCGATTGGCGGACCTCGTTTGTTTCCCACACAGTGGGCGCGGGCGATCCGAGCGCAATAGTAAGCCGGGCGAGCAAACGGCCAAGGACACCGTGACCGATGATGAGATCAGGCGGTGATCCGCCATTGATTGCGTGAAGCGCCGTTGCCGCAAGGGCGCACAGGACCCCCTGATTGCCAAGCCGCTCGGGCACAGCCAGCGCTCTGGCAGAAGGAACGACGAGACGGCTGGCGGCGCCGCCGAACAGGCCAAGCGCTTCGCGGTAGCAATTGGCGCCGGGGACAAAAACCCACTCGCCAATACGCGCCTGCGCGTCAGCGCCAGCCTCGACAACCCGCCCTATCGACTCGTAACCGGGGACAAGCGGATAACCCATGCCGGGAAATTCGGGCATCTTGCCCGTCCACAGCAGTTTCTCGGTTCCTGATGAAATACCGCTCCAGGCGACGTCTACGACGACGTCTCCAGCACCCATCGGCGTAAGCTCAAGCTCCCGCAGCGCCAAATGCGCAGGTCGCTCAAGTAAGACTGCCAGTGCGTACATCCTTCGCGGTTTCCCCCTTTGCGGTGATCCCTACCGCGTTGTTTGTGCGACTCGTGCCGAGACAAAAGCCGCTTTATCGTTGAGTTTGCTACGCCTTACACCTTCAAGTGTCAAACAAAGCAGACACTATTTCTGTCAAGCGTCCGCGATGATGCAGCTTGCGATGACCGGTTGGGCTGTCGCGACGGGGCGAGGATTCGCAAATCCGGCCTCTCGCATCATCGCGCGAATTTCTGCCGATGTGCGCGGTCGGCCAGAGCCCATGGCCCAAAGATAGAGCCCGAAAAATGCCTCCCCCATTGGCTCTGCGCCCGGAACGCCTGCCATCGGTTCTGCGATCAGGAGCCGCGCACCGGGTGCAAGGCTGGCGTGGATATTCCTGAGCAGTGCCAATGCCGGTCCATCGTCATGATCGTGAAGGATGCGGACGAGCGAGACGATATCGTAGCCCTGCGGAATGGGATCTTCGAAAAAGTTGCCTGGATGGCAGGTAAGGCGATCTGCACCCACCGCATCGCCGAGTGGTCTGCTGGCACTTTGCGCGACTTCCGGCAGATCGAACAGGCCGAGTTCCAGACCGGGATAGGCAGCCCCCACCCGTTTCAGAAATGCGCCGTGTCCGCCGCCCACATCAAGCAGCCTGCCGGTTCTGGGGAATCGGAATGCGCCGATGACCTCGTCAGCGACAAAACGCTGGGATGCGGCCATAAGCTCGGAATATTCGCGCGTCTCCTCACCGCGTTCGGCAGCGCCGTGCAGCGCACCGGCATAGGACCAGTAGCGCGACAGCGCGGTCGGTTCCTTGCGGTCCCGCCGCAGCAGATCCATCACATCTGTCAGATCGCTATACAGCAGTCGGTGGTGCCTGATCATCGCCTGCGTTCCCGGATCGGCCTGAAGCACGGCACCTTGCTGGCCGAGCATCCAGCCATCGCTCGTAGCCTCTTCTGCAAGGTCGAGCGCGCGGGCAGCCCTCAGCAGGCAGATACCGGCATCTTCACTCAGCCCGGTTGCCCCGGCAACCTCTCGTGCCGTCACCGGTCCTTTGGCAAGGATATCAAGAAGTCCGCTTTCCACCGCAGCGCGCAGGACCTGCGAATAGGAAAATCCGACCAGGTGATCGAACATCCGGGTCGCACGGCTGCGGGCGACTGACCGGATAAAGGGAATGCGAGCGGCCCAATATTGAAAGCGCGTGTCAGCAAACACCGCATTGCGCTTCGCGATCCAGCGCACCTTGAAAGGCGATTTTTCGCTCATATCCAGCTGATTTGACATCCCATATGTCCAAATGATTGGACAGATGATACAGTAAGGTCAATGATTAAGTCTGGACCGGGCGCGAGTCTCGGACAGGGAATCGGGGGAGTGGTGAGCGAAAAAGTCGCGATTATCGGTGCAGGAATTGGCGGGCTTTCGAGCGCCGCGATGCTCGCCGCGCGCGGCTTTGACGTCACCGTCATCGAAAAAGAATCGCATGTCGGCGGCAAAGCCCGGTCGGTGGAAGTCGATGGCCAGCAGATCGAGGCCGGGCCGACTGTCTTCACCATGAAAGACGTGTTCGACCGGATATTCCGCGCCTGCGGTGCACGGCTGGAAGACCATTTGAACATCCATCAGGCCGAAGTCATTGCCCGCCATGCCTGGGATGCGGGCGAAACACTGGACCTGTTCGCTGATCCACAGCGCAGTGAAGAAGCAATCGGGGATTTCGCAGGGGCCGATGCCGCTGCTGGATATCGCAGCTTTCGGGCAGAGGCGCGGCGCATCTATGAGGTTCTGGACGAGCCGTTCCTGCGCGGTGACAAAAGCTACACTCCGCTGCCGATGATGTGGCGCATTGGCCTGCACCGCATCGGTGATGCGATGGCCATGCGCCCGTTCGACAATCTCTGGAAAGCGCTGGGTGAGCATTTTTCCGATCCGCGCTTGCAGCAGCTTTATGGCCGCTATGCCACCTATTGCGGGTCCGATCCGTTCCGCTCACCCGCGACCTTGATGTTGATCGCTCACACAGAGGCGCGGGGCGTCTGGCTGATCGATGGCGGCATTAGTGCGCTGGCCAAGGCCCTGCGCTCTCTGGCTGAGGCCAAGGGCGTTACTTTCAGGCAAGGTGTGGCGGCGGCGCAGATCCTGACTGAAGGGCGCAAGGTGAGCGGAGTGCGGCTTGCCAATGGCGATACCCTATCGGCCGATATTGTCGTTTCCAATGCCGATCCTGCGGCACTGGCACAGGGCAAGTTCGGCGGATTGGTGGCGAAATCGGTGCCGCAGATGGCGGCAGAAAAACGCTCGCTTTCCGCATTGGTCTGGTTTGCCCATGCACGCACCGAAGGCTTCGACCTTTCTCATCACAATGTCTTTTTTTCTGCTGATTACAAACGCGAATTTGATGAGATTGCCAGAGGTGCGCCGCCGTCCGAGCCCACCGTTTACATCTGCGCCCAGGATCGCAGCGCGCGCGCTGCTTCGCCCGTCAACATCCGGGATGCACAGCGCGAGCGCATCCAGATCATCGTAAACGCACCCGCCAATGGCGACACCCACCGTTACACAGCCGAGGAGACAGCATCATGCACTCACGCCATGAGGAGCACGCTGGAGCGATGCGGCCTGACGCTGGAGGCGGAGATGCCGCATCAGCTCGCAACACCAGAGACATGGGAGGGCTTGTTCCCGGCAACCGGCGGCGCCCTGTATGGCAGAGCCTCGCACGGCTGGGCGGCTTCTTTCCTGAGGCAAGGCCCGAAGACCAAGGTTCCGGGGCTGTATTGCACGGGCGGAGCGACTCACCCTGCAGCGGGGGTCCCGATGGCTGCCTTGTCAGGACTGTTGGCGGCGCGAACGATCGAACGGGACCTCGCTTCGATGCGAAAGTTCCTGCCGGTGGCTACACTTGGTGGTATATCGATGCGATCAGCGAGGACGGGCAGCACGGGCTGACGATCATTGCATTTCTGGGAAGCGTTTTTTCCCCTTATTATAAGCGCAGCGGACGCGGTGACCCGCTCAACCATTGCTCGCTCAACGTCGCGCTATATGGGCCGCAGGCGCGCTGGGCGATGACCGAACGGACCCAATCGTGTGTTGAAAGCGATGCCTCCAACCTGCGGATCGGACCAAGCCATGTGGAATGGGACGGGAACGCGCTGGAAATCACGATCGAGGAAAGAGACAAACGGCTGTTCAACCCCTTCCGCCGCCCTGTGCGCGGCAAGGTGAGAGTTATTCCGGAGGCTCTCAACCCGACCAGTTTCGCGCTCGATCCCGATCAGAACCATATCTGGCATTGCATGGCCCCGCGTGCGCGGATCGAGGTTGAGATGGAGCAGCCGGGCATTTCGTGGTCGGGCAAAGGCTATTTTGATCACAATCGCGGCTCTGAACCGCTGGAGAGCGGCTTTCGCGCATGGCACTGGTCTCGCGCGCACATGAAACGCGGAGCGGTCGTCTGCTATGAAGGCGAGCGGAGCGATGGGTCGGTTTTTGCCAGCGCGATCCGGTTTGGTGCTGACGGAATCCCTGACGAGGTCGAGCTGCCCGACGTGGCGCATCTGCCGCGCAGCGCGTGGGGGATCAAGCGCCGGACACGATCCGATATCGGTGTGTCGCAAATCATCAGGTCATGGGAAGACACGCCGTTCTACTCCCGCGCAGAGCTATCGACACAGCTGTACGGTGAGGACGTGGTGTCAGTGCAGGAAAGCCTCGATATGCGCCGGTTTGCCTCCCCGCTGGTGCAGTTCATGCTGCCTTACCGGATGCCGCGGGCGAGACGATAGGCGGGCGCGGCTCAATCAGGTTTCACGTCTTGCTCAGCCTCCGCCTCAGCCTCAGCCTTTTCCTTGCGCGATTGTTTGAGGTCGCGGTCCATCTTCCACCATTGCCATGCGCCAATACCTATGGCGACGCCGTAGAACAGAACAATCTCTATCCAGCCTAAATTGCCTTCCATCGCCCGGCCTCTTTAGTGTGATTTTGCAAGCATGTGCGCATCCAGAAACGCGCAGATATGCGCAAGGGTCCGCTGCGGCGCTTCTTCGTGGGCGAGATGACCCAGACCCTCCAGCACTTCCAGCCGCGCATCATCCAGCCAGCTTTGCGCCTCGCGTGCCCAATCGAGCGGAATGGCCGCATCCCTGTCCGAGTGGATCAGCAGAACCGGGTTGCCAACCTCCTTCATCCGCGTTTGCAGTGTTGGCAGATCCCAATTCGCCATCATCGCCAGCGCACCTTTGGTATGGCGCGAATTGGTAAACAGCGCCTCGTAACAGGCGAGCCCATCCGCATCGACATGCGACCCTGTCGCCTTCTTAAGAAACCGGTGCGTGTCGCCCGAAAGCGACGCCGCGCCGGAGAACAATCGCGGGACAAGCGGATTGACGAACAGCAGCTTGGCAACTGCGGGAAAAAGCTGCGCCGCAATACCGGGGAAGGGTCGCAAAGCCGAATTGAGACCGATGACAGGGCCGGCAAAGCGGTGATCAAGGGCGAGCTGCAAAGCCAGCGCCGCGCCTGCCGAATGGCCGATGATCGCGGTGGGCTGAAAATCCAGATGCTCGATCAGCTGCGCGATTTCGCGGGCCATACGTGGCAGGCTGGTTGCCTCTGGCGGATGTCCGGCAGTGAAGGCGTGGCGCGGCAGATCGGGCGCAAGCACATCGAACTTTTCAGCCAGAGCGGGCATGATGTGCCGCCATGAATGCACCGAAGCACCCGTTCCGTGAAGCAGCAGCAGTTTGGGTAAGCCGGAACTGCCCATTTGCTGGACGTGCCAGTTCACCGAGCCAAGCCTGATGAACCGGCTCGCCTCGCGGTGTGGCCAGATGCGTCCTTCGCGCTGCCAATCGAGCGCGCGGCTCATGGTACCGCTTTGAGCGGGCCGACCGCCTCGATCGCCTTGTGCAGCGCCTTCGCATCGGCGCGGGGCAGGGCGAGAAAACGCGCCTGCATGGCTTTGGCAATCGCTGCGCCTTCGGGGCCGGGGCGGGCCGATATATCAATCACGATCGCGTCAATGCCTGCGCGCGCTACAGCTTTGGCTGCCGCCTCGGCGTCTGCTGCGGCCTGTTTGCGGCCGGGCTTACCCTCAGCGTCAAGATTGGCTCTGCCATCGGTCAGGATAACGAGGCTGGCGGTGCGTCCGCGCGCAGCGACTGCTTCAGCCGTTTCGCGCGCGGCATTGAGGCCCATGGCGAGCGGCGTGCCGCCCCCGCCGGGTAGCTCAGCCAGTGCGCGCCGTGCACGGGTGAGCGAGCGGGTTGGCGGCAGCAGCAGATCGGCTGTTTCCCCTCTGAATGCGATCAGCGCGACTTCGCTGCGGGTGACATAGGCCTGGGCCAGCATCAGCTCAACCGCGCCCTTCGCCTCGGCCAGACGCGCTGCGGCGGCGGACCCGCTGGCATCAACGGCGAATATGGTGACCCGCGCAGCTTTCTCTTCAAAGCGGCGGATGCGCAGATCGTCTTTGCGGGTGAGGATCGCTGTGGGAGAGGCATCTGGGCGGTCCTTGCGGCGTATTGGCTGCCACGGCACGGCTGCGCGCAGCGTGTCGATCAGCGCAAGCCGCGCTCCGCCGCGCGGCATTCCTGGCCGCGCGCCCAGCGGTTTGCCGCGCAGGCCCGACTTCTTCTTCTGCCCGGAACCCGACGCGCCTGAGCGTCTCTGCGTCTGCCCCTGCGCGAGCTGTGCCAGCAGATCGGCCGGAATTGCCGCGGCCGCGGCTTCTACCAGCATCTCCTCCAGCGGCTGGTCAGGGGTCTGCTGCTCGGACTCGGAGCGATCATCCCCGTGGTCCTGCGGTTGTTCGGGAGGGGGTTCCTGCGGCTCCTGCTGCTCCATCGGGGGAAGCTGCGCCGCGCGCGGGGCGAGAACCAGTCGCACAGCGGCGGCCAGATCCATATCCTCCACCGCGCGCCTGCCTGCCAGAGCCGCGTGGGCGAGGGCGACATCCCCTGTAAAGAGCAGCGGTCTAAGCGAATGCACGCCCAGCGCGCCAGCTGTGGCCGCGAGCGCCCGCAGCGCCTCATCGTCAAGCTGATCGACCTTGCAAAGATCGCCGGACACTTCACCCCAGCCCGCTTCCCATTCGCGTGAGGCGGAAAGGTCGCACAAAAAGGCGCAGCGCTCTGTCAAGGTGGCGGGCGGGGCGTCCTCCGCCTCGGTGCTGTCATCCAGCAAGATCAATGCCGATTCGCCCGCGTCTACCGTTTGCGCCAGCCTGCCCGAAATCGCATCGCCCAGCCGCTCCGCCATCGGTGCGATCAGCGCGCCATCCTTCGCTTCGGTCAGCAATCCGGACTGATTGACAGGCCGGCCAGCGGCGAGGCTGGCGGCGATGTCTATCCCGCCGAGCAGCCGCTCATCGTCGACATGGCCCGGCAAGCGGCGGCATGGCAAAGCGTTTTGCAGGGCTGCGACCACAGCATCGCGTGCAGGGCTGGCGCCGCGCAGCACGATCCCGCCAAACCGGTTCGGGGCCAGGGTAAAAAGGCGGGCCGCCAGCATGGCGTCGAATATGGGATCGGGCGCTGGAGCGTTCACCCGAACAATTCATCAATCGCGCGTGTGATGCGCACGGTCGATCCGGTTTCGTCCAGCACATCGCGGCGCAGGCGGTGACGCAGCGCGGACGGAGCGATGGCAACCAGATGTTCGCGTTTTACTGTTTTCGCGCCGTTCAGCGCGGCAAGGGCACGTGCTGCGCGCATCAGAGTGAGTTCCCCGCGAAGGCCGTCTGCGCCCACTGCGAGACACAATTCGGCTGCATCGCGTAGAACATCCTCACCCGGCTCCAGCTTGGCCAGCTTCGCCTTTCCGCGGGCAATCTGTTTCAGGATCTTCTGGTCCTGCGCGGCCCAGTCCGCGGCAAAACTTTCAGGATCGCGTTCATTCGCAGCAACCAGCCGCATGATCTCTATCCGCGTTTCAATATCAGTGGGCGTTCGCACTTCCACAGATAAGCCAAAGCGGTCCAGCAATTGGGGGCGCAGTTCGCCCTCTTCCGGGTTGCCGCTGCCGATCAGCACAAATTTTGCACGGTGCCGGACCGACAGGCCTTCGCGTTCAACCACGTTCTCGCCCGAGGCGGCTACATCCAGGAGCAGGTCGACAAGGTGATCTTCGAGCAGGTTGATCTCATCGATATACAGGAACCCGCGATGCGCCTTGGCCAGCAGGCCCGGCTCGAACGCTTTTTCGCCTGCCCGCAGTGCCCGTTCAAGATCGAGAGAGCCGATTACCCGGTCTTCGGTCGCGCCCAGCGGCAAGTCGACGAAAGGCACGTCGCGCTTGCGCACACGGCCTGATTTGCACGGATCGGGGCAGGTGCCCTTGTGATCGCTTTCGCAGCCATAACGGCAATCCTCGACCGCGCTGATCGGCGGCAGCAGGCCAGCCAGAGCGCGCGCAGCGGTCGATTTGCCGGTGCCCCGGTCGCCAAACACCATCACCCCGCCGACGCTGGGGTCGACGGCGGCAATCAGCAATGCCTGCTTCATCTCGTCCTGACCGACGATCGCAGAGAAGGGAAAACGAGCCATTGCCGCCACTTGTGAACGTTTGGCAGCGTTTGGACAAGTGAAAGTGACAATTCAGCCTGACACTTATGCCTTTGTGAGACGGTTCAGCAAAAGCACTGGCAACAGGCCCGCAGCCAGCAGGATGAGCGCGGGGATGGAGGCTTCGACCAGCCGTTCGTCGCTGGCAAGACGGTAAGTTCGCGTGGCCAGGGTTTCGAGATTGAACGGACGCAGGATCAGCGTCGCGGGCAGTTCGCGCACGGTATCGATAAAGACTAGGGCGGCGGCGGCGAGCAGGCTCGGGCGCAGCAGGGGCGCATAGATCTTCGCCAGAACCTGTGCCGGCCCCGCGCCCAGAGACCGGGCCGCCGCATCGAGGTTGGGCGGTATCTTGGCAAGGCCACCGTCAACCGAGTTATAGGCGACGGTCAAAAAGCGGACCGAAAGCGCGTATATCAGGATCACGCTGGTCCCTGTCAGCAAGAGGCCGCCGCCATAGCCGAACGTATCGCGCGCGAACCGGCTGAGGCTGGTGTCAATCGCTCCCAATGGTGCAAGCAGACCCACTGCGAGCAAGGCGCCCGGTACCGCATAACCGAGCGTTGCGATGCGGATCATGGCCGGGACAACAGGCCCGTTCGCGCGGGCCTTGGCAAAGGCCAGTATCAGCGCGGTGATGAGGCAGGTAAGCGCGGTCGCAAGACCCAGCCACAGGCTGCCGCTGGCATAGGTGGACAGCTGCCTCACCGCGCCAATCGCCGCCTGATCGAGCGCCAGCCAGCCAAGCCACGCCGCCGGAAGCACAAAGCCGAGCAATACCGGAATGGTGCAGGCGATGCTCGCCGCGATGCGGCCTGACGGCGTCAGGTCAATCAGAGGCCCGGCGCTTGCGGACAGTCCGTCTTTGCTGTGAGTGCGGCCTTTACGGGTCGATGCCTCCAGCGCGATCAATATTACAACAAACACCAGCATCATGGCCGCCAGTTTGAGCGCCGCTTGCTTGTCGCCCATCGCCAGCCAGCTGCGAAAGATGCCGGTGCTGAATGTCGGGATCGCAAAATATTGGGCGACACCAAAATCTGCGAGGCACTCCATCAGCACCAGGGCAAGTCCCCCGGCGATTGCCGGACGCGCAGCGGGCAGTGCAACCTTGAAGAAAGCGCCGCTCGGCGCCGCGCCCAGGCTGCGCGCAGCCTTGAACTGACTGTGACTTTGCGCAGCAAAGGCGGCGCGGGCGAGCAGATAGACATACGGATAGAGCACAATGCCGAGCACAAATGCACCGCCGCCGAGGGACCGGATGGCAGGGAACCAGTAATCTCCTGCTCCCCACCCACTAACAGCGCGCAGGCCGGTCTGAACGGGACCGGTGAAATCGAGAATATCGGCATAGATGTAGGCGGCGATATAGGCTGGCAAAGCAAGCGGCAGGACCAGCGCCCATGCCAGCAACTTCCGGCCCGGAAACCGTGCAGCGGTAACGAGCCACGCGCATCCCGTCCCGATGATTGCGGCAACGCATCCGGCAAGCAGCATCAAAAGCGCGGTGTTCGCTGCGTATCTCGGCAAGACGGTGGAGGCGAGGTGCGCAATCGCTTCCGCCCCTCCACTGGGCGCGGATACGATAATCGCGATGATCGGAAGCGCAGCCAGCGCGGCAAAGACGAGCGCCGCGACAAGCCATCCATTTATCCCTGTGCGATGCACCGGCACAGCACGCATGCTTGCCTCGCCCCCGTCAATCTGACTAAGGCGGCTCACCACGTTTCCATGCTTTCCATCATCGGAACCCGGATTTGAGCCTCGAATTTCGTCATATTGCCCATGCTTACGGTCCTGTGCGGGCGCTGGAAGATATCAGCTTTACCGCTCAGGAGGGTGAGATCACGTGCCTGCTTGGGCAATCGGGGTGCGGAAAGTCAACCTTGCTCAACCTCGCTGCGGGTCTGCTTGATGTGCAAAGCGGCCATATCGCGCTTGCAGGCGAGACCCTGGCGGAGGCGGGTTATAATCCGCCGCCGGAAAAACGCCCCGTCGGTCTGGTGTTTCAGGATGGCGCTCTGTTTCCGCACATGACGATTGCCCGGAATGTCGGGTTCGGCCTTGAGCATAAGGGCGGTGCGGTGATTGAGGGCTGGCTTGACCGGGTCGGGCTGGGCGGGTTTGGCCAGCGTTACCCGCATGAGCTTTCCGGCGGTCAGCAGCAGCGCGCGGCGCTGGCGCGCGCAATGGCACCGGGACCGCGCGTGCTGTTGATGGATGAACCATTTGCGAGCGTGGACATCGTGCTGCGCCGGGCGCTGCGGCGCGAGTGCCGCCTGCTGCTGCGTGAGCAGGGTGCAACGACCATTCTCGTCACCCACGACCCGTCCGAGGCGCTGGACGTGGCAGACCGGATCGCGGTGATGGAAAGCGGAAAGATCGTGCAGTTCGGCACGCCGCTTGAACTGCATGAGGAACCTGCCGCGGCAAGTGTTGGCGCGATATTCAGCGGCGCGCAGATCGTGCGAGCGCAGCGGCACGGCGAAATGCTGCGCACCGCATTTGGCGACTGGCCGGTCGAGTGCGTGCGCGGCCGCCTGCCCGATGCAAAAACGCTCGACCTGCTTGTGTCCGCAAGCGACATTGCCCTGTTCGAGGATGGCGAGCTTTCCCCCGTGCGCGATATTCAGCCGATGGGCGAAGGATCGCGTGTTTTGCTAAGAGGCGCGGACGGCAGCGAGATCACTTCCGAGCGCAGCTTCGCTATGAAGAACTGCGATGCCTACCGCGCAACGCCGATGCCCGGCACGGTGCGCGCTTTCGCTGCGAAATAGGAGTTGCGTGATTTTCTTATAATGATAATCAATCGCAACAAATGGACGGAAGGATTCGGGTATGAAAAAGGGTTTGTTCGGCGGATTGCTTGCACTTGCTGTTGTGGCATGCTCGCCCGGCGAAGAGGTGCCGGGTACTGCCGATGCGGGTGAGGTGAACCTCTATTCCTCGCGGCACTATGACACCGATCTGGCGCTTTATGAGGATTTTACCGAGCAGACCGGGATCAAAGTAAACCTGATCGAAGCCGATGCCGACGCCCTGATCGAACGTATTCAGAGCGAAGGCGAATTCTCGCCAGCCGATCTGTTGATCACGGTCGATGCCGGCCGCCTGTGGCGCGCGGAGGAAGCAGGCGTCCTTGCCCCGGTTGAAAGCGACGTTCTGAAAGAGCGCCTGCCGGACCATCTGCGGCACCCGGACGGGCTGTGGTTCGGTCTTTCGACCCGTGCCCGCGTGATCATCTATGACAGGGCGCAGGGCGAGCCTGCAGGTCTGGAAACCTATGCCGATCTCGCGGACCCTGCCTATCGCGGTGATATCTGCATCCGTTCGTCGTCCAACATCTACAATATCTCGCTGCTATCCAGCATCATCGCCAATGCCGGTGAGGAGGTCGCAGAAGAATGGGCGAAGGGCGTGGTTGCCAACTTTGCGCGCGATCCCGAGGGCAATGATACAGCGCAGATCGAAGCGGTTGCCGCTGGTCAGTGCCGGATTGCAGTGGTGAACACATATTACCTTGCGCGCTTTGCTGGCGGTGATGAGGAGCAGAAGGCTCTGTTCGAGAAACTCGGCGTGATCTTCCCCGATCAGAACGGCAGCGGCACGCACATCAATGTCAGCGGCGCGGGGCTTGTCAAAACTGCGCCCAACAAGACGAACGCGATCAAGTTCCTGGAATATCTCACTGCCGAAAGTGCGCAGCGGTATTTTGCGGATGGCAACAACGAATATCCTGCCGTCAGCGGGCTCAAGGCAAATTCGGCGGTGGAAACGCTCGGCAATTTCAAGGCTGATACGCTGAACGCCGCAGAAATCGGCAAGAACCAGGCGCTGGCGGTGCAGATTTTCGACCGCGCAGGCTGGAACTGAGCGAGGGAAGGCGGGCAGGACAGCCAAGCCGCGCTTTCACCCTTTATCACTAATCTACCTTGATCGGGGGGCGCGGAGCGTCCATTTGCGCCCCCGATCCGGCCGCGCAATCCACGCGGCAATTTGCCAATTGAGAGCCTGTTTGTGACCCAGCCTATCCCTGACCGTTCCGAATTTCAGGAAAGCGGTGCCTTCACCGTTGAGACGATCACCCATGTCCACCATTGGACGGACAGCCTGTTCAGCCTGAAGATGACGCGCCCCGCTGCGTTCCGTTTCCGCTCGGGCGAGTTTATCATGATCGGCCTGCCGGGTGAGAATGGCAAACCGTTGCTGCGGGCCTATTCCATGGCGTCGCCCAGTTACGCCGAGGAGCTCGAATTCCTCTCGATCAAGGTGCAGGATGGCCCGCTCACCTCACGTCTCCAGCATATCAAGGTCGGCGATCCGATCTATCTTGGCAAGAAGCCGACCGGCACTCTCGTTACCGATGCGCTGCTGCCTGGCAAACGCCTGTTTATGCTTTCAACCGGCACGGGTCTCGCCCCGTTCATGAGCCTGGTGCGCGATCCCGAAGTGTACGGCATGTATGACGAGATCATCGCGGTCCATTCCGTGCGGCATGCCAATGAGCTGGCTTACCGCGAGCTGCTGGAGGCTAAGCTTGAAGGCGATCCGCTGCTCGAAGACGAGGACCGCGAACGCTTTATCTACGTGCCCACCGTAACGCGGGAAGATTTTCGCACGACCGGCCGGATCCAGACGCTGATCGACAGCGGCGATCTGTTCAAGGAAAGCAAGGGCCCGCAGAAATTCGATCCCGAAAACGACCGTGTGATGCTGTGCGGATCGATGGCGATGATCAAGGATCACGCAGCAGATCTAGAAAACCGCGGGTTCGAAGAGGGCGCGAACAACAAGCCCGGCCAGTTTGTGATCGAACGCGCATTCGTGGGCTGATCGCCAGCGGCATTGTTGCATCATTTGCGCTTTACAGCGCGCCATCTCTCAGGTCAGTTGCTTCCCGCAACCTGAATCACCTGGAAGAGAGAAACCTGCAATGCTCGATGTAGCTCACCGCACCGCCTATAACGAAGATCACGAGGCGTTTCGCGACACCGTCCGCAAAGTGCTCGCCGAGCATATGGTACCGCACCTCGACAAACACGAGGAAGAGGGCATTGTCGGGCGCGAAGCGTGGAAGGCGCTGGGCGAGGCTGGGATGCTGTGCCCGACGGTCGCTGAAGAGAATGGCGGGCTGGGCCTCGATTTCGGGTTCAACTGCGTGCTCGCCGAAGAGCTCGCCTATATCGGCACAAGCGCGGGCTTCACCTTGCAGAATGACATCACGGTCAATTATTTCGAACGCCTCGGTTCGCCCGACCAGAAGGAGAAGTATCTCCCCGGAATGATCTCGGGCGACGTGATCACCGCCATCGCCATGACCGAACCGGGCGCAGGGTCCGACCTTCAGGGCGTGCGCACCACTGCGATTGAGGATGGCAATCACCTCGTCATCAATGGCTCGAAAACCTACATCACCAACGGCCAGAATGCAGACGTCGTGATCGTCGTTGCCAAGACCGATCCCTCGCAGGGCGCGAAGGGCACTTCGCTGGTGCTGGTCGATGCGGGCACGCCGGGTTTTGAAAAGGGCCGCAACCTCGACAAGATCGGCCAACATTCCGCCGACACGTCCGAACTGTTTTTCCAGGACGTGCGCGTTCCCAAGACCAACATCCTGGGCGGTGAGGGTCGCGGCTTCGTGCACCTGATGGAAGAGCTGCCGCAAGAGCGCCTTTCGATCGCCGTTTCCGCACAGGGCGGCGCCCAGCGCGCCTTTGATGAGGCGGTGAAGTTCACAAAAGATCGCAAGGCCTTTGGCCGCACCGTGTTCGAATTCCAGAACACCAAGTTCACGCTCGCCGACCTCAAGGCCAAGCTGCAGGTCGGCTGGGCGCATCTCGACTGGGCCATCGCCCGCCACCTGCGCGGCGAACTGACTACGGACGAGGCGAGCGCGGCGAAGCTGTGGCACACCGAAATGCAGTGGGAGATGGTCGATGCCTGCCTGCAACTGCATGGCGGCGCGGGCTACATGAACGAATACGCCATCGCGAGGCTGTGGCGCGATGCGCGCGTGCAGCGCATCTATGGCGGCACGAGCGAGATCATGAAGGAAGTGGTGAGCCGCTCGATCTAGGGCTGTTGAAGCCATCGCCCGTTCGATAAGCTCTTTGTCTCAACCTCAGCTACTGCTTTGGCCCGCGCTGGCCTGGGCCTGCGCGGTGGTGATCGGCGTGGTGGCTCCTATCGCAGCTATGCTGCTGATCCCCGAAGCAGGTCACGCGTTGGCGATGGGGCCGACCATTTCGATTGGCCTTATGGGCACCGCCATGATTGGCGCGGCTGCAGCCGGGCGCTCTGCAACGGGCGTCATGCTCGGTCTGGCGGTCGGGGCCGGTCTGCTGGTTCTGGCCCAAGCCGTGGGCCAGCCAGTGTTCCCCGTTCTGCCCGCAGCGCTCCTGTCGGTTGTCGCCGCGAGCATCAGCTTTGCAGCTCGCGGCGCGCTGTTCGCGACAAGCATCCCCGGCAAAGGCTGGCTGATGGCGCTCTTCGTGGTGGCGGGCGAGGCGGCGATTGTGCTGACAGCCGTGGCCCAGCCGGGGCTGCTGCCCGACTGGCTCCTCGCTCTATTGCCTGCACAATGGGCCAGCCTCGCGATCCAGTCTGCTTTCAGCGGCGCAGGAACCTTCGCGGCATGGGCAGCTCTGATCGCTCTGGTCGGAACCGCCACGGCGACGATGCTGGTGAAAGAGCTCTGGCCAAGCCGCTGGCCCTACCTCGTCATGTTCACGACCTGGCTGGGCTTATCCGCAGTCGTGTATTACCATTCGTGATCTCTTGTTTCGCTGATCGAAGCGAACTGGCCAAAGGAACGGCACCATGCTCACCAACCCACTCGACTTCACCGGAAAACGAGTCCTCGTTATTGGCGGGTCGAGCGGGATCGGCAATGGCATCGCGCAGGGCTTTCGCGCTCGCGGGGCGGAGGTGATTGTCACCGGCACGCGGCCCGATGCGGGCGATTATCTGGAGGCCGAAGACAGCGATCTGCGCGGGCTCACCTATCATCAGCTCAATGTCAGCGACCGGGAAGCTCCCGCGCGGCTCGCGGGCGAGATTGGCGCGCTCGATGTGCTGATCCAGAGCCAGGGCATCGTCCATTACGGGCGCAAGGAGTTTGCGCGCGAGGGCTGGGACGATGTGATCGACGTCAACCTGAACTCGGTCATGGACGCCGCGCGCGCATTCCACGATGCGCTGAGGGAAAGCGGCGGGTCGATGGTGGTCGTATCCTCTGTCGCAGCGTTCAAATCGACGTTTGGCAATCCGGCCTATGGTGCGTCAAAGGCGGGGGCGGCGAGCCTTGTGAAATCATTGGGCGAGGCTTGGGCGAGAGACGGCGTGCGGGTGAACGGCATCGCGCCGGGGCTGGTCCCGACCAAGCTGACCACGGTGACGACCGAGCATGAGGGCCGGCGCGAGGGCGCGCTTCGCTCGATCCCGCTGGGGCGGATGGGCACGCCCGAGGATATGGCGGGCGCGGGGCTGTTTCTCGCCTCGCCGCTCGCATCCTATGTCACGGGGCAGACGCTGGTGGTCGATGGTGGACTGACGCTGAGTTGAATGGTGAGCCACTCGCTTCCAATCAAAAGCACCGCTCATGCTGAGCTTGTCGAAGCATTGTCCTTGCTTCTGCAAAGCGCGGCACCGAAAGAAAAAGCAGCCCTTCGACAGGCTGAGGGCGAGCGGCTTAGAGCATGAGAGTGGTTTCCTACCCCCTTAGTTTCGTGCCAAACAGCACGCATGGAAACCTCGCCTGCCTCGCTTCACTTCCGCCAGAAAAATCGCGCAAACGCGGCCCCGGATTTTTGTCGCCAGGACTGTGTTCCATGTGTTCCATCCTGTAGGA
This sequence comes from uncultured Erythrobacter sp., assembly GCA_938015255.1. Lineage (GTDB taxonomy): Bacteria > Pseudomonadota > Alphaproteobacteria > Sphingomonadales > Sphingomonadaceae > Erythrobacter. The sequence continues at coordinate 36,405 of CALLQC010000008.1, forward strand.
CTTCGGGCGATCAATTGAGGAGCCTGCGATGAAATTCACCCGTCTCGGCAATTCCGGCCTGATGGTCTCGCGCCTGTGCCTAGGCTGCATGTCCTATGGCGACACGACAAAGGGATGGCACGGCGACTGGCTGCTGGGCGAGGAGGAGAGCCGCCCGTTCTTCCGTTCTGCGCTGGAGAAGGGGATCAACTTCTACGATACGGCCAACGTCTATTCGGGCGGCACGTCGGAAGAGATCACCGGCAAAGTGCTGAAGGAGATGGCGCGGCGTGACGAGATCGTGGTCGCGACCAAGGCGTACTTCCCGTGGCGACAGGCGCCCAATGCGGGCGGCAATTCGCGCAAGGCGTTGATGCAGGCCGTCGATGACAGTCTCACACGGCTCGGCATGGACTATATCGACCTCTACCAGATCCACCGCTGGGACGACGCAACGCCAATCGAGGAGACAATGGAGGCGCTGCACGATATCGTGAAGGCGGGCAAGGCGCGCTATATCGGCGCTTCGTCAATGTATGCGTGGCAGTTCGCCAAGGCCCAGGAAACCGCGCGGGCAAACGGGTGGACGCCGTTCACCTCGATGCAGAACCAGCTCAACCTGCTCTACCGCGAGGAGGAGCGCGAGATGCTGCCGCTGTGCGAGGACGACGGCGTGGGCGTGATCCCGTGGAGCCCGCTCGCGCGCGGGCGGCTGGCGCGGCCTCTTGGTGAGCAGACGGTGCGCAGCGAAACCGACGGTGTTGGCAAGATGCTCTACAAGGAGGGCGAGCAGGCCGATGAGGCGGTGGTGGGCGCGCTCGCCGATCTCGCCAACAAGCGCGGCGATGAAATGGCAAGCCTCGCGCTCGCATGGCACTTCACCAAGCCTGCGGTGACCGCACCCATCATCGGCGCGACCAAGCCGCACCATCTCGAAGCAGCGCTGGCAGCTCTCGATATCGAGCTGTCGGCAGACGAGATCGCCATGCTTGAGGGACAGTACAGGCCGAAAGAGCCCACCGGGATGGGCATGCCGATGTCGGCCATGGACCAGGTTTCAGTGCTCAAATGATCGCGAAAATCGGCAAACCCGTCGTCAGGTTAAGACGGGGGTCTGTCACTCCATTGTCACTTCGGCTAGACAAAGGGTCGGGATCGGAGGGTATTGGATGATTCTCGCGCGGGCGGGCACAATCGGTATCGCAGCAGCGCTCGCTCTTGGCGGGGCGGGCGTGCGCGCCGATGTCATGGAAGTGGACTCCAATGGGGCGCGCTGGATTGCTGGCGGTCTGCCCGCTGCTGCACCCGCGATTTCCAGCACATCTGCCGCGGTGAACGTTGATGGCGAGATGATCGACGTACCGGAAGAGGCGGTGGCCAATCCCGTCCGGCACGCCGCACAGGTGCCGGAGCGTTATGCCGCCAAAATCGCCGAGCTTGCCCGGCGTTTTGATCTCAGTCCCAGCCTGCTTGAAGCGGTCGTCTGGCAGGAAAGCCGCTGGCGAGAGAACGCCGTTTCGCACGCAGGTGCGCGCGGACTTGCTCAGCTGATGCCGGGAACAGCGCGGTATCTGGGTGTCGATCCGGATGATCCCTTGCAAAATCTCGAAGGCGGCGCGCGCTATCTTCGCGAACAGCTCGACCGGTTCGACGGGGATCTGGAAAAGGCGCTGGCTGCATATAATGCCGGGCCTGGCCGGGTGATCAAGGCGGGCGGCATTCCCAATATCCGCGAAACGAGGCAGTATGTCGCGGCGATTATGGGCCGATTGGCCAGCCATTCGCGATCAGATGGCAGACAGAATTGATTAGAATGACAATGAGAATGGGGTTGTACATGAATTCGATGCGTTACCTGCCCGCTAAATTGGCAGCTTTCCTTACAATGCTTGCCATGCCCGGTGCAGCCGCCGCGCAAGGCGCCGATCCGGCAGGTTCCGGTCCGATCAACAACGCGCTTCTGTGGCTTCAGGGCACCTTGCTGGGTACAGTTGCGACGACTATTGCCGTCATGGCTGTCGCCGCGATCGGCTTTATGATGCTGACCGGCCGGATGAACTGGCGCTTTGGTGCAACGGTGATTATCGGTGTGTTCATCCTGTTCGGTGCCACCACTATCGTTGCTGGCATTCAGGCTGCGGCAGGATAGCGCCAGTTAGAGGACGACACGATGAGCGATCTGAACCGTCATCCCGTGCACCGCGCACTGACAAGGCCGCAGATGTTTGCGGGCGTGACGATGAATTTCTTTATCATCAACATGATGGTCACGACGATCGCCTTCCTGATCCTTAAAAATTTGCTGATCACCAATGGATTGCTGCTGGTCGCGTTTCTGCTGGTGCCAGTGGTGATGCATGTGATCGGATACTTTTCGAGCCTGCGTGAACCGCGTATCTTTGATTTGTGGATCACGAAGGTGTCAAAGTGCCCGCGTGTTCCGAATTACAAACGCTGGGGCTGCAACAGCTACACGCCCTGAGGCGAATTTCTGGCCACCCGAAGGAGGGCCAAGCATATGGGAAACTGGATAGGAGCTGCATCCTGGAGCGCGAAAGAAGCGCGCGCCGGTGATCGCCTGCCCTATGAGCGCCTGATCGACGAAAATACCGTGCTGCTGCGCGATGGTTCGGTAATGACTGCGATCCAGGTGCCGGGTCTCTTGTTCGAAACAGAGGATTCGGACGCGCTGAATGCGCATGCAGCCACACGTGAGGTGATGCTGCGCTCCACGCTAGATGCGCGGTTCGTGCTTTATCACCACGTCATCCGCCGCCGGGTTGAAGTGGAGCTGAACGCCGAATTCGACGATCCCCTTTCGCGGCATATCGATGCGCGCTGGAAAGAGCGGCTGGCTGGTGGATCGCTGTTCATAAACGATCAGTTTGTCACCCTGATCCGCCGGCCCGCGCGCGGAAAAGCCGGCTTGCCGGAGCGGATCAGCCGTTTCTTCAACAAGCGCACGCGCGATGAGCTGGAAGCAGACCCGAAGGACCTGCGCAGTCTGAAAGCTGCTGCGACCGGCCTTGTAGCGACGCTGTCTGCCTATGGCGCGACTTTGCTGGGCGATTACGCAGCGCAAGGTGGCGGCACCAATTCGGAAATGCTGGAGCTTCTTTCAGCGCTCTACAACGGAGAGATGCGTCCGGTGCGCCGTCCTCACGAGGATACCGATATCGGACAGATGCTGCCCTATCGCCGGGCCAGCTTTGGTCTGGACGCTATGGAACAGCGCGGTTCAGGTGATCCGGACTTTTCCGCTATTCTGGGCCTGAAGGACTACCCGGAGGCGACATCGCCAGGCCTGCTCGATCCGCTTCTGCGGCTTCCGTACGAGATGATCGTGACGGAAAGCTACGCGCCGAGCGAGCGCACGACCGCGCGTGAGCGTATCGATCTAGCGCTGCGCCGTTCGCGGTCGGTTGATGAAGAGGCCGCTGCCGAGCGTGCCGATATGATGGCGGCGCGCGATGCCTTGGGTAATGGCGGCGTGGGCTTTGGCGATCATCATCTGACGGTGCTTGTCCGTGAGAGCACGCTGGGCCGCCTTGACGATGCGACCGCTGCCTGCGCGGCCGCTTTGGCAGATACCGGCGCGATTGCCGTGCGCGAAGACACCAATCTGGAGCCGGCATTCTGGGCACAGTTCCCCGGCAATGAAGACTATATTGTCAGGCGCGCTCTCATTTCCTCGGCCAATATGGCAGGCTTTGGCAGCTTCCACGGCTTTGCTTTGGGTCAGGCGGAGGGCAACCACTGGGGTGACGCTGTCACACTGCTCGAAACGACCAGCGCCACGCCGTTCTTCTTCAACTTTCATAACGGCGACCTTGGCAATTTCTCGGTCATCGGGCCGTCGGGTTCCGGCAAGACTGTTGTGATGAACTTCCTTGCGGCACAGGCGCAAAAGTTTGGTCCGCGGACCATCCTGTTTGACAAGGATCGCGGCGCAGAGCTGTTCATCCGCGGGATTGGCGGGCGCTATGACAAGATCAGCCCTGGCGAGCCGACCGGTTTCAATCCGCTTTCGTTGCCGGATACGGCATCAAACCGTGCTTTCCTCCGCGATTGGCTGGGTGTGCTTCTGAAGGCGGAAGGTCCGGAGGAATTCGCGACGATCAGCGCCGCAGTTGACGCCGCCTACCAGAATGATGCCGGTTTGCGGCGACTGCGCCATTTCAAGGAATTGCTGGCAGGTGCGCGGCGACCGGAGCCGGGCGATCTGGCAGACCGGCTGGGCGCGTGGATTGGCGGCGGCAGCGGCGACGGCGGCGAACACGCCTGGCTGTTCGATAATGATCGTGATCTGCTCGATCTGGATCAGCGCGTGCTGGGTTTCGACATGACCGCGCTGCTTGAAAATCCGCGTCTTCGTACCCCGGTGATGATGTATCTGTTCCACCGGATCGATGAACGGCTTGATGGTCAGCCGACCATGATCCTGATCGACGAGGGCTGGAAAGCGCTTGATGATGAAGTCTTCGCCGCGCGCATTCGCGACTGGCTGAAAACCCTGCGAAAACGCAACGCACTTGTCGGGTTTGCGACCCAATCCGCGAAGGACGCACTTGAGAGCCGGATTTCGACCGCGCTGGTAGAACAGACTGCGACGATGATCTTCATGCCCAACAGCCGCGCCCGTCCCGAAGATTATTGCGATGGTTTTGGCCTGACAGATCACGAATTGGCTTTGATCCGGAGCCTTCCGGCGCATTCGCGGTGTTTTCTGGTGCGGCAGCCCGATGCGAGTGTTGTGGTGCGGCTCGATCTGTCGGGTGCGCCAGAGGTGCTTACGATCCTGTCTGGCCGCGAGGCCTCTGTCCGCAGGCTGGATCTGCTGCGTGAGGCGGTCGGTGATGATCCTTCGCAGTGGTATCCCGCACTCACCAATCGCGCGTGGCCAGATGGCCCGGGCGAGGTGGACGAGCATGGCCATCCGATCCAGCAGGCAGCCGAATAATGGCGACGTCCTGTGATCTTGCAACCGAAGGGATGGGCACCGGCGTTGCCGCTGCTCTGACAGCGGTTGATTGCATCGCTTCGCAAGTCAGCGAGCAGGCATTCGGGCGGCTTTTCGGCACCGACGGCCAGCTCGCATTCGTCCTGACGATGCTGCTGATCCTCTATGTGGCGTTTTTCGGCATCAGCCTGATGCTTGGCCGGTCCAATCTGTCCGTCAGGGCGCTGGTCCCGCGCATGATGACGATCGGTCTTGTGCTGACATTTGCAACAAGTTTTGCAGCGTTCTCGGCGATCTTTTACAACATCTTTGTCGGCGGGCCCGATCAGGTTGCCACTGTTCTCACTGGTTCACAGGGGTCTGCAACAGCCACTTTCGCACAAAAGCTGGATATCGTGTTTCTCGCGGTTCAGCAGGCCAGCGGTGCCAACGGCGCGCAGACCGATATCAGCCTGTTCTCACCCGAAGGTATGATGTGGGCAGGGGCCATGATGCTGTTGCTGGGCACAGTCGGATTGCTGGTGACAGCGCGGATTGGTCTTGCACTGCTGCTCGCTGTGGGACCGATCTTCGTGGTTCTTGCGCTGTTCAACGGCACGCGCGGCCTCTTCACCGGGTGGCTGAAGGGCGTGACCATGCTGGCGATTGCGCCGCTATTCGCGGTGCTGGGCGGCTCCATCATGCTTGAAATTGCGGTGCCGATCCTGTCTTCGCTTGTGGCGGTGCCGGGCCAGATTGATCAGCAAGCCGCGATGGCATTCTTTGTGTTAGGCTTCGTGCATTGCGCGCTGATGATGCTCGCCCTGATCGTTTCTGTCGTGATGGTCGGAAAATGGCAGGTCTTTGGCCTTGTCCCGTCTGCGGATAGCGGATCTGGTGTGGATGCCGCCCGCTCTGCGCCCGTCGCCGCTGCTGCGCAAACGGCGCAAATGCAAACCGCTGCGCCGACTGGGGCAACCGCCGCCAGCGGACAGCGCAGGATCGACATCGCACAGCCATCCGTTGTGGTCGCAGCCAACGATACCGGCGGTTCGGCCGCCAGTCCGGTGCGCGAGACCAAGGTGTATGCCACATCATCGGGTAATGGTCAGAGCGCACCGCTAAACCCCGCTGCATCGCGCACGCGCGGCATCGGCAACCGGTTCCGCCCTGCAAGCGTCGGCAAAACAGTTTCCAATTCGGAGAATACAAAATGATCCGCGCCGACGCTTTTCGGCTTGGCATCGCCACCTTGGCGCTTGCCCTTTCAGCACCCGCCCTTGCTCAGGGCGACGCACGTTTGCAGACCCGCACCTATGACGAAACTGCCGTATTCCAGATCAATGGCCGCGTTAAGGTTCAGACGACGATCAAGTTCCGCGCCGATGAAGCGATCGAGAACGTGGCTATCGGTGACAGTCAGGCCTGGCAGGTTCAGCCGAACAAGGCGCAATCTCTGCTTTTCGTGAAACCGCTTGAGCCCAATGCGAAGACCAATCTGACAGTCGTAACGAACAAGCGGACCTATCTGTTCGACCTTGTGGCGAGCCCGCGCAATGCACCGCTTTACGTGATGCAATTCCGATACCCGGAAGCCGAAAGAGCTGAAGAAGAAGCCCGCCTCGCTGCGCAGGAATTGCTTGAACGAGAGCGCGCAAACTCTGTCGAACTGGCCGCTGCCAACGATCCGTTCGCTGTGGCCGATCCGACCGCACTCAATTTTGAATGGGCCAAGGCAGGCGATACCGATCTGATTCCAGAGCGCGCCTACGATGATGGCGACGCGGTGTTCCTCACCTGGTCCGCCGGGGTTCCTATCCCGGCCATCCTCATTACGAATGAAGAAGGCGAAGAGGGGCCGGTCAATTTCACCGTACGCGGGCAGACAGTGGTGCTTGATACGGTTCCTGCGCAGATCATCCTGCGATCAGGAGGAGATGTCGCCACACTCACCAACACCGGCCCGGTACGAACGAGCCTACGCAGCAGCACTGGCGCTATGGCAGCAAGGGAGGCCAAGTGATGAAGCTGGCCATGAGATTACCGCCCAAAAAGGGCAGCAACACACTCGAAGGCGATCCGCGAGACAGCGAATCGGCCGAGATCATTGACCTGGCGAGCCGCAATGGCTTTCCTGCGGTGGTCGACCGCAAGGCAAAGACCGATGGTCTGGGACTGGCCGCCGGTGTTGCAATCGTGGGTTTGCTGGGCGCGGTTACATTCTGGGCGATGAATGCAGCTCAGCAACCTCCGCCACCTGTGGTGGGCAATCAGAATGTGGCTCCTCCGCCGCAAGTCGCCCCGGCCCCGGTTGTTGCAGCGGCTCCGGCCCCGCAAGAGGTTCAGCCATCTCAAAACCCGGCCCCCGCGCCGGTTTATGCAAACAATCCGAATGCGAGCAACGCGCCTGCAACCAATCCATATGCGAGCCCGACAATGGTGTTTGACGCCAGCACAGCCGCGCAGCCCGCCCAGATCGCCGAGGCTGCTGCAGCAGCTGCAAACGCGCCCGCGGCCGGCGATGGTGGTTCGCTCGGCTCGGCGGCTGCCTTTGCCAGCAGCGTTGGCGGGGTGGGCGGCGCTCCGGCGCAGGCGCGCCCTATGACCAACCCGTCCACCACGGTAACGGAAGGCACGCTGATTCCGGCAATTCTGGAAACCGCGATCAACACCGATGTGCCCGGCTATGTTCGCGCAGTGGTTAGCCAGGATGTGATGAGCTTTGATGGTCGCAACGTGCTCGTGCCGCGTTCTTCGCGATTGATCGGTCAATATCAATCGGGCGTGCAGCAAGGTCAAAAGCGTGCTTATGTCATCTGGACCCGTCTGATCCGGCCTGATGGCGCTTCTGTAAACATCGCTTCACCGGCCATCGGTTTTGACGGGACAACCGGTCTTCCCGGCGATGTCGACAGTAAGTTCTTCCGCCGGTTCGGCTCGGCTTTGCTTTTGTCTTTGGTTGACGGTCTGGGCGCGATTGCAACGGGCGGCGCGTCTGTTGTTGTCGGCGGCGGTTCGAGCGCGGCCAGCACGGCGTTGCAGCAGGATGGCCAGATCGGCCCGACGATCCGCGTGCGTCCGGGGGAGCCCATCCGCGTCTTCGCTGCCCGCGATCTCGATTTCAGCACCGTACAATAGACCGGTCTGGTAGTTTATGAGCGCAGACATCCATCCTCTGGCGGGCGACGGCGACGGGGAAGACGCGAGCGACAGCCTCACAACGATGAGCGAGCGCAGCGTCTATCTGGATGCCTATCTCGAACCGTTCAGGCAGTGGCTGGAGCGGGATACCGTGACTGAAATCATGGTGAACCGCCCCGGTGAAGTCTGGATTGAGGATGCAAGCGATCCCGGTATGCAGCGGATTGAAACGCCCAAGATCGACGATCGGCTTGTCCAGCGTCTGGCGGAGCAGGTTGCGCGGGTCTCCCATCAGGGGATCAACCGCGAGCACCCGCTGCTGGGCGCTACGCTGCCGGACGGGGCGCGTATTCAGTTTTGCGGTCCACCTGCGAGCCGTAAGCATTGGACGATGGCAATTCGCCGCCACCGCCGCCTCGATCTGCCTCTGGATGCGTATGACGCAGGGCCTCTGGTCGGAGAGCCCAATCCGGCAATGCCAGACCCGCAAGCGCAGCCGATAGCGTATCTGCGCGAGGCCATTCGTCATCGCCGCACTATCCTGATTTCCGGCGGCACCAGCACCGGCAAGACCACGTTTCTCAACGCGATGCTGGGTGAAATCCCGCGGCAGGAGCGTGTCGTGTTGGTGGAAGACACGCCAGAATTGAAATTTCCGGGCGAAAATTCGGTCGGCCTGGTCGCCGTTAAGGGTGAGCTTGGCGAGGCCAAGGTGACCGCGAACGAATTGCTTCAGGCTGCCCTTCGCCTGCGCCCTGACCGGATCGTTCTGGGCGAGCTGCGCGGCGCGGAAAGCGTTTCGTTTCTGCGCGCTATTAACACCGGGCATCCGGGAAGCTTTTCAACCATCCACGCCAATTCACTGCGCGGCGCGTTGGAGCAGCTCGCGCTGATGGTGATGCAGACCGGTATTGGCCTTTCGCGGTCGGATACCATTGCGTATTCGGCCAGTGTTATCGACGTCATCGTGCAGCTGGGTCGCGACGCGAATGGCAAGCGCGGCATTACGCAAATCGCCGAAAGTTCTGACTTGCTCTGATCTTTGGCGAGATCGATTACAGCTCGCGTGATTGACATTGTCGCTACAACGCGCATGTGAAGAAGCATGTGGCAACAATGGCAATATCAGCACTAGTATGAGCAGCACGCCGATCAGCAGTTTGATTGCCGACGCAACTGGTGCGGGCCTTGGCGGTCCCGATGCACCGGCGGCCCGCAATGCGCATGATGACCCGTACTTCAATCGCGAGCTGTCCTGGCTGTCCTTTAACGAGCGTGTCCTGGCGGAAGCTTGTAACGAGCAATATCCGCTGTTGGAGCGACTGCGGTTCCTTTCGATATCCGGTAGCAACCTGGATGAATTCATGATGATCCGCGTCGCGGGCCTTGTTGGGCAGGCTCAGCGCGGCATCGACAAACCGGCGATAGATGGCCGCACACCGACACAGCAGCTTGCAGCCATTCGGGAGAAGCTCGCCAAACTTTCCGCCTTGCAGCAGGATATCTGGCGCGATTTGCGCGATAGGCTGGCCGAGACAGATATTCATGTGGCGGATGAGCGCCGCGTAAAACCCGCCGCGCACCAATGGCTAAAGGCGTTCTTTCTCGAAGAGATCCTGCCGGTCATAACTCCTCAGGCGCTGGATCCGGCTCACCCGTTTCCGTTCGTCCAGAATGAGGGGATAGGCATCCTGTTCACGCTGACGCGCGATGCGGATCGCGAACAGATCATGGAAATGGTGCTGATCCCCAGCGCTCTGCCAAGGTTTGTGCGGGTTCCAGGTGAGGGCGAGGCGATCTACGTATCCATCGCAAGCCTTATTCAGCGCTATGCCAGCAAGCTGTTTCCGGGCTTCACTATTGAAGGCGACGGCCTGTTCCGCGTCCTGCGCGACAGCGACATCGAGATCGAGGAAGAAGCCGAGGATCTGGTGCGGACATTTCGCAGCGCTATCCAGAGGCGCCGGCGCGGTCAGGTGATCCAGCTGGAGCTTGAGGAAGATTTCGACTTTCAGGCAGAGACGCTCCTGCTTGAACAGCTTGGCGTTCACGAAGCCGCCGTGATCAAGACCGATGGCATGATCGGGATAGACGGGCTGGCGGAGATCGCTGATGAAGATCGCCCCGATCTCAAATTTGATTCCTATTCGCCGCGCTATCCAGAGCGTGTGCGCGAGCATGACGGGGATGCTTTTTCAGCAATCCGTGAAAAGGACATCATCGTCCACCACCCCTACGAAAGCTTCGAAGTGGTGGTCGATTTTATCCGTCAGGCTGCAGAAGATCCGGATGTGGTCGCAATCAAGCAGACGCTCTACCGCGCAGGCTCGCAATCGGCTGTCATCAATGCGCTGATCGATGCAGCCGAGCGCGGGAAATCAGTGACTGCTGTGGTCGAGCTCAAGGCACGTTTTGACGAGGAGCAGAACCTCACCTGGGCGACCAAGCTCGAACGTGCGGGCGTGCAGGTGATCTACGGCTTCACCGACTGGAAAACCCACGCAAAGGTCGCGATGGTCGTGCGCCGCGAAGATGAGGGCTTTCGCACATACTGCCATTTCGGGACTGGGAACTACCACCCTGTCACCGCCAAGATTTATACTGATCTCAGCTTTTTCACCGCTGATCCCAAGCTGGCTCAGGATGCTGCGAAGATGATGAATTTCGTCACTGGCTATGTCGAGCCCGCAGATCTTGAGCGGATTTCTATTGCTCCGCTCAATCTGCGCGAGGAGCTTTACCGCCGGATCGATACCGAAATTGCCAACGCGGCCAAAGGAAATCCCGCAGCGATCTGGATGAAGTGCAACCAGATCACCGATCAGGGGATGATAGACAGGCTGTATGCTGCGAGCGATGCGGGTGTACAGGTTGAGCTGGTGGTACGCGGAATTTGCAGCCTGCGCCCCGGTGTGCCGGGGCTTAGCGAGAACATCCGGGTCAAATCGATAATCGGGCGTTTCCTGGAACACAGCCGGATTTACGCCTTCGCCGATGGTGAAGCGATGCCTGGCCCCAACGCTGCTGTGTTTATCTCGTCAGCCGACCTGATGGGCCGCAATCTTGATCGCCGGGTTGAATGCCTCATCCCGATCCTGAATCGAACCGTGCATGATCAGGTCCTGCAACAGGTGTTGCTCGCGAATATGCTTGATACGCAGCAAAGCTGGTGGCTGCATGCCGATGGAACCTATTCACGGATCGAAACCGATGGCACACCGTTCAACTGCCACCGCTATTTCATGACCAACCCATCGCTTTCTGGTCGTGGGGGGGCGCTTGCAGCAGGGGCCGTGCCCAAACTCTCGCTGCGCAAAGGCCGCACAGGATGAGCTACCGCCAGAAAATCGCTGATCGCGACGGTGCGTTTTCGGGAACCAAGCCGGGACAGGCTATTCTAGATATCGGCTCAAATACGGTCCGCCTGGTGCTTTACGGCGGTTCGATGCGTGCTCCGGGCGTGCTGCTTAATGAGAAGGTGACTGCGCAGCTTGGCCGAGCAATCGCGAGCGACGGCGTTCTGGCGCAGGAGGCGATCGATCTTGCAATGCTAGGCTTGCGCCGCTTCGCGCTATTGCTTGAAGATCTTGGCATCGACGACGTAGAAACCGTAGCCACAGCGGCGGTTCGTGATGCCAGCAATGGTGGTGAATTCGTCGCCGCTCTCAAGGAGCTGGGTTTTAATCCACGTGTGATTTCCGGTGAGGAGGAAGCGTGTCTCAGCGCAAGCGGTGTCGCCGGCGCATTTCCCGGTGCCTGCGGTGTCGTGGCCGATCTTGGCGGCGGCAGTCTGGAGCTTGTCGATATCGCCGATGGCAAGCCCGGCAAGGCCGTTTCTCTTCCGCTCGGCACGCTGCGACTGCCCGAGTTCAGCGAAAGCGCCGATGGCCCTGCTGGCATGCGCAAGTCGCTTGTGAAAGCACTTAAGAAAGGCGCAAAACAGTTTGATGGTGAGCTGGGTAAGGGGCAGCCGCTGTACCTTGTCGGCGGAACGTGGCGGACAATGGCCGTTTTCGCGATGCAGGAACAGGGGCACCCGCTGTCGGATCCACACGGGTTCACCCTGTCTGCCAAAGAGGCGGCAAAGCTGGCCAAAAATTTGGCATCACAATCCGTAGATGACCTGAAAGCGCGCGAACGTATTTCTTCCATGCGCGCGGAGAAGCTGCCTGATGCTGCGGTGCTGCTTCAGGCGCTTTTGGCCCGGCTTAAACCCAGCTTTCTCGTCTTTTCATCATGGGGATTGCGCGAAGGGCTGCTTTATGACCGCTTGCCAAGCCACGCCAAATCGCAGGATCCCCTGCTGGCCGGCATTGGCGAGTTCGCTAAACAGCGCGGGGCGCCGCCAACGCTTGCCGCGCGCATTGCCGGTTGGACGGTCGATGCAGCTCCTGCACAAAAGCATGGCAGCGAAAGGCTGCGTCTCGCGGCGACCATGCTGTCGCTCGCATCGATGCAGATTGAGCCCAACATCCGTCACCCGCAATCCGCAGATTGGGCGCTCTACAAACGCTGGATTGCAGTTTCGGATCAGGACCGTGCAATGCTGGCCGCTGCAATTGCAGCCAATGGCAATCAGCTTTCCTTGCCTGAAACCGTTACCGAGCTTGCCAGTCCTGAAGCGCTGGAAGAGGCCATTTGCTGGGGGTTGGCTGTGCGCCTTGCGCGTCGGCTCGGCGCAAATTCGCGCAGATCACTGCGGGTTAGCCGATTGATAGTCCGCGACAAGACCCTGGTTCTCAGGCTGGAAAAAAGCCACGAGGCCCTTTTCGGCGTTCCTACGGAAAAGGATATCATTCTGCTTGCTGACAGACTTGGTATGGATTGGGCAGTGGAAATTGTGCCTGAGGGTGAACTGATGGAGAATAATCCGCAGGATTAACCCTGCGGCTGGCTCGCGCTTCCCTTCGAAGAGAATGGCGAGAAATCCGTTTCCGTATCGAACAGATCGACCCCTTCGGCTTTCTTCAGCTTGCCAACGACCAGATATGTGACCGGCGTAAGCGCCGCCTCCCAAAGGACTTTCAAGAGCCAGTTCGTGATCATTACGGTGATGACCGCTTCGGTTGACCAGATGCCGTAAAATGCGATCGGGTAGAAAATCAAACTATCAACGCCTTGACCTACTACCGTCGATCCAATCGTTCGGCTCCAAAGCGCCTTACCCTTCGTCCATACTTTCATCTTCGCCATCACATAGGAATTGACGAACTCGCCTGCCCAAAAGGCGACGATTGAGGCGATAACAATGCGCCAGGTGCTTCCGAAAACGGATTCGTATGTTTGCTGACAGATGGAGCCGGGCACCGCGTCCGGATTTCCTCTCAAGTCGAGCGCGCCAGAGCCCGCGCATTCCCATCCGTCAAAGGCTGGCAGGCTGACGACGATGTAACTCATGAAGGCGAGAAATATCATCGCGGCAAAACCGGTCCAGATAACGCGCCGCGCCCGTGCGAAACCGTAAATCTCGGTGAGAATGTCGCCAATCACGTAGCCGAGGGGGAAGAACAGGATACCTGCGCCGTATATGAAAACGCCGTCCGCTGCGGGCCACCAGCCATCAGGCCACCAACTGACTTCGACAAAGGTTAGCTTCGCTGCGCCAATAATGTTGGACAGCAACAGGATCGCAACGAACGCCGCCATGACGAAATCGTAATACCGGAATGTCATCGGTGCATGGCTGGTCGCACGGATCCCATCATCGGGGTTGTCGTCAAACGCTGCTGCTGTATCGGGCTTATCCATATTTCGCGGCATTAGCGTGATTCCCAAGGGGGACAAAGCGCGCTATTGCGGCGGAGGCTTTCGACTGAAGGCCGCGCGCCCGTAGCTCATCTGGATAGAGCGCGAGACTTCTAATCTTGAGGCAGCAGGTTCGAGTCCTGCCGGGCGCGCCAATTCACCCTTCGGGTGAGTTGGCGAGGCCGCATGGAGGATCGAACCCGTTCGGAGTCGAGGCCCAATTGCCAAATTGGGCCGAGCCGAACGAGCCCCTTGGGGCGAGGACAGTCCTGCCGGGCGCGCCAATCTCTTTATCCTCGTGCGACAGTTTCGAGCAGCTCCGAGGTGACCGGATAGCCGGCGTCTTCGAGAATAGTGAGCATAGGTTTGCCTGAACTGTCATCAATTTTGGGAATGATGGTTTTGACTGGGATTGCTTCCGCCTGAGACCGCGCTTCTTCAAAGCTTGAGAACAGCGCCAGTCGCTCAAGGTTGCGGCGGGTCGGGAAGATCAGCTTGATCTCGCCGCGTTCTGCCATTTCGAGAGCACCTTGTGCGCTAGTCCAGAAAAGCCGGGTGTTCTCTGACTGGTCGACTTCGATCTTTACCGCCCCGGTTCCTAGGTCTGCGAGGTAGAATCTGGTGTCGTAAACACGGCTGATGTTTTCGTTCTTGGGAAACCAGCGCGCGAACGGAACGATCTGGTCAAAATCGAGCGACCAGCCAAAAGCGTCGAGAACCGGTGCCAGCGCCCCACTTTGTTCGAGCATGACGCGCGCCGCGGCTGCCGTATCTGAGGTGATATCTCCAGAAAGGCCCAGGGCCAGCCCGGTTTCTTCGAGAGTTTCGCGAATGGCGGCGATCTGATGGGCGCACTCATCAATCGGCATGGACCCGCTGGTCCTTTCTGCCAGTTCGAAGTCCGCCGGATCGACACGGCCACCGGGAAACACTGCCATCCCTCCCGCAAAGGCCATGTTGCGCGATCGCACCGTCATCAGGATCTCGGGCGGTCCGCCATCGGCAGCCTTTCGAAAAATAATGATTGTTGCAGCAGGAATGCCCTCAGGCCCGGAATCGTTTGGCATGGATTGAATGTTGGCTTGTCCGCATGATCTTGCCAAGGGAGCAGTGCTAACCATCACCGGCTCCCTGTGTCGGGACGCTTTACACTATCTGACATCTTGAATTCGCGTTAACCATCGAAGTACCTGAATATACGCGAGACTTGCAGTTTGGCACGGTGGGTGCATAGTAATGGGCAGCCTAACGGTCTTTGAATGAGGTTCGGCCTTCCTGGTCTCTGGGTCTAACCTCCCCGTATAGAAAAAGAGCCGCTCTGCTTTGGTCAGCAGGGCGGCTTCTTTTTATTTCGGCGCCGGGACAGACAGCTTCTCCGTGTCGCAGCGTACGGGTTAGGAGGCTTTGGCGACCCCTTGTTCGTCCATCATCTGTTGCAGTTCCCCGGCTTCGAACATTTCCATCATGATATCGCTTCCGCCGACAAATTCGCCTTTAACATAAAGCTGCGGAATGGTGGGCCAATCGGAATAGCTTTTGATGCCCTGGCGGATTTCCATGTCCTGCAACACGTCGACGCTTTCATAGGCAACGCCGCAATGATCGAGGATCGCAACCGCGCGGCTGGAAAAGCCGCATTGCGGAAACAGCGGAGTGCCCTTCATAAAGAGGACAACGTCATTATCACTAACCAGGGTGGAGATGCGTGAATTTGTATCAGCCATGATGATGCGGCCTTCTTTGAACGAATAACTAATGCTAAAGCTTACGTGGGAACCACAGTCGTGACTTGCAAGGCGTGCAGTTCGCCGCCCATTCTTCCGCCCAGAGCGGCGTAGACCATCTTGTGCTGCTGCACCCGCGACTTGCCAGCAAATTGCGGTGCAGTGACTTTGGCTGCCCAATGATCGTTGTCACCGGCAAGATCTGTCATTTCTACTACCGCGCCGGGCAGGGCAGCTATGATAGCGGCTTCGATATCGGGTCCGGGCATGGGCATCGGAGCAGCCCTAACTTTCGCCCATGAACTGGCGTTTCGCCTCAATCGTCATTTCTTCGAGCTTGAGACGGATGTCGGCTTCGCTGATATTGGTGTCTGCAGCGGTCAGATCACCCAGCAGCTTGCGGATCACGTCTTCGTCACCGGCCTCTTCGAAATCGGCCTGAACGACAGCCTTCTTGTACGCATCGGTTTCTTCTTCGGTAAGGCCCATTTCGCCAGCGGCCCATTCGCCAAGCAGGCGGTTGCGACGAGCGGCCACCTTGAATGCGGTTTCTTCGTCCATTGCGAATTTGGCTTCTTCCGCGCGTTCGCGGTCTTTGAAATCGGTCATAATTGTCCCTCCGAAGATGTTGGGATTGAAATAGGTAGAGCGGGCTGGACCGGCAAGCGGTTTGCGCCCTAATTCAGTCTATCGTCACCACAAGTTTGCCGACAGCCTCGCGGTTCTCCAGCTTGGCTATGGCGTCACCAGCACGCTCAAGCGGGAAAGTTTCTGATACCAGCGGATCAATCTTCCCGTCTTTCATGAGCGCGAACAGCTCTTTCACCTGCTCGACATACCTCGCCGGTTCACGCGCGGTGAAGGCACCCCAGAAAACGCCGCAAATGTCACAGCTCTTCAGCAAGGTGAGATTGAGCGGCATTTTTGCGATGCCTGCCGGGAAACCGACAACCAGAAACCGGCCTTCCCAGGCGATCGAGCGCAGGGCCGGTTCGGAATATTGTCCGCCGACGATGTCGTAAACGATATTGGCTCCTTCCGGTCCGCAGGCTGCCTTGAACTTGCTGGCCAGCTCTTTTGAGGCGGCCTTGTCCATTTCCTCGCGGGGATAGATGACCACATCATCTGCTCCCGCTTTTTTGGCTACCTCTCCCTTTGCCTCACTCGAAACTGCTGCAATCACGCGCGCACCGAACGCTTTGGCAAGTTCAACGGCAGAAAGGCCGACCCCGCCAGCTGCACCCAATACCAGCACAGTATCACCGGCTTTGATGTGGCCACGATCTTTCAACCCGTGGATGGTGGTGCCGTAGGTCATCAGCAGCGATGCCGCTTTTTCGAACGGTACTCCGTTGGGTACGGGGAACATTCGTCCCGCCGGGACAATAACTTTTTCCGCAAGTCCGCCATTGCCGATGCCTGCAAGGACGCGGTCGCCGATTTTGTAGTTTTCGACGCCTTCACCCACCGCTTCGACCACACCGGCGAGTTCGCCGCCCGGTGCAAAAGGGCGGGGCGGCTTGAACTGATAGAGATCGCGGATGATCAGCGTGTCGGGGTAGTTGATCGCACAGGCCTTTACCGCGACCAACACTTCGCCCTTACCTGGCGCCGGAGTGTCAATTTCGTCGAGTTTGAGCGTTTCTGGTCCGCCCACTTCGTGGCTTCGGATGGCTTTCATCGCATTGTTCTCCGTTAAATCTGTGTGCCGCGTGTCAGCCAGGATCTGGCGCTGGCGCGGGTCTTTTCGAAATTGCCAATAACCGCTTGCCGTTCGAGCGTGAGGGCAACTTCGTCAAGCCCGTGGAGCAGGCAATGCTTGCGAAACGGGTCGATCGCGAATTCGAAGCGATCCTGAAACGGCGTGGTGACCGTTTGTGTATCGAGATCGACGGTTATCGAGTGACCTTCTTTGGCAACTTCCATCAAGCGGTCGATTGCGTCCTGCGGCAAGACTACGGGAAGAATGCCGTTTTTCACCGCATTGCCGGAAAAGATGTCCGAATAGCTCGGCGCGATTACCGCGCGTATTCCCAGGTCACCAATCGCCCATGCAGCATGCTCGCGGCTTGACCCGCAGCCGAAATTGTCGCCGGCGATCAGGATCGGCGCGCCTTTGTACGCGGGATCATCAAAAATGTTGTCCGGGTTCTCTCGAATGGTCTCGAACGCGCCTGCGCCAAGCCCTTCGCGCGTGATGGTTTTCAGCCACTTCGCAGGAATGATGATGTCGGTGTCGATATTCTTCGCGCCAAAGGGGATCGCGCGACCTTCAACTTGCAAGAGAGCGTCCATAGCGCAGATTTCCTAG
>CALLQC010000009.1 GCA_938015255.1 uncultured Erythrobacter sp.
GGTGGAAGCCAGCCCGAGGCGGACTTGCCGCCGCTGCCCGGCACTGCCGAACCGGCCCCGCGCCAACCTGCTGCACGCACCATTGCTCAGCCTGTCGTGCAGCCGGCACCGCCGCCTTCACCCACATTTGTCAGCGATGATCCGTTTGTGGTCAAAAGCATCCTGCCGATCGAAGGCACAATCCGGTATGGCGAGTGGTATTGGGACGAAAGCCGCGCTCCAAAGACCGGCAAACTCGTGATGACAGTCGATCTGGACGCGCGTGTGATCAGCGTGTTCCGCGACGGGCACGAAATCGGCACGGCGGTGGCTCTGCTGGGCACGCAAAAGCACCCTACACCGCTTGGCAGTTTCCCTATCCTGACCAAGGAGAAGGACAATGTTTCGGAGAAATACAACAACGCTCCGATGCCATGGTCGCTGCGCCTGACATGGGACGGAATCATGATCCACGGATCGCCGGTTCTCAATGGTTATGCCAGCCATGGCTGCGTCGGCGTGCCAAATGATTTTGCCGAAAAACTGTTCGCTATCGCGAAGCGCGGCGACCGCGTGATCATCACGCGCGGCGAAACGCTCACTCTGGGTGACAAGATCGTAAGTTAACCGCCATTGCGGGGTGGTTCTGGGCTGAATCGCCATACCCGCATGGTCAGCCCCGTCGGCTCGATCCGTTCAGTGCCCGGCACACCAAGCACGCCGGCGAGTGATGCATTCTCCCCTTGCCACAGCCGGTCGAATGCGCGCGCCGCCTCGGCCCGGCTCGCCTTGCCGCCCAGCTCGGTGATGATGCGACAAATCGTTTCGATGGAAATCGCGCGGGGGACATTTGCGTAGTATCGGAACCCCCGCCCTGTCTCATCGGAGTCGGGCACGACATGTGTTTCCCAATCTTCCGACGCGAACCATTCAATCGCGCGGGATGCATCCTCAAGATGCTCTGCACTCGCGGCCAGCGCCTGCGTGTCGATCCAGCTTTGCCCGGCCAGAAATTTACGCACCTGCGCCCGGTCAAAACGCTCATCTGAATTGGACGGATCGCGCACAGGCACAACCCCTGCCTCGTCCACCAACTGCTCCAGTTCGGACTTGTGCCAGCGCAGCAACGGACGGATCAATGTGCCTCCCCAACCGGGGATGTCCGTAGATGTGCGAATTCCTGCCAGACCCGATACGCCGCTGCCGCGGTTGAGCCGCATCAACAGAGTTTCTGCCTGATCATCGGCATGATGCGCAGTCATCAGCGCGCCCACCCGCGCTTCGTCATGCCATTGGCCCAGCGCCAGATAACGCGCATCTCTGGCATTGGCCTGCAGATTTCCCTCGGCCACGTCGACATTCAGAACCGCATGCTCAATGCCGAGGCCAGCGCACAGATCGGAAACGAACGCGGCCTCAGCAGCGCTCTCCTCCCGCAAACCGTGATCGACAGTCGCAGCCGTAACCTTGTCCAGGCCGCACGCAGCATGCGCAAGCAGCAAAAGCGCCACGCTGTCCGGACCTCCGGAAACAGCTACGCCAAGCCGTGAACCGGCAAAGCCAAGCCGTGCCAGATCGCGGTGAAAGCGTTCCACCAGCTCGGGATCGATATCTCTCAGGGATTGCGGCCTATCAATGATCGCCCCTCTCTCGCCCGCGCCGGTCAGCTGTCGCAGCTGACCTTGCGGCGGTTCGCTTCGTACTGATCCAGCAGGCGGCCACTCGCGACCGCCGGATAGGTTTCACCAAATTCCGAAAGCGCGATGCAGGCACGGCGCGTGTCCTCCATCGCGATCATGCTTTCCGCCAGATACAGCAGGCTGTCTGGCGCGCGCGGTGCCGTGCGATCGGCCTGATAATTGCGCAGGAACCAGCGCGCGGCTTCCTCTGCCATGCCATCGTCAAGAAACGCCCGGCCAAGCAGGTTCCGCCCCCAGGTCACACGCCAGTGGTCAGGGTACTGTTCAACAAAGCTCGAAAGCTGCTGTCGCGCCTCGGGATAGAAGCCCGCGTTCCACAGGCGGAAGCCATAGGAATATTCATCGTCCGCAGCATCATCGGTCTGCGGCTTGGTGATCGCCTGCACCGCCGCAAGCCGCTCTGCACTGGGCCCGGTGGTTGGAATTTGTGGCAGCACCGGCTCACCGGCGACTGTTTCCGCGTCGGTCATCGCATTGATGTTGCTCTGCGTCGCACCGGCAGCGTCGCTGCTGAGGGTGCCCGCACCAGTAGGTCCACCGCCTGCTTCAACCGCCGATAGGCGCGAGTCCATCAAAGTAATGGCGTTGGCGTTTTCCTCTGAAAGCGCGGTGAGACGCTGCAATTGCAGTTCCATCGCATCCAGCCGCGCGAGAATGTCCGTTACAGCCGTCGTCGATGCCGGGTTGCTGGTCGCAGGCTGGCTGGTCCCGTCGCTTTGCGTGATCTGCGGCTCGAAGAAACGTCCGTCGCCGCCCGGAAAGACATTGCGCTGAAGCGCGCGGATTTCCGCCTCGATCTTGCGCAGGCGAGCCTCCGCAACATTATCCTGCGCCATTGATGGCACGGGCGATGTAGCGACGGTTGCGACAACGGCCAGGCTGGCAGCAGCGCGGAGCATGGTAGCTGGAAGAGCGAATTTCATGGGTTTTGGCTCCCTATTTGCGGTTGCAGAGGTCTGGCATCGTGCTTGCCAACGTCACTTTGCGAACCGCACCCGAATGGACAGACAGTTGTTTGCGCGAAGGCGCATGAACGTTAACCGAATCTGTGCCTATTGCTCTGCGCCAAGTCGAGCGCCAGCCGGGCCAAAACAGTGGGAAATACCGCAATTGGCTGAGGTGAATACGCTAATTTACCTGCGGTTCATCGCTGGCACCGGGGTTCGCGCGGGCCAGAAGCGCTTCAGCCGAAATCGGCGTGTCGCCCAGGGTGATCGGTTCTTCCGCCAATTTTGGCACCGACTGGCCATTAATCGTGATAGCAAACGCATCTGGCCGGCCGGTGTTGATCAGCGGCGTTTGCGCATCGCCCGGCACTTCAAAAGTGTCACCGCTGGCCATGGTCGATTCAAACAGGCGCTCGCCCTCATCTTCATAAAACCTGACCCAGATACCGTCTTCGAGCGCGGTGAACACAACCGGCCCCGTTGCGGTGAGCGCGGCACCTTGATCAGCCGCATTTTCATCGTCCGTCTCGGCAGCGGCAAGCTCCTCCGCGTCGCTATCTTCACTTGCTGCGAACAAGGAACCGGGGCCTGAGCCCGCGGCGAAATAGGTGTTGTAGAATGCAAAACCGCCTACAGCGAGAAGCACTGCGGCGGCCATTGCGGCCCATGCCAGCCCGCGCGAAGGCACTTTCGCTGCATCACCGGGCTCCATCCCGCCAGCCAGCGCAGATTCGCGGCCATGCCCCTCGGCCAGCTCTTGCCGGACCAGATCGGTGATCTCTTTTTCGTCCAAACCGACAGTCTTGGCATAGTTGCGCGCGAACCCGATGGCGTATGTGCGCGATGGCAGGTTTTCGTATGTGCCCGTTTCGATTGTTTCGAGATGCCTGATCGGAATGCGCGTCTCAGCCGCGACATGCTCCAGCTCCAGACCTTTCAGCTTGCGCTGAGCGCGCAGGCGATCGCCAGCGCTTTCAAGCGCTTCGAAAGACGCCTGCACCAGCTCTTCTTCGCTGTTATCGTGCTCGCTACTCATGACCCGGTCCGGTGTTTGTGGGCTTTTTCGCCCCTGTTCTGTACCCCAAAGACACTTTTCGGGTTCATGCTGTCAAGGATTCGCTGCGCCGGCTGGCGCATGTAAGGGGCAGACTGGCTTTCGCGGCGGCAGGTCAATCGAACTCGATCTCGCGCGCCTGTGCCCAGGCAGTGAGCTCCTCACGCAGGTTTAAAGACGGGTCCAGCAGCCAAGACGTCATCGCCTCGCTCAGTTCGCCAAGATCGACTTTACGGACCAGCTCCTTGATCGGGCCGACGGCTGCCGGTGTGATCGAGAGACGGCGGAAACCGATGCCGAGCAGCGCGAGCGCCTCCAGCCGGCGGCCACCCATTTCGCCGCACACACCAACATCGACATTGCTGCCAACAGTGGACTGCACCACCCGGCGCAGAAACCGCATGATCGAAGGGCTGAGCCAGTCATAGCGCTGGGCAAGCGCGGGGTTTGCGCGGTCTGCCGCGAACAGAAACTGGGTGAGATCGTTTGTGCCAACTGACAGAAAGCTGAGCTTGGGCAAAAGCAGATCCAGCACTTCCGCCAAGGCCGGGACTTCCAGCATCGCGCCGTAATGAATCGTCTCCGGCAGCATCTTCTTGTTCTTGCGCATGAAAGCGAGCTGATCGTCGAACACCGCCTTGGCAGCGTCAAATTCCCATGGTTCGGACACCATCGGGAACATCACGTAAAGAGATCGCCCCGCGCTGGCCTCAAGCAACGCGCGGGCCTGCGCTTTCATCAGGCCTTCGCGGGTCAGGGCCAGCCTTAGCGCCCGCCAGCCCATCGCCGGGTTTTCGTCTTTCCCCGCCTCTCCTGAGGCAAGATAGGGCACCGATTTGTCGCCCCCGATATCAACCGTTCGGAAAATGACCGGCTTTTCGCCTGCCGCATCCATGACATCGCGGTAAAGCCGCGTCTGGCGTTCGCGCTGCGGCAGCGTTGCCGATACGAGAAACTGAAACTCCGTGCGGAACAGGCCGACACCATCCGCGCCTGTCATCGCGAGCGCGCTGATATCATCGCGCAGCCCGGCATTCATCATCACCTGAATGCGCGTGCCGCAGCGCGTGAACGGTTCGACATCCCGCAGCTCAGCATAGGCCGCCTGCTTCTCACGCGATTTCGCAAAGCGCGCCTCGAACGCTTCTGCCACAGGCGCAGCGGGACGGATTGTCGCCGTCGCAGCTGCTGCATCGAGCAACACTTCATCGCCATCGCGAATGATCCCGCGAATACCATTGGCCTGCCCCAGAACCGGAACACCCATCGCCCGCGCCACGATTACCACGTGCGCGGTTAGCGAGCCTTCTTCAAGAATGACGCCCTTCAAGCGGCGACGGTCATATTCGAGCAATTCAGCGGGGCCGAGATTGCGGGCGATCAAGATAGTATCACGCCGCAGACCTTGCTGTGCGGCGGTGCCCAGCTGTCCGGAAACAATGCGCAGCAGTCTGTTCGCCAGATCTTCCAGATCGTGCATCCGTTCTGCCAGCAACGGATCGTCGATTTCGCGCATGCGCATACGGGTGTGTTGCTGCACGCGCTCAATCGCAGCCTCCGCCGTCAGTCCGCTGTCGATAGCTTCGTTGATCCGGCGCGACCACCCTTCATCATAAGCGAACATCTTGTATGTCTCGAGCACTTCCTCATGCTCGCCGCCGATCCCGAATTCGGCCTGTCCGGCAAGCCCGTCAATCTGTTCGCGCATCTTATCGAAAGCGCGGTAGACACGCTGGCGCTCGGCCTCGATGTCCTCCGCGACAACCTGCGTGATCTGAACGCGCGGCTGGTGATATACGGCCTGTCCGACAGCAAGACCTGATACGAGCGTCAGGCCCGATACAGTCTGCGGGCCGCTGTCGCGTTCCCCCCGCCCCAGCGCATCTTCCTCATCGACCAGTTCGGCGTTGGTTATAAGCTCCGACAGAACCATTGCTGTCGTTTGCAGCGCTTCGATCTCGACGTCTTCATAGCGCCGTGGATCGACGTGCTGAACGCATAAAACGCCGACCGCACGCTCGCGGTAAACGATCGGAACACCGGCGAAGGAATGGAATTTCTCCTCACCCGTTTCGGGGCGATACTGGAAATCGGGATGCGCTTTTGCCTCAGCCAGATTCAGCGTTTCGACATTGTCGGCGATTGTGCCGGTCAATCCCTCGCCAATCGCCATGCGAGTGACGTGCACCGCGCTCTTGTTCAATCCGCGCGTGGCGAACAGCTCCAGCATACCATCGCGGAGCAGATAGATCGAGCACACCTCGCTCGTCAGGCTTTCACCTACGATATCGACAACGCGGTCCAGCTTGCCCTGCGCGTGCATACGCGAGGCCATCACCTCGTGAAGGTTCTTGAGAATTTGTCTGGCAGAAGCGGCGGCTGTCATGTTTATCTGGCTTAGGGATGCGGCCTGCAACCTGCAATGGGTGACATCGGCCATTTTGGCCGGGATCGGTCGCGTT
>CALLQC010000010.1 GCA_938015255.1 uncultured Erythrobacter sp.
GGCGACCGGGCCATCTTCGTGGCCGGTAACGTAATGGAGCAAGCCGATGTCGAAGGCTTCATTGATGAAGTGACCAGGCAGTTTGGGACACTCGACATCCTCGTGAACAATGCGGGCGGAGCAGGCGATCTGCAGCCAATGGTCAATCTGTCGGATGAAGCTTTTGACGCAGCGATGAAGTGGAATGTCTACTCCACTTTCTGGGCCACCCGGCGCGCGCTGCCGACCATGCTTGAAAAGGGCGACGGGCGGGTCATCAATATCAGCTCAATGGAGGGCAAGCATGGCAAGCCCGTCTTCACAGCCTACACCGCCGCGAAACACGCCGTAAACGGGATCACCAAATCGCTCGCCCGCGAAGTCGGCGAGGCGGGCGTTACCGTGAACTCCATTTGCCCAGGTCTGGTTGTGACCGATATTATCAAAAACAATGGCCCCGCCACCGCCAAAGCGATGGGGATGGAATTTGACGAGATGATCACAATGTTCGCTCAGGAAGCGGCGATCAAGCGGCCCAACACTGTCGAGGAAATTGCCGCCGTCGCGTTGTTACTTGCCAGCAAGGAAGGTGCGGGCATCACCGGAGCGATGATCAGCGTAGATGGCGGGACAGCGCAGTTTTAGTATAGCTTCATAAGTAATCAGCCGAGTGTATCGCGTTAATATTGTTTATTGTTTGACTTGCCCTCAAATCGGTGGTGCATATTTGTACGATGCACTTGATTGACAGAGACACAAAAAATTCACGTGTGACGCTGACATTCATCGGAGAGATGAAACAGGATCCAAAGGCCTTTTTTGCGGAATTTGTCTCCGCATCGCAATCGGTTCGCAATGCAGACGGCGAATGGGACTTGCTGCTCGATTTTTCGCAAACACACGTCATGCCTCAGGAGCGTGCAGCAAATACTCAAAAGATATTCGACTGGTGTTTGGAGAACGGCATACGAAAGACAGCGTTTATCATGCAATCCATTACCCAGAGATTGCAAATCCAGAGAGTGACAGAACGCCATCCGAAAATTGAATTTTTCGAGTCAGCAAGCGCTGCCGCGGACTGGCTCGACATCTGAATCAGCCTCACCCTTCCTGCATTTCCGCCATCGCTGCGCCTACTGCCGCTTCAATGTCTTTTGCCTGCGGATTGCCGCGCAAGGTCAATCCACCATTGGGCTGAAGGTGCTGTCCTGTGACAAAGGCATTGTCTGTGCTCAGCCAAAGACACGCCTGGGCGACATCGTCCGATGTGTTAAGTCGGCCCAGCGGGTAACGCGGCAGGAATGCATCGACCAGGCCAGGCGTCTGAAACGCAGCTTCGGTCATAGGGCTTTCAGTGAATGCTGGCGAAACGGTGTTCGCCTTGATCCCGAGATGACCGAAATCGTTGGCAACGCATTCGATCATCGCCTCATTCGCACGCTTGGTCCCAATATACGCCGCGTGGTTGTTTATGAGCGCACGCGTAGTCGCTGACGACAGCGAAATTATCGAACCGCCTGTCGGTCCCTGCTCGCTCATTACTTTGACAAATGCCTGCAGGAAGTGGTGCACACCCTTGAATTGAAGATCGCAAATCTGATCGAGCTGCTCTTCGGTTGTTTCGAGCAGGTTTGAAAGCAGTCCCCATCCAGTGCAATTGATCGCTGCGTCGATCCGGCCGAGCTCGCTCGAAGCCCTGGCTGCCAGGGCGTGAACATCAGAATGGCTGGTGATGTCGCACAATCCATAGCTCCCGCCGATTTCTGCCGCCAGGTCTGCCAAAACGCCTTCGTTGCGCCCTGCAACCATTACCTTTGCGCCCTCACGGGCAAACAGTCTGGCAATAGTCTGTCCGATATTGTCTTTAGATGCGGCACCAAGCACCACGGCGGTCTTGCCCTGCAATTGTCCGGTCATCCTGGATCTCCTGTTCAAGTCTTGCGGCCACCATAGAAGCCTTGTGCGCACGCATCCCTTCCCAAAAGTGGGCATTGTCTGCACGTCTCTGCGGCCTGATACGCGGAGCATTGCTGAAGGAGAGGCCAGATATGTTCAGTGGACCAGCCGAAGATCGCCAGGCGATTGCCGAACTCAACGGAGTCTACGCAGATGGGGTTGTCCGCTGTGATCCCTCAACATGGGGCAGGGTCTGGGCCGAGGACGCAACTTGGGATTTTTTCGGAAACATGTTCACTGGCAGGGAGGCCATCGTCGGCTTCTGGGAGCAGGCGATGAGCGGCCTTGAAGCGGTGAGCTTTCATTGTGTCCCGTGCATGATCGAGGTCACCGGAAAAACCGCGACCGCGCGTGTCCAGACGCAGGAGATCCTCCATATGAAGGATGGAAACACGCGGGTCGTCGGCGGCCTTTACGAAGACAAGCTCGCCAAGATCGACGGGCAATGGCTTTTCACGCACCGCAAGTTCGGCATCGTCGCAGAATACAATCCACAAGGGGACTGAGCACATGGCCAAGATCGTAATTGCCGCACAGATCGACCTCGATCCGGCGCAGCGTGAAGAAGCTTTGAAAAGCGCCAAGCCGCATATAGACGCTGCGCTCGCACAGGACGGCTGCATCGCATATGACTGGAGCGCAGATGGCAACGACCCGGGGCGAGTCAATGTGTTCGAAGAATGGGAAAGCGAAGCGGCGCTCGCGCACCATTTCGCCAATGATGCCTATGCCGGGATGCGCGACCATATCGGCCAGTTCGGCATGACCGGGGCGGCGAGCAAGAAATACCGAGTGGACGCTGAAGGCCCGGTCTACAACGCCGAAGGGCAAGCGACCGAAGCGTTTGAATAACCTGTTGGGAGCGATTCTTGCCGGGGGGCAGGCCAGCCGCTTTGGCAGCGACAAGGCGCAGGCGATTTATCAAGGCAAGCGATTGATTGACAGCGTGGCCGATGCTCTGGGTCAGCAGACAACCGCGTTGATTGTGTGCGGGCGGACTGAACCGGGCTTTGGCGGAATTCCCGATCTGCCCGAAGCCGGGCTCGGCCCCCTCGGCGGGCTCAACGCCGCACTTCACTTTGCCGAAACACACGGATTTACGCATGTCCTCAGCGCTGGTGTGGATGCACCGAATTTACCGCTCGACCTTGCTGCTCAGCTGATCGGCGAAGGCGCAGCAATCGCCGCCAGTCAGCCGGTCGTGGGGCTTTGGCCGGTTAGCGTTTTGGAGGACCTAACCGATTTTATCACCGAGGGCGGCCGCGCGCTCTATGGTTTCGCCGAGCGCATTGGCGCGCGGCAGGTAACCATCGACCCGCCGCTGATGAATGTGAATGCACCACAAGATTTGGGCTGAGTCTGTTCTTTACGCTCTTAAACACCGGGCGCAGTCAGCCATCCACAATTACAACTTCAGCATCTGCTTGCCGCGGTTCTTGCCTGTAAAAAGGCGCTGAAGCGTTTCGGGCGCGTGCTCAAATCCGTGCTGGATATCTTCCTGATATTTGAGTCTGCCGTCTGCAACAAACCCCTCAAGCCGCTTGCGGATCGCCGGAAACTCAGCTGCCCAATCAAGCACAATAAAGCCCGCCATGCTCGCGCGGCGAAAAATGAGGTTGAAGTAATTGCCCGGCCCGGTCGGCATTCCCCCCGACTCATATCGGCTGATGCCCCCGCAGATCACGACCCTCGCACCAGTTGCGATGTTTGCGAGCATATCATCCAAAATCGTTCCGCCGACATTGTCGTAAATCACGTCGACACCGCGCGGGCATTGCTCTTTGATCTGCTTCTTGACGTCGCCAGCCTTGTAATCAATTGCCGCGTCATAGCCCGCCTCTTCGACCAGCCATTTGCACTTGTCCGGACCACCCGCAATGCCGACCGCGCGGCAACCTGCGATCTTGGCGAGCTGGCCTACAACGCTGCCCGTTGCGCCTGCCGCGCCTGACACGAGCACAGTGTCACCCGCTACCGGCTTGCCGATCTTGAACAGCCCGCAATAAGCGGTGAGGCCGGTTGTCCCAAGCACAGAAAGAACTGCGGTGGGCGACAGTTCGGTTTCCACCTTGGTCAAACCTTCGCCATTGTGCACGAGATACTCCGTCCAGCCGGTCGTGCCGAACACCATGTCACCTTCGGCAAATTTGCCGCCATTGCTTTTTATGACTTCGCAAATACCGCTGCCACGCATCACATCGCCAATATTCATAGGCGCAACGTAATCCGCGATGTTTTCCATCCAGCCTTTCTGTGCCGGATCAAAGCCGAGATAGTGCGTCTTCAAAAGCATTTCGCCCTCACCAACCGGCGGGAGCGGGTTTTCGACCAGCTTGAAATCGCCGTCTTCGATGCCTCGGCCGCGTGGATGTGCGTTCAAGAGCCATTGGCGGGTGTTCGTGGTCATCGACTGTCTCCTGAGAATTGCTTGCCGCCCTCATGCGGGCGCTGCCGTTTTCACTCCACGGACAATTTTATCAGGCGGCGGGTCTGCCAGTTGCAAATAAGGGCAAGTCGGCAAAAGTGTCAGTCGCTGGCAGCTGCGCATGTGGTAGTTTGCTTCCCAAGGAGACAAACCATGGGTGCCCAGACACACAAGACCTTTTGCCGGTTCTGCCACGCCAACTGCGCGATGGAGGTGGATGTTGAGGACGGCAAGGTGCTGCAGGTTCGGGGCGATCCTGATGATCCGGCCTTCGGAGGCTACACCTGCCTCAAAGGGCGCGAATTGCCGGATTCGCACAATGCCGAGCACCGCCTGACCAGCAGCCTGGTGCGCGGCGAAGCTGGCGAGTTTCAAGAAACTCCGATGCCAGAGGCACTTGCCCATGTGGCCAGCGAAATCCGCCGCATCATTGACAAATACGGCCCCAATTCGGTCGCGGTCTTCATGGGTTCTGGCGGTTATCAGAACAGCTCGGCCATGGCCGCTTCGCTCAGCTTTGCTCAAGCAATCGGCACGCGCAATTTCTACACTTCGGTCACGCTCGATCAGCCCGCAAAGGTGTTCACCACCGCGCGCTACGGCAAATGGGCAGGCGGGATGAACACGTTCAGCGAAAGCGATGTGACGCTGCTGATCGGCAACAACCCCATCGTCTCGCACTATTCGCCGCCGGGCGGTGTTCCCCCGTTCAGCCCCTCGCGCCGCATCCGCGATGCGCAGGAGCGCGGGATGAAAGTGATCGTCGCTGATCCGCGCGAAAGCGACGTTGCGCGCCTCGCCGATATCTATTTGCCCGTGAAACCGGGAGAAGACCCGGCGCTGCTCGCCGGCATGCTCAATGTCATCATTGAGGAGGGGCTATATGATCGCAACTTCGTTTCCGCGCATGTTGATGGATTTGATGAATTGGTGGAAGCGGTCAAACCCTTCACGCCAGAAATCGCCGCCATTCGCGCGGGCGTTGAGCAAGACCAATTGGTCGTCGCCGCCAGAATGTTTGCAGGCGGGACAAAGGGGTGCGCCGTCACCGGAACTGGCCCCGAAATGGCGGGCAATGGCACGCTGACCGAATATCTCGTCACCTGCCTCAACACGGTGTGCGCACGCTTCAAACAGGAAGGGGAAAAGGCCGCGATCCCCGGAGTCTTCACCAACATCAACGGGCCGCGCCGCGCGCAAGTCGCGCCGCCAATGCCGATGTTCGGCGCTGAGGGTATGGCCAAATCGCGCTTTCGCGGACTTGGCCAGCTGGGTTTTGAGATGCCTTGCAATGTGCTCGCCGATGAAATCCTGACGCCGGGCGACGGACAGATCCGCGCGCTTATATCGG
>CALLQC010000011.1 GCA_938015255.1 uncultured Erythrobacter sp.
CCCCGGACCGAAAAAACATCATCGGGACGCTTGGTTCGGACATTGATCGCGCCGCCAATACTATTGCGGCCGAACAACGTGCCCTGAGGGCCTTTCAGAACTTCGACCTGTTGGACATCATACAGTTCCGAAACGGCGCCCACAGTGCGCGCGATGTAGACATCGTCGATGTAAATGCCGACGCCCGGATCGGTGTTGATGGCGAAATCTGATTGGCCAATACCGCGAATGAATGCTTGCAGTGTCGATGATGCACCTGAGAAGGTGGACGTGGTATCAAGTGTCACGTTCGGCGCAAAGTTGCCGACTTCCGACGTGTCAACAATTCCGCGTGCGGCCAGCGCCTCGGCATTGAAGGCTGAAACGGCGAGCGGTGTTTCCTGAATATTCTCTTCGACGCGCCGCGCCGTAACCGTGATTACAGGGACACCGCTAAATTCGTCCTCGTCGGCCTCGGCCACCTGAGTTGGGGTTTGCTCTTGCGCAAATGCCGGTTGGGCGCCGCCCAATGCTAACGCAAAAATAGAACTGGTCGCAAACAGCGAGCATGCTTTTTTTGTTACGAGATCATTTGCATTCCAATGAGCCATTTCGCTCTCCCTATGTGCAGGCTTTTCGCCATTATTGTGGAGCCGTATTAGACTGGCGAGAGGGTGTTCGTCGTTATCATGCCGCGCATGATTGTTTGACGCAGAGCGCACACGCCTCACTTGCGGCACAATTGTGGGCTCATCGCAAAACGTCCATTTGGGCACATGTAAGAGTGAAGAGTGAAGCGGCAAAAACCGCCTTTCGCACACCATTTATCGTTGCAAAGTTTGGTCGCCAGTTTGGCCGATGCCAGCATGATGCCAGTTCGCTGAGGGGTTGACGGCAGATATTTCAAGCTGGACAACAGACCGTGATGAGGGATCACATCGGTACAAAAGGGCTCGATCAATGAGCCCACATTGGAAGACGTGTGATGGGCTATGATTCGGAAAAAAGTCTGGCGATGCCTCTTGGAGAGCCGAAGGCATTGATCGAGGCAGACTCGTCAGAAAACTGGAACTCTCTGCTTGGAAATATCTTCGGTTCGATTCGAGCCGAGCCGCGCGGAAGAGATCCATTTAAGGCGTCTCTAGCTGCGGTTTCGATTGGCGATGTTCAGATGATCCAATGCAGATCCCGGCCCGCCAATGTCCTTCACAGGCCTCAGGATATGCCTCCCGGCTCCAAAAATGACTTTATCATCAAGGTTCAGATGCAGGGCAAAAGCGTCCTCAAGTTGCACGACAATGAACTGCCCTTAAGGCCGGGAGATTATCTCATTTGCGACAACTCACAACCTTATTGCTTGGCGTTTGAGGAAGAAACGACGCTCATCTCGATACCCGTAGCCGATACATATCTGCGTCGCTTTTCCCCGTTCCCAAAGGATGTTGCCTTTCTCCCGGTCGACGGTTCAAATCCCATCCATCGAGTTTCTTACGACTATTTGCATTCGCTTTGGCGTAACGATGTCAACGGGATGAGTGATTTCGCAAAAGCCAAGCTCGCTGAGACATTTCTTGAGCTTGCTGTGCTTTCAATCGCAGACCAGCAAAAATTGCTTGCACCAGCAAGTCCAGGGCACCGGGAACTTTATCGCAGATGTTGCAACTATATTGACCAGACCTTTGCAGATGAGGATCTAACTCCTGCCCAAATAGCTAAGGCGAATGGCATTTCTCTTCGGTTGCTTCAAACCACCTTTGCAGAGCAAGGCACCTCTGTGCGTCAATTTCTGACAGCGCGGCGCCTGCAAGAGGCAATGCGCATCTTGGAAACTCCCATTTACCAATCCCGGTCCATATCTGAAATAGCCTACAGTGCAGGTTTTAGGAATCTGGCGACATTTAGCCGGGCATTTAAAGAGCATTTCGGCAAGGCACCGTCGGATGTTCGAGGGCGCTAGTTTCGGCTTATCCAATCACGCTTAGTCTGCTTCGTGTTTTCATGGTGCGACTCCACACCTTCCAAACGGGTCGCTCGCAAGCAGGCTGGTGTTCTACTCGGCACAGACAAAACTGAATAGTCACCAACTGGGCCGTGTGTGGACGGCCGATGCGGCGAAGGCACTTACCAACAGTGGCCCCACACCGGGTATCTCCATCAGCCTGTAACTATCCTTGGTTTGCCTGGCGCTTGCCAGCACGCGGCGATCGTTCTCAAGCACCTGCTACTTCACCACCACAAGCTGATCCATCAGCATATCGAGACACAGCCATGCCTCTTCAGGGACGCGACTTTCATCCTCATCCTCATCCTCATCCTCGGCGATCTCAAGCAGCGGCTCAACGCCGAGCCTGCCGACCGGCACCGCCACTCCAAACCCGGACATATGCGCGCATCGCGTTCGATATCTGTGTGCGTTGACAGTTCGGCAACCGAATCGTCCGACAAACCTGCTGTTTGGCCTTCTCAAGGTTGATATCTGCTTTCAGGGGATCCCCGGCACACTTCCCAACTTCAGAACGGAGACCTCTCAAGAACTACCTATTGGCACTGCGATCAAACGGACTGCGAGAGACGGGAGCCAGAGGAGAACCACACGCCGCAAACGCCAGCGACCCACTATTTTGTCACAGCGGTCCATCTTTGGTGTCAAAGGACAATGATTTGGATGCCCCGTGAGGATTCGAACCTCAATTGACGGAGTCAGAGTCCGTAGTCTTACCATTAGACGACGGGGCACCACGCAGCGGGTCGTGTTTGCGACTCTCGCTTGGCGAGCGCGCCTCCTAGTTTCGCCGCTCTGCGCAGTCAAGGCTGGGATCGCTTGCTCTTGGACGGCGCATGGGTTAGTTTTTCAATCAGGTGCTTGTGCGACATTTCGCGCAAGTGAGATGAAAGATTGAAGATTATGGCGGATATGCTTCCGCCGGACAGAAAAACAGGAGCTGGAAAAAAAGGGGGCGGCAAGTCCGGCAAGGTAGCCGATTTTCGCTACAAGCGTCCCTTCCAGCGAGACGAGACCCGCAAAGGCAACGGCAGAGACCGTACGCAGCGTACGGGCAAGAATGCGAGCACCGCTGCGCGCCGCGATCAAGGGCCGGCTCCGGTCAAGGGGCCCCATCACAAAAACCCCGCACATCGGCCCGGCGAGGCGTACGCTGCGCTTGATCTTGGCACGAACAATTGCCGGCTCCTGATCGCTCGTCCATCGGGGCGGGACTTTACCGTCATCGATGCCTTCAGCCGCGTGGTGAAGCTGGGCGAGGATCTGGCGACAAGCGGGCGACTGTCTGACGAGGCGATGGACAGGGCGCTGGGCGCGCTTTCGATCTGCGCGGACAAACTGCGCCGCCGCAAGGTCCGTCTGGCCCGATCCGTTGCAACAGAGGCCTGCCGCCGCGCGGCCAATGGCCCCGCCTTTATCGAGCGGGTGAAGGAAAAAACAGGCATCGTGCTGGATATCATCACCGCCGAAGAAGAGGCGCGCCTCGCGGTGCTTGGATGCCATATCCTGCTCGAACAGGGTCATGGTCCGGCGGTGATATTCGATATTGGCGGAGGCTCGACCGAGCTGGTGTTGCTGGAGCCTGCTGACGGGGAAAAGAACAAGGTTCCGCGCATCCTCGATTGGCAGAGCGTGCCCTGGGGTGTCGTATCGCTGACCGATACCGTGGGACGCGGAGAGGACACGCGCGATGCCCGGCTCGCCCGTTATGCCAAAATGCGAGAGATCGTATCGGGCGCCTTCGCTCCCTTCGCGGAGCGCATTGCCGCAGCATCCATGAGCCGTGATATTCGCCTGCTTGGAACCAGCGGCACGGTGACAACGCTGGCCAGCCTCCACCTTGAATTGCCGCATTATGACCGCAAGGCGGTCGATGGGCTGATCGTGGCGTCAGACTCCATGCGTGAAATCAGCACGCGGCTTTCGGGCATGTCTCCGGCTGAGCGCAGCGAGCTGCCCTGCATCGGGCATGACAGGGCGGATCTAGTGGTTGCGGGCTGCGCCATCCTTGAATCGATATTGGACCTTTGGCCAGCAGAGCGTCTGGGCGTTGCTGATCGCGGTATTCGCGAAGGCATCTTGCGCAGCCTCATGGCAGCGGAGCGGCAAAGCGAGCGCGCACTGCAAGCGCTGAACGCGATGCGCGCGGGCAAACCTGACTGATGGCACGTTCAGGCAGAAACCCCGACAAACGCGTCAAAACAGCCAAGAAGCGCACCGAATCCTCGACCCGCTGGCTGCAACGGCAATTGAACGACCCCTATGTGAAGCAGGCCAAGGCCGAAGGTTACCGCAGCCGTGCGGCCTACAAGCTAATCGAACTGGACGAAAAATTCGGCCTGATCCGCGGGTCGAAACGGGTGGTCGATCTGGGCATCGCGCCGGGCGGCTGGTCGCAAGTGGTGCGCAAGATCGCGCCAAAGGCGGCAATTGTCGGCATCGATCTGCTTGAGACAGAACCGATCGAAGGCGTCACGATCTTTCAGATGGATTTCATGGACGATGCCGCACCGCAAATGCTTGAGGATGCGCTGGATGGTCCGCCCGATCTCGTCATGTCGGATATGGCTGCAAACACTGTCGGTCACAAACAGACCGATCATTTGCGCACCATGGCCCTGGTCGAAGCAGGGGCATGGTTTGCGACGGAGACGCTGGAAAAAGGCGGCGCCTTCATTGCCAAAGTGCTGGCAGGCGGCACCGATGCCGAGCTGCTGAATCTGCTCAAGCGGCATTTCAAGACGGTAAAGCACGCCAAACCCCCGGCGAGCCGCAAGGGCTCATCCGAATGGTATGTTGTAGCTCAGGGATTCAAGGGGCGCGACTGAAGCGCGCCGCCTTGAGCTTATTCCGCCACAGCCTCTTCGGTTTCTGCTGCGGCGTTCTGATCGGCCTCTGCCTCTGCAACTTCGCCTTCTTCGCCCTCACCTTCGCCTTCGGCAACCGCCGCGACGAATTCAGGTACGGCAAGGCCCGACCCGTTGGCGTTAAGATACATCGAGACCGCAGCGCGATCCTCGATCTTGCCGAGGCCGGCAAAGCTCATTGAGGTGCCGTTGATGTAACCCTTGGGATTCTTGAGCCAGTCGTTCATCTCATCCCAGCCCCATGTTCCGCCAGCACCCGTGAGCGCGGAAGAATAGTTGAAGCCGGCATTCGCGCCGAACGCTTTGCCCATGACACCGTGGAGATTCGGCCCGACGCCATTGGCACCGCCTGCATCGACAGTGTGGCATGACTGACACTTGGCAAAAACCTTCTCGCCCTTTGCCACCAGTTCACTCTGGTCCATCATGTTCAGCGCTTCGGCCATGGTCATTTCGGCCGGGCCGCCGCCATCTTCTTCCACAACCTCAATCGCGTAGCCCGGATTTTCGGGCATTTCGGCGCTGTATCCGTGGAAATATTTGTCAGCGAGAATGGAGAGGCCGAGGCCCAGACCTGCTGCAAACAGGACCCAGCCTGCTGCTGTGTTGAACAGATCGCTGCCGCCATTTTCGGTTTCTTGTGTCATGTCTGATGAGTTTTCCTGTGTCATCCCGCCGCCCCAATAGTGTCCGGCTCGCCCACACGCAAGAGTGATCCCCACATCAATTCTTGCGAGAATTGCAATCGGACTTGCTGCGATGGCCGCACCGCACTAGCACTCGCGCCACTATGCGCAGTTTTCCCGGACCAGCATTGGAAATCGTTGACCGCCTTCGCGCGGCTGCTGACGCCAATCCCGATCGCGCAATCGCGTTTCAGGGATCGCCGGGCGCAAACTCGCACCGCGCAGCGACCGAGGCACGGCCCGATGCGCTTCCGCTGCCATGCTTCAGTTTTGAAGACGCGCTCGAAGCGGTAAAGGACGGGCGCGCGGGCCAGGCGATCATCCCGATCGAGAATTCGCAGCACGGGCGCGTGGCCGATATCCATTTCCTTCTGCCGGAAAGCGGGCTGTCGATTGTCGGCGAATATTTCATGCCGATCCATCACGCCTTGATGGGATTAGGCCAGGGCCCGTTCGAGGCTGCATACAGCCATCCGCAGGCGCTGGGACAATCGCGCCTCTACCTGCGCGAACGGTCAATTGTACCGCTCAGCTATGCCGACACAGCGGGAGCGGCGGCGTTCGTCGCCGAAAAGGGTGATCCCAAACTGGCGGCAATCGCACCTGCCATCGCGGCAGAGCTGTATGGGCTGAATATCGCTGACACCCATGTCGAAGACAGCGATGACAACATGACCCGCTTTGTCATCCTTGCCCAAAAGCCCGCTGCTCTCGCCTTCGACGCTGCGGTTGCGACCATCACCACGTTCATATTCGAGGTGAAGAATATTCCTGCTGCGCTTTACAAGGCGCTGGGCGGTTTTGCGACCAATGGCGTCAACATGACCAAGCTGGAAAGCTATCAGGAAGGCGCGAGCTTTTCCGCATCGAAGTTCTATGCCGACATCATCGGCGCACCGGGTGATCCCGCGGTGGATCGGGCGCTTGAAGAATGCCGGTTCCACTCCAAGGAATTGCGGATTCTCGGCACCTATGAACAAGGGCGCAAGCGCGGTTAACCAAAACCCTTTGGAATAGCGCATCTTACCCTGTTGCGCGGCGCGGTGGACCGTGCCACCACTGTCGGCGAATGACCTACGCGGCGCCGCCCATTTCTACCGAAACAGAGCAACCCTCATCCCCGGTGAGCACAGCCTCCCCGCCGGAAAGCTGGGACAGCATGCGCGATGACAGCGACATTCAGTTCGCCCCGGTCGAAATCCCGCCCGAACCGCCGCGCGAGCCAAGCTGGCTGGAGAAGATGCTGAATGAGGTATTCGGCTTCCTTGGTGATCTGTTCGCGCCGATTGGCCATTTGCTCGCGGGCAGCTGGCCGGTGCTGCAATGGATTCTTCTTGGCGCGTTGATCGCATTCGTCCTGTATCTGATATTCAATCTGATCGGCCCGCTGGCAAAGCGGAACCGCGATCCTCTTGCCGCTGGGGAGGAGCCGGAGTGGACGCCGGACCGGACGGAAAGTCTGGCACTGCTTGAAGATGCGGACCGGCTGGCTGCTGAAGGGCTTTATGACGAGGCAACGCATCTGCTGCTCAAACGCAGCGTCGGACAGATAGCGGCAGCGCGGCCGGATTGGGTTGAGCCATCCAGCACCGCGCGCGAGCTTGCCGCGCTGCCGGCCCTGTCCGAAAGCGCGCGGCGCGCATTTGGAACCATTGCCGAGCGCGTGGAGCGCAGCCTGTTTGCGCTGCGATCACTGGACGCCGCCGATTGGGAAGCAGCGCGCGCGGCCTATGCGGACTTCGCTCTTGTCAGGATCGGAGCTGCGGCATGAACGCACCGTCCGCCTCGCGTCAGGGATCGCCTTTCAGCCGCTTCACGGTTCTGGGCGTCATCCTGGTCGGCTTTGCAGCGTTTCTCGCCATGCTCTATTTCATTGGCGCTGGCGACACGGGCGGACGCGGGAACGACACATCCGCCCATGCATCGGCCAACGGTTTGAACGGCTATGCCGGATTTGTCCGCCTGCTCGAAAATGAGGGTTACGAAATCACGCTTTCGCGCCAGCCGAGCGGTCTGGAAACAAATGATCTGCTGGTCCTGACGCCAAATCTTTATTCCGATGCGGAGGACATCGGGAAGATCCTTGAAAACCGCGAATATGTCGGCCCGACGCTCGTAATCCTGCCAAAATGGTTCGCAGGTCGTCCGCGCAAGATCCCCGATGATATGGAAGACGAATTCAAGGATGGCTGGGTCGAGCTTGGCATGGCGACCCAGCTCGCTTGGGCGGGTGAATTGGAAGCGCCCTATCGCATCAGCCACAAGATCGAAGAGCTGGAGGAAGATGATCTCCAGTCGTGGAACGGGATGGAGCTTTCCGGCGAGCTGCCAACCAGAACTATCGCCTATGCCGAGGAAAATGCGCTTCACGAACCGCTTGTGACCGATGCGGGCGGTCATACGCTGGCGTTCACGGTGCTGGGCGAGGAAGGCACGGATTACTATGACGACGCGCACTGGACGGTCTTTGTTGTCGAACCTGATCTGGTGAACAATTACGGCATGGCCGATGCCGAGCGGGCCAAGCTCGCGCTCGCGCTGATTCAGGAGGTTGGATATGGCGACACCGCCAGTATCACCTTCGACCTGACGCTGAACGGATATGGCGGCGCGATGAACCTGTTGACGCTGGCATTCCAGCCGCCATTCCTTGCCGCGACGCTGTGCCTGTTGCTGGCGATCCTGATCATCGGCTGGCGCGCGTTTCTGCGGTTCGGCCCGGCAGCTGCGGGCGGACAGGCTGCCGCCTTTGGCAAAAAACAGCTGGTCAGGAATGGCGCTGGGCTGATCGTGCGGGCCGGGCGGCTCGGCCTGCTGGCCAAACCCTATGCCGCGCTTTCCGAAAAACGGCTTGGCCGCGTTCTGGGCCTTGCCCGGCCCGATGCGGAAACCATTGACGCTGCAATGGCCGTGCGTCTGCCCCACGAAGAACCATTTTCCGCGCGCGCTGCAAGGCTGCAAAGCGCCAACACGCCATCCGAAATTCTGCGCGCCGCTCAGGCGCTGAAAGAGCTTGAAGGGAAACTTGCACAATGAGCATGAGCCTCGAAGAACTGCGCACTCTGGCCGATGCAATCCGCGCCGAAGTGGCGAAAGCGGTCGTCGGTCAGGATGAAATGGTGGATCAATTGCTGGTCGCTATGATCAGCGAAGGGCACGTCCTGCTTGAAGGTCCGCCAGGAACCGCGAAGACCTTTCTCGCAAACAGCTTCGCGACAGCACTGGGCCTCGATTTCGGGCGCATTCAGTTCACGCCGGACCTGCTGCCGGGCGATATTCTGGGTTCGAACCTGTTCAATTTCCAGACGAGCCAGTTCACGCTGACACGCGGGCCGATCTTTTGCGAATTGCTGCTTGCCGACGAGATCAACCGGACCCCGCCCAAAACGCAGGCCGCCCTGCTGGAAGCGATGCAGGAACGCCGCGTCACGCTTGATGGTGAAACCCACCAATTGCCCGAACGGTTCATGGTCGTCGCAACGCAGAACCCGATAGAGAACCAGGGGGTCTATCCTCTGCCGGAGGCTCAACTTGACCGGTTCCTGTTCAAGCTGCTGGTTCCCTATCCTGACGAGGCAGAGGAAATGCGGATCGTTGCGAATTACGGCCAACGGCAGGGGCCACAGCGGCCGGCCGATCTGGGTGTGACCGCAGTGGCCGACGCAGCCAGACTTGTGGCAGCGAGCGCCGCCCTGGAGCATGTTACGGTTGCCGAAGAGATCACAGAGTATGTCGTGCGGCTGGTGCGCGCGACGCGCGAGCATGCCGAGCTTGCCGTGGGCGCGAGCCCGCGCGCGGCGGTCATGCTTGCCAATGCCTCGCGCGCGCGCGCCGCGCTTGCTGGCCGCGCCTATGCGATCCCTGACGATGTAAAGGCTCTTGCAATACCCGTTTTGCGCCACCGCCTGACACTCAGCCCTGCTGCCGAGATCGAAGGCCGCGACATCGAAGCGCTCGTCGCCGAGCTGGTCGAAAGCACCGAGGCCCCTAGATAAGGGCACGCTGATCCGATGAGCCGTCTTCGCCCCAATCTTCCGCTGGTCCCGACCGAGCGCGCCGCATGGCTCACCGCAGCCTTTGCGCCGATTGCGCTCGTCATTGCGGCAACCAGTCCAGGGCTGTGGATCATCGCCCCGGCGGCGGCGGCAGCGCTGCTGGTGCTGGTGGTTCTGGACGGCATGCTCGCGGGGAAATGCACGGATTGGCAGGTGCGCGTGCCCGCTGACACGGAAGTCGGCAGCGCGACAAAGCTGGAGGTGTTCGCCAAATTCGCCCGCGGTCTGTCGGCAAACCCGATTGCAGCGCTCGAATTTGATCCGCGGCTTGGCAGCGCCGGACGGACCGAATTCGCTCTAAGCCCCAACATCGATACTGGCACGCAAGGCGGATCGGTCAGCACCCGTCCCGAACGCCGCGGCACGGGCGCTGTCACACACGCATGGCTCCGCTGGACCGGCCCGCTGGGATTGGGTGCCCGGCAAACATCGATGCCGCTGGACGATGAGGTGCGCATCTGGCCCGATCTCTCCCCCGTGCGCAGCCGCGAGCTTCAGACATATCTGCGCAATTCGCAAAACGGGCTGATCGCGCGGCGGATACGCGGCGAAGGCACCCAGTTTGAATCCCTTTCCGAATACGAACCGGGCATGGATCGCCGACGGATCGACTGGAAGGCAAGCGCCCGCCATGTCCACCTCTATGCCCGCGAAAACGAAAGCGAGCGCAACAACCAGATCGTTTTCGCGTTCGATTGCGGCCAGGCGATGTGCGAGCCGGTGGACGGGATGCCGCGCATCGACCGCGCTGTTTCCGCAGCGCTAACCTGCGCCTATGTCGCGCTGAAAGGCGGCGATAAGGTTTCGCTGTTCGGATTTGCCCAGCGCCCGCAGGTGATGACCCCGTTTGTGGGGGACAGCCGCACATTCTATCGCCTGCAAAGCGCCGCTGCGGGGCTGGATTACGAACCGACAGAGCCCAATTTCACGCTCGCTCTTGCGACGCTGACTGCAAAGCTCAAACGCCGCTCGCTGATTATCCTGTTTTCCGATTTCACCGATCCCACCGCCGCTGAAATGATGGTCGAAAGCATCGGCAGGCTGGTGGACAAGCATCTGGTGTTATTCGTTACCATTGCGGACAGTGAGCTGGAGGATATCATTTCGGAGGAGCCAGGCGATATCAGCACGCTTGCCCGCACTGTGACTGCCGATACGCTGGCGACGCAGCGGTCTATCGTGCTGCAACGTCTGCGCCGTCTGGGTGTCGACGTGATCGAGGCTCCGTGGGACCAGATCGGCTACCAGCTGATCGACCGCTATTTCCTGATCAAGAACAGCGAGGCCATCGGATGACCACGGCCCCTGCGACAAAATCCGTTGGCAGCCGGATCGGTTCGCTGTTTTCCCGCGCCGAGATCGCTGCGCCCGCCGACATTGAAAGCGCAGCGCTGCGTTCAGACCGCTTCCGGCTTGAGCGCGAGGGGGATTGGCGGCGGCTTGAAGAGATCGTCGTCCGCATGGAAAAAGGCGGCGTGCGCAAGATCAGCGACGAGGATCTGCTTGCGCTGCCGACACTTTATCGCACCGCCGCATCCAGCCTTTCCGTCGCGCGCGAGACTTC
This sequence comes from uncultured Erythrobacter sp., assembly GCA_938015255.1. Lineage (GTDB taxonomy): Bacteria > Pseudomonadota > Alphaproteobacteria > Sphingomonadales > Sphingomonadaceae > Erythrobacter. The sequence continues at coordinate 11,154 of CALLQC010000011.1, forward strand.
GCTTGATGCTGCGACGCTCGGCTATCTGGAAAGCCTTGTGCAGCGAGCGTGGTTTCAGGTGTATGGCCCGCGCAAGGGTCTGTTTGGATGGCTGCGCGAGTTTTTCCTCGGCGGCTGGAGCCGCGCGGTGCGCGAAATATGGCTGGATGTCTGCATCGCGCTGTTCGTGATGGTTTCGGGCGCAATCGTGGGCTGGCTGCTCGTCGCGCAGGACACCGATTGGTATTACCGTTTGATGCCGGCGGGACTTGCGGGCGGGCGCGTGCCGGGGGCGAGCCGCGAAACCTTGATGGAAACGCTTCAGGTCGAAGAGAGCTCAGGCGGGCTATCCGCCTTTGCCGCCTATCTTTTCAGCAACAATGCCGGGGTGTGCATTCTGGCCTTTGCGCTTGGCTTTGCCTTTGGCATCCCATCGCTGCTGCTGCTGATCCACAACATGGCGATGCTCGGCGCAATCGTGTGGTTGTTTGCCGGGCAAGACCTTGGCTGGGAATTCGGCGCGTGGCTCAGCGTGCACGGAACGACTGAACTGTTTGGCATATTGCTCGCAGGAGCAGCTGGCCTGCATATCGGCCGCTCGATGGCTTTTCCCGGCGAACGGTCGATCCTTGATGCCGCATCACAAGCCGGACGGCGCAGCGCCGTGGTGATGGTGGGCGTGGTGCTGATGATGGTGGTCGCCGCCCTGCTCGAAGCCTTTCCGCGCCAGCTCGTCGCCGGAACCGGCAGCCGTTACATGATCGGGGGGATGTTCCTCACATTCTGGCTCGCCTATTTTTATCTCTATCAGCCCGCGCCGGTGGATGAGGATGCTGAATGAGCGCGCGTGCTGACCGGACCGGTGCTGCGAACAAGCGGCAGCGTACGCTGATAACGCCAGAGGGGCTATCGGTGCCCATCACCATTGCATCGCGCGGGTCGCGCTTTGGCGCGCTGGTGCTGGACTGGCTCATCATCATTCTTGGCATGCTGATGATCCGCTGGCTGATAAACTTCATCGGGGGCGGAGTTCTGGATGAAGCCGCAGGAGCTGCGGAAGAGGCGGTTTCGGGCGCGGGGGAGTTCCTGTTTGTGGTCCAGGTGATCGTGCTGTTCCTGGCGTGGTATGGCTATTTTCTGGTGCAGGAGCTTGGTCCGCGCGGCGCGACCTTGGGCAAGCGCGCTGTCGGCATCCGCGTGGCGGCGCGCGGCGGGGGCAGGCTGCCACCCGAAGCGATCATCGCGCGCAACCTGCTGCGCGATATCGAAATGTTCTTCCCGCTTGTCTTTGTTCTCGTCGCACTGATTGTGAGCGCGGTTGGCGAAGACACGGGCAACATGATCTGGGCAGCGATTGTCTGGCTTTTGATCTTCGCGCTGTTCCCGTTCTTCAACAAGGACGCCCTGCGCGCAGGCGATGTGATCGCGGGCACATGGGTGGTAGAGGCGCCGCGCACCAAGCTGGCAGAGGCACTTTCCACCCAAGGGGCCGCAGCCAAGGGATCGAGTGCGGTCACCGGAGTGCGGTATGATTTCGGTGACGAAGAACTGTCGGTTTATGGCGAGCATGAGCTGCAAACGCTCGAGCGGATGCTGCGCGATGCCCAGCCCGAGGCACTGTCTGCGGTCCACGCCACCATCTGCAACAAGATCGGCTGGGATCCGGGAGCAGGCGACGAACGTGCATTTCTGGAGGCGTTTTACGCGCAGCTTCGCGCCAAGCTCGAAGGGGACATGCGCTTCGGCAAGCGCAAGGCGGACAAGTTTTCAGACGCCAGTTGATCCTGCTCAGTGGTCGGGCGTATCCGATGGACCGCCCTCGCCGCCGAAGATCGCGACTTCGTTCATCCCGTCGCTGGTCGCACGGCCGCGATACATGCCGGTGGTGTTGAAGCTGTAGAGCGCGTGGCCTTCCGGCGTGACGAGGATGACCCCGCCGTCGCCGCCGAGTTCCTTGACCTCGGCCATGACATTATCAGCTCCATTTTGCGCGATTTTCTCTGATCTAAAGTAAGCCTGAAAGTCGGAGGGCTCGCCTCCAGTTAGCTCGTCCTCGGATACCACCTCTTTGAGGCCCTCGATCATCGAGTCAAAGTCGATCATCTGCGCAAACCGCAGCCGCGTGCAAATCTCCTGCGCCACGCCCACGCGGATGAAATACTCGCCCCACCCCGTCGCTGACACCGCGCAGCTCCGGTTATCCGCGTAGGTGCCCGCACCAATCACCGGCGCATCGCCGATGCGGCCCCAGCGCTTGCCCGTCATCCCGCCGGTTGACGTGCCAGCCGCCAGGTTGCCCTCCATATCGAGCGCCACCGCGCCCACAGTGCCGAACTTGTGATCGACATCGAGCGACGACAGCGCGTTCGCTTTCATGCGTTCGAGCGACTGCTTGCGCGCCTCGGTTGCGAACCATTCGGGCGGCGCGGTTTCGATGTTCTGCGTCGCCGCAAATCCTTCCGCGCCCTCACCCATCATGAAGACATGCGGGCTTTCGGTGCGGACCTTGTCGGCGAGCAGGATCGGGTTCTTGATCGTCGTCACACCGGTCACTGCGCCCGCGCTGCGATCGCGCCCGTCCATGATCGAGGCGTCGAGTTCATTGCGCCCTTCCCATGTGAACACCGCGCCGCGCCCGGCGTTGAACAGCGGATCATCCTCCATCGGGATGATCGCGGCCTTCACCGCATCCACCGCGCTGCCGCCGCTCGCCAGCACCGCCTTGCCCGCGTCGAGCGCATTCTGAAGCGCGGCCTCATACGCCGCGCGCTTTTCCGGCGTCATCTTGTCAGGATCCAGCGTGCCCGCTCCGCCGTGAATAGCAATCGACCAGCGCGGCTGATCGACGTGATCATCTGCTGCGGCGGAGGCCGGCACAACAACGCCCGCTGCAAGCAGACCGGCAAGCACCAGTGAAACAAACTGCCGGATGATCATGGATAGAACCTCTTCCTGTAAAAACTCGTATCGTTTACATCTGTTTCATTCAATTGCCCGCCATCCTCGTCCACGGTGCTGACGCATTTTACATCAGTACAAATCCGACCGAGGGGGACACAATGCAATTAGGAAATTACCGTTTCGATCCAGACCTAGCAATGGTTCTGGCAGAAAAGGCAGCGTTTGCCATTGGCATTCTGCTTGTCACATGGCTGCTGGCAAAGGCAGCCAAATGGGCGTTTGCCAAGCTGGTTGACCGCGTGCCTTTGCTCAACCGCGGCACAGGCACCGGGGAAAGCGTAGGCCTCTCGCTCGGCAAGATCGTTTCGCTGCTGATCTGGCTGTTCGGCCTGATCGCGATCCTTCAGGTGCTCGGCCTGAATGCCGTGGCGTCACCGATCAATGAGCTGCTGAACAACATCATGGGTTTCCTGCCAAAGCTGGTGGGTGCCGGATTGCTGCTGTTTATCGGTCTGATGATTGCGGGCATTGTTCGCGATCTTGCAACCACCGCCCTGCAAACGCTCAACCTCGACAAATGGGCCAACAAAGGCGGCGTGGAAGAGGTTACCGGCAATTCCACAATCACCAAGACGCTGGGCACCATAATCTACGCATTGGTGGCCATCCCCGTGGTGATCGGAGCGCTCGGCGTGTTGAACATCGCTGCGATTTCCGGTCCGGCGACCGAGATGCTTTCGATGGTCATGAACGCCATTCCGAATATCATCGCGGCAGGCATATTGCTCGGCATTGGCTATCTCATCAGCCGGTTTGTGGTCGGCCTGCTCACAGATCTGCTTGCAGGACTGGGCGTGGACAAGCCGATTGCGGCAACCGGGCTTCTGCCTGAAAGCACCAGCGCTTCATCGGTTATTGCCCGCGTGGCGCAGATTGCGATCATCCTGTTTTTTGCCATCGCCGCGACCAGAATGCTGGGCTTCCCCGAACTGACCGAGATTCTCGATCAGGTGCTTGGTCTGGGCGGAAACGTTCTGGTGGGCGCGATTGTAATCGGCGTCGGCTTCCTGCTGGCCAATCTGATTTCAAAATTTGTTGGACAGGAAACGATGGCAGGATCGGTGGTTCGCTACGCAACCATCCTGGTCTTCACCTTTATGGGACTGAGCAACATGAATGTCGGCCAGGACATTGTGAATGTGGCTTTCGGTGCGCTGGTTATCGGCCTTGCTGTGGCGGGTTCGCTGGCGTTTGGTCTGGGCGGGCGCGAATGGGCCGCGAAAAAACTGGAACAGCTCGACAAATAATTACGAAGGCCGGCCAGCGGCTTCATCGACCCAAAACGATTGGCGCGGGGTGGCTTGTCCTCCCGCGCCCTTCTTTTTTCCGGGGCAAGAACGGCAGGTGACGCAGGACCATTGCCGCGCTAGAGGCCAGCGGCATGATCCTGCGCGAAGCCACTCCCAAAGACACCAGCGCGCTCGCCGAACTTGGACGGGCAAGTTTTTGCGCGACCTTTGAACATCTTTACAAGCCGGAAGACCTCAAGGCATTTCTGGAGGACGTCTATTCGGATCGCTCCGTTGCCGAGGAAATTGCGGGTTCGCAGTGCGTCCACCGACTCGCATATGATGGCGAGAGCCTGATCGGATTTTGCAAACTGCGCGTGCCCAGCTGGTATACGGCACACTCTGACGCAGCCGATCCGATTGCTCTGGGCCAGCTTTACACCGATCCGGCCCGCACCGGACAGGGCATTGGCGCCAGGCTGATGGATTGGGCGATTGAATATGCCCGCTCAAACAATCATGATGCGATCCAGCTTTCGGTCTATGCGGAAAATTTCGGGGCGCAGCGATTTTACCAGCGTTACGGATTTGAAAAGATTGCCGACATCACATTTGAGGTCGGCGAGCAGATCGACCCGGAATTTCTTTACGAGCTGAGATTGCAGCAGGAGACACAAGCATGAGCGAGTTTGGTTGGGGAAGCACCACGGACGAGGTTCTCGCAGGAAAGGATCTGTCCGGCACCACTGTTTTCATCACCGGCGGCAATTCGGGGCTTGGGCAGGAAACCGGGCGGGCTATGGCGGCCAAGGGCGCGCATGTCGTTCTGGCGGGGCGCAGTCAGAAAAAGCTGGACGAAGCGGCCAAGGCGATCCGTGCAGACACCGGCAATGCAGCTGTCGAGACGATCATCTGTGATCTCGGCAATCTTCAAAGCGTGCGCGATTGCGCAAGAATGGCGCAGGAACAGCTCGAAAAAATCGACCTGCTGATCAACAATGCCGGCGTGATGGCCTGCCCCAAAGAGCGCACCGATGACGGGTTCGAGCGGCAATTTGGGACCAATCACCTTGGCCACTTTGTACTGACCAAGCATTTGATGCCGCTGATCGACAAGGGTGAGGGAAAGCGGATCGTAAACCTTTCCAGCCGCGGCCATCAGATTTGCCCGGTCGATCTGGATGACCCGAATTTCGAGCGCCGCGAATACAATGAATGGGCAAGCTACGGCCAATCGAAAACGGCCAATGTTCTTTTCTCAGTCGAACTGGACAAGCGGTTTTCCGGCAAGGGCGTGCGCGCCTATGCGGTGCATCCGGGAGGAATAGACACGAATCTGGGCCGTCATCTGAGCGAGGAACAGGCCGAAGCGCTGGTCCAGCGAGTGACCACCGCCGATCCGAATTTTCAATGGAAAACCATTCCTCAAGGGGCGGCCACATCGGTCTGGGCGGCCACGGCAGAGGAGCTGTCGGCAGCGGGCGGCGTCTATTGCGAGGATTGCGGCATCGCCGAGATCGACGATACCTCCAGCGACAAAGGTGTGCGCAGCTATGCGGTCGATCCGGAAGCCGCAGAGCGCCTTTGGACCCTGAGTGAGGACATGGTCTCGGAAACGTTCGGCTAGGCGTTCAGAAATTCATTCAGCAGGCCGAACACATCCTTTGCCTCGCGCGTGGGGGTGATGGCCATGAACACATGCGGTGCGGCTTCATATTCGTACAGCCTCGCATCCACCCCGGCATCGCGCAATCTGCCTGCGAAGGTCCGGCTGTCGATGATGAAAAGGTCATGCCGGCCTGTCCAGATGCGCGTGGGCGGGAGCTGCGCCAACTCCTCGGCAGAGGTGTAGAGCGGGCTGCATTCAGCGCTGGCCGGATCGCGGTCGCCTGCAAACATTTCTCCGCATGAACGCAGCGTGCCGATCTTCAGCATGAAGTCGTGCGGCTCAACCTGAGCGATGGCGGGATCGGCCATCGTTACGTCCAGCCAGGGGGCGAACAGCGCAAGTTTGCCCGGCATGGGGCCTCCCGCCCTGGCCAGCCGCAGCGCCAGGCTGAGCGCCATATGCCCGCCCGCGCTATCGCCATTGAGGATGATCTTCGCCGGGTCGTGCGTTTGCGCCAGCTTGGCATAGGTCGCATCGGCTACCTCATCCTGCGTACGGTATGAGCTTTCCGGTACGACGCGGTAGAGCGGTATCGTGATGCTGACGCCGCATTGCTCGACCATGGCGGCGGCAAGCGGCCAGTGCTCCTTGAACATCGGCAGCACGAAACCACCGCCGTGAAAATACAGCATGTGCCATTTTCCCGGCCCGGATCTGGGATGGATGGTGACAACCGCCTGCTCTGCCGCGGTCCAGTGCTCGACCTGGTATTTGTGCTTGAACTGGTTGGGAATGGACGCATCGTGCGGCAGCTCGCGCGCATCCATGTGGGCTTTGAATTCCTCAGAGGTGTGCGGAAAAACCGGCTTTCGCGTCGACATCAGCCATTTGACCGATCGCATAAGCAGGCTCGCCTTGGCGCTCCGCAATTCGGTAGCAGTCTCGCTCAGCATCCCCGTCTCTCCTTTGATGGCAAAGTGCCCGAGGGTGGCGGCAAGTCAAGCCCTGAGCGCGGTGATCATCCCTTCGCTCAGCCAGTCGCCCAGGAATGCGCCCGCCTGCATCGCCGCGTTCTGGACAGCTTCCGGGTCAGAGCCATCGCCAGCGAGCGCGAGGATCATCTCGCCGTAACTCGCGCCTGACTGCATCTGCGTGAAAGCGGCCGCTGCCGCATCGTCGACGAGCTTGAATGTCGGACGCTCCCCTTCACGCCAGGCGATGCAACCGCGCTGCTGCGCAAGTATCGGCTCCGGCCGGTCGATCTCTGCACCCTCTTCAAGAGCAGGCCACAATCCTGTGAGATTGGCGGTCACGCCCCTTGCGGTGCTTCGGGGCTGAAAATCGAACCGCAGCGCCATCCAGTCCTCATCTGCGAACCCAGCTGTTGCCTCGGCAAATGCCTGCGGTGTGAGCGCCTCGCAATCGGGAGCCGTTGCCAGTTCGAGCATGGCCCATTCCAGCCAGGCGAGCTGTGCCACCTCGGGATTGTTGGCGAACAGCGCTGCGCAGGTCGCATCAAAGCCTTTCCCCGCCTCGTCGATCGTCCAGCCCGATGGGGGATGCTGGATCGCGTGGTTGATCGCGGCCTGTTTGAAAGGCGCTTCGCCAACATAGCGGCAGGTCCGCTCGAACGTGCTTTCAAGCGCGCCGATCAGCGCCGAACGGTAATTGCCGCGATAGACCTGCATACCCATCGCCTGACGGTTGCCCCACGCCGCAGGCAGCGGTGCGCGCTCATCCAGTATCGCGGCAAGAAACGCTGCCTGCCGCTCGGCCAGAGTATCGCTCACGCGGGCACCAGCGCTTCGGAGGCGATGCCGCGCGCCTTGTCCAGCTCTGCAAGCAGGTCGGGCAAAGGGGGAATATGCTCGTCGCGCTCAATCATCGTCGCCACAGGCTGAGGCAGCATCGCAATCGCTTTTGCATAAAGGTCCCACACGCCGTCAGCGACCTCGCGGTCATGCGTGTCGATGATAACATCGCGCTCCGGCGTGGCGGGATCGTGGCCCGCAAGGTGGATTTGTCGCACCCGTTCGAGCGGCAGACCGGCCAGATAATCCTCGGCCGAAAATCCGTGATTGCGCGCGCTTACATAAATGTTGTTCACATCCAGCAGCAGATAGCATCCGGTCCGCCGCGCCATTTCGGCGAGGAACTCCCACTCGCTGATCTCGTCTTCCGGAAAGGTGAGATAGCTGGATGGGTTTTCAAACAGCATTGCCCGGCCCAGCGTTTCCTGTGCGCGGTCGATATTGGCACAGACCGCCTGCAATGCCTCCTCGGTCAAAGGCATCGGGAGGAGATCGTGGCTGTTATGCGCGCTTGTACGGGTCCAGCACAGGTGATCGGACACCCACAGCGGTTCGATCCGGTCTGCAAGCAACTTCAGCCTGGCGAGATGATCCTGATCAAGTCCCCCGGCTGATCCGATCGACATCGAAACACCGTGCAAAATAACAGGATATTGCGAGCGGACCTGTTCGAGAATGCGCAGCTGCCGCCCGCCTTCGATCATGTAGTTTTCACTGATGACCTCGACAAAATCGACCGGCACCGCGCTTTCGAGGAAGTCTTCATAATGCGTCCGCCTGAGGCCCAGGCCGAAGCCTGCAAAAGGCGGAATGGATTGAATGTTCTGCGTCATAATGGATCTCCATAGCAGAATGGCCAGGAAGTCGAAGGGTGGCAGCCCGGTGCGGCTGAGCAAACTCGCCGGCCGTAAGGGGTCAGGTCTCCGGCCCAGCACGTCCTGCCCGGCACCGGGCTGCCTGACAAAGGACTGCTTGCGGGGTCACGTCCCGTAACAAACAAGCCCCTGTCATTGCTGCATTGTGTTGTCCGCATGTCAGGGATACCCTGCCGCACGGATGGTTCTCTGCGGGTTCGCTCATCACTCGCGCGCCGTTACAGGGAAGGGAGATAAACATTTTTCGCAAAGAATTTTGGCCGCGCTGTAACCAGCGGCGCCGAGCGGGCGAATGGCATTGTGTATCCGGCAGTGAGCCGGGTGAACTGATCCGTAAAAGAGTTTTTGGAGAATTGTTATGAATGCCAAGTCTGTCGCGAATTTCGCTGGCCTCGCTCTTGCAGCAGGTATCGCAGCCGGTCTCGCAACCACCCCGGTCGCCGCACAAGGCGCGAAGGAAAAATGTTACGGCATTTCGAAAGCGGGCAAGAATGATTGCGCCGCCGGTCCGGGCACCAGCTGTGCAGGTACTTCGACAAAAGATTATCAGGGCAATGCCTGGAAATATGTCGACAAGGGTTCCTGCGTGAAGATCAAGACGCCCAAAGGCAACGGCTCGCTGAAGCCGATCAAACGATAATAGAACCAGGCGGCGCGCCTTTCAGGCAAGATCTGGCGCGCCCGCCCATTCGAGGAGGATAAAGTGAGTAACATGATCAACCTGTGGAACCGGCTGACAGGCCTGCTTTCGGGCACGGTTTTCGAAAGCATCGCACAGCTGTTTACCCGCATCGCACTCGCCGGAATTTTCTGGCGGTCGTACAAGACCAAGGTTGTCGAAGACACCTGGTTGCAGATTGACGAGACGCAGTATTTCATTTTCGAAAACGAGTTTTCCGGCCTGCCAATCCCCACGGACATCGCTGTTCCGATGGCAACATATGCCGAATTTCTGTTTCCGATCCTGCTTGTGCTCGGCCTGTTCACCCGATTCTCGGCGCTTGCGCTGATGGGTATGGCGCTGGTCATTCAGTTGTTCGTGTTCCCCGATGCGGCGCACTTCTTTGGCTGGGCCATCACGGTTCTCGCACTGGGCGGGTTCCTGGTCAGCCGCGGCGGCGGGTTGTTCTCACTCGATGCGCTTCTGGGCCGCGTGGCCGGAGCAAAGGCGGCCTGATGGTAGCAGACGAACCCACCCTCGCCCGCCTCATGGCAGCGACACAAGACGGCGATAAGGCCGCAGGTAATGTGTTGCTGTCAGAGGTGGGGGTCTGGTTGGAGAGGTATTTTCGGCGCAGGGTGCCCCCGCATCAGATCGATGATCTGGTGCAGGAGGTTCTCATCGCCTTTTATACCAAACGCGCAACCTGGGATCCTGCGCGTCCCTTTCTGCCGTGGCTTGCAGCCATTGCGCGGTATCGCTGGGTCGATCACCTGCGCAAAGTCTACAAGCATGACAGCAAGGAACTGATGGAGGATGACGCCGTAGAAGACAGCGAAGAAGAAGTTGTCATGGCGCGCGTAAGCCTTGACCGGCTGTTCGGACAAATCCCCGAAAAGCAGGCCGAAGTTATTGAAATGGTAAAGATCGCCGGCCTCTCGGTTAGAGAGGCTGCGGAAAAAACCGGGCAAAGCGAAAGCCTGGTAAAAGTGAATATCCATCGGGGTCTGAAGAAACTGGCCACGTTGGTTGAGAAAGCTGATTGATATGGAAAAGTACGCAAGCACGATGAACCGCGAAGATCTGATCGCTTCCCTGACGGACGATCTGGCTCCGGTTCGCCGTATAAAGCCCGGTCAGGGCCTCTCGCTGATCGCGTTTGCAACGATTGTTGCTGCGGTGGGCTCCATTGCCATTTTCGAATGGTGGGATGGAATCTTTCAGGGAGAGGCTTCGGGATATTTCCTGATAACCCACGGTCTTTTGCTGGTGCTGGGCGCGGCGAGCGCGGCGGCGCTTGTCAGCGGATCCTTGCCGCGTGTCGGCGCGCGCGGTGATGCGCCGATATGGGGTGCATTGATGCTGGCCATCCTTCCGGTCGGCGCAGTGATCAGCCTGATGTCTGGCCAGGGTGTGCACGCACATGAAGGGCTGAACGATCCGGTCGCCCTGATGTGCACGAGAGCCTCCTTGGTGTCGGGTGCACTGGTGGCACTGGCTGCGATATTCTGGCTGCGCCGCGGCGCGCCGGTTTCGATCGAGCGTTCCGCATGGCTGACCGGCCTTACCGCTGGTTCGCTGGGAACGCTGGCCTACGGTATTACCTGTCCGCTCGATACGTTCTCGCATGTCGGGCTGTGGCATGTCGCCCCGGTCGCCATTTCGGCCGTGATCGGGCGGATCGTGGTCCCGCCGCTGATCCGCTGGTAGGCAAGAAGAGCCCGTTTCCTACCCGCTACCGCCCGTGATAATGG